>CAZFQC010000005.1:42779-46566 GCA_964520795.1 uncultured Brevundimonas sp.
ACCTCCGTCCTGCCCTATATGAGCTGGAACCCGATCTTCCACGCGCTGGAACTGATGCGCGAGGCCTGGTGGCCCGCCTATGTGTCCCCGTCTGCGGACGCCGGCTACGTGCTAACCTGCATCTTCTTCATGGCCGCGCTCGGTCTGGTGCTCGAACGGGGCACGCGCCGGTTTATCAGGCACTGATGATGTCAGCACCCCACGCCCGCATCGAACAGGTCACCAAGTCCTATACGACGATGGGTCAGCGGCACGCTGTGTTCCGCGACCTGGATCTGGAGTTCGAGAGAGGCGTCAACCTGGGCGTCATCGGCCCGAACGGGTCCGGCAAGTCGACCCTGCTGCGGCTCATCGCCGGGGCTGATGTACCGGACAAGGGCCGGGTCGTCCGCTATTCGCGCCTTTCCTGGCCGATCGGCTTCGCCGGGGTTTTCGACCCCGCCCTGTCCGGTATCGCCAACGCCCGGTTCTGTGCCCGCATCTATGGTCGGGACCCGGCCGACGTCACGGATTTCACCAGCGACTTTTCCGGGCTCGGCGATTTCATGAAATGGCCGCTCGAGGGTTATTCCGCCGGCATGCGGGCGCGTTATGCCTTCGGGCTGTCGATGGCCATTGATTTCGACTGCATGCTGATCGACGAGGTCCTGGGGGTCGGCGACCAGGACTTCCGCGCCAAATGCGCGACCGCCCTTGAACAGCGGCGGCAGACGTCGGACATCATCCTTGTGTCCCACAATCTGAAGGACATCATTCGACTGTGCGACCGGGTGCTGATCCTCGGCGGTCGGAAACCCGTAATTTCAGACGATGTCGCAAAGACCGTGAAGCGCTATAGCTACGCCCTGACCGGGGCCATTGAGGAAATCGACGCTTGACCCTTTCCGCAGAACCCGGGGGCCCGGAAGCCCAATCGGCGGTCCCGTATCACTTGCGGTCGCGCGCGGATGCGCGCGTCGACGGCATCTGGCCGGCCCTGCGCCAGAGGATCGGACAGCGGCCCTTCCTGCTCTATATGCTGCTGGTCGCCCTTCTGGCGGGGCTCTATTACGGCGTCATCGCCACGCCCCAGTATGTGTCCGAGACCCGGTTCGCCATCCGCAGCCGCGAGGTCGTGGCACCGACCGGCTTCCTCGCCGGCCTGATCGGCGCGCCGACCAGCCTGGGCGATATCACGGCGGTGTCCGACTATATCCGCTCGCCCGAGATGGCCGAGACGCTCGACGATCGCCACCAGCTGCGTGAGTTGTTCGCCCAGCCGCGCATGGATCCCTTCCAGACCCTGCCCGCCTCGGCGTCCGACGAGGACTATCAGCGGTTCTACCGCCGCCATGTGATCGTCAAACTGGACCGCGAAGCCAGCACGGTCATCGTCGTCGTCAAGTCGTTCACCCCGGAGTCGGCCCGCGATACGGCCGGATCGATCCTTGAGCTGACCGAGGCGTTCGTGAACGAACTGTCCCGCAACATGCGCGAGGACACGCTGCGCTCCGCCACCAGCGAACTGGAACTGGCCCAGAAACAGGCGATCGATGCGCGGGTGGCCGTGGCCAATTTCCGCGGTGCCGGTGCCGATCTGGACCCGTCCGCCAGTGGTGCCCAGATCGTCGGTGGCATCGGCCAGCTCGAGGCTTCCGCCGCCGAGGTGCGCGGCGAGATCGCCTCACTCCTGACCTACAGCCGCGGCGACGCCCCCCAGGTGCGTCAGCTGAGAGCCCGGCTGGCGGCGATCAATGCCGAGATCGCCTCCCTGCGGAACCAGCAGGGACCCTCCGCCAACCTGGCCGAGGAGGTGACCAACTATGAGACGCTTCAGCTGATCCGCGCCAATGCCGAGAAGAAGCTGGCCGCCGCCGAGACCGCCTTTGACCAGGCGCGGGCCACCGCCGAGCAGCGCGAGAAATTCGTCGCCCGGATCGTCACCCCGAACCTGCCCGAAACGCCGACCAGCCCGCGTCGCTGGCTGGAGTTCCTGACCGCCATGGTCTTCGCCATGGCCGGCTATGCCCTCGCGTCCCTGACCCTTGCCGCCATTCGCGATCATCGAGGAATCTAGATGAAAACGACCCTGCTGATCGCCCTTGCGGCCCTGGTCCTGTCCCTGACAGGCTCGCCCGGCATGGCCCAGACCCGCCCCGAGGAGGCCGCGATGCCGGCCGGCGGCCCGTCCGTCCAGACCGTCGCGCCCCTGGCCGCGCCCGCCCAGACCGGGGTCATCCCGCCGGCGCCCGCCGCGCCGCTCGATCTCGCGCGCAGCAGCGCCGTCTCCGCCGACGGTGCCATGGCCCAGGTCTATGGCACCCAGCTGTTCAGCGGCGCCTTCTCCGCCGCCCGGCCGACCAAGGACTCCAGCTATCTGATCCAGCCCGGCGACCAGATCGCGGTCCGCATCTATGGCGCCATCAATGTCGATGCGGTCCAGACCGTGGACACCTCGGGCGCCCTGTTCATCCAGGGCATCGGCCCGGTCAATGTCGCCAATGCCCCGGCCTCGCAGCTGCAGTCCCGCCTGACCGAGGCCCTGCGCGGCGTCTATAACGACTCCGTCGGCGTCTATGTCGATGTGCTCCAGGGTGGCAGCATCGGCGTCTTCCTCGCCGGCGACGTCAACCGCCCCGGCCGCTACCTCGGCAGCCCGGGCGACAGCGTCCTGTATTTCCTCGACCAGGCCGGCGGCATCGACGCCACGCGCGGCAGCTTCCGCCAGGTCAGCGTGCGTCGCGACGGCCAGACCGTGGCCAGCTACGACCTCTATGACTTCATGACCGAGGGCCGGCTGGCCAATTTCAACTTCCGCAACGGCGACGTGATCTATGTCGCGCGTCGCGGCGCGATGGTCATCGTGACCGGCGAGGCCAGCAATGCCTATGCCTTCGAGGCACCGGCCGGCCAGACCTCGCTGACCGGGGCCGAACTGCTCACCCTCGCCCGTCCGTCGGCCACAGTGACCAGCGTCGGCGTGACCCGGGTCCGCGACGGCCTCGCCCAGGGCGAATATTTCCCGCTCGCCGCCTTCGCCGCCAGCCGGCTGGGCGCGGGCGACCGGGTCGAGATGCGCTCGGAAATCTACACCCAGACCGTCTCGGTCAGCCTGGTCGGCGACCTGATGGGGCCGTCGATCATGGTCCTGCCCCGCGGAGCCCGGCTGTCAGACCTGCTGGCCCGGGTCCCGCTGGACCAGACCGACGTCGAGCCCACCTATGTCCATATCGAGCGCCGCTCGGTCGCGGCGCGCCAGAAGGAGGCCCTGAACCGCTCCCTCGACACCCTGCTGCGGGCCTCCCTGACCACGCCGACCACTTCGGCCGAGGGTGCCACGGCCGCGGCCCAGCAGTCCGACCAGATCGCCAGTTTCGTCGCCCTGGCCCGCCAGACCCAGCCGGCCGGCAAGGTGGCCGTCTATATCGACGACCAGTTCAACGACCTGCAGCTGGAAGACGGCGACCGGGTCATCTTCCCGCGCCGCACCGATGTGGTGATCGTGGCCGGAGAGGTGCTGAACCCCGGTGCCTTCGTCCATGCCGGCGACCTGAGGATCCGGGACTATATCGACCGCGCCGGCGGCTTCGCCGAAAACGCCAACCGCGGCCGTTTCGCCCTGCGCCGCCCCGACGGCTCGGCCCGCATCGTCCGCGCCAATGAGCGGCCCCGCCCCGGCGACGAGATCGTCATCGTCCCCTCCTTCTCCGACCGCCGCATCATCCTGTTCCGCGACCTGACCCAGATCGCCTTCCAGATCGCGACGACGGCGGCGGCGGTGATCAATATCAGTCAGTGAGTGGGGGGG
>CAZFQC010000006.1:0-27003 GCA_964520795.1 uncultured Brevundimonas sp.
CCCTCGCCCTTGACCTGCTCGACAGCGGTCTGGAATGCGGACTGGTAGTCGAACATCAGGATGGACCTCGCGACGATCCTGTCCAAATCCCATCTACGGCGGACCAGGTCACCTCCGGTAAACCCCCGAGCGCGGCAGGACGGCCGGACTCCCGGGATCAGATCCGCGGGGCGAGGATCGCCATGCGAACCAGTTCCGACAGGCTTCGGGCCTGCATCTTGGTCATGACGTTGGCGCGATAGACCTCCACCGTCCTGGGACTGATCTCGAGGTCATAGGCGATGACCTTGTTGGCGTGGCCTGCGACCAGCCCCTCCAGGACCTGCCGCTCACGCGTCGACAGGCTGGCAAGCCGGTCGCGCACCTCGGCACCCTGGCCCGCCTGGACCGAGGCCTCCAGCTGTTCGGCGACGGCCGAGCGGATCGAGGTCAGCAAGGCCTCGTCGTCAAAGGGCTTCTCCACGAAATCCTTTACGCCGGCGCGGACGGCTTCGATCGCCAGGGGCACGTCCGCATGGCCGGTCATGACGATCACGGGTTGGCGCACCCCCATCTCGGTCAGCCGTCGGACCATTTCGAGCCCGTTCATCTCCGGCATGCGGACGTCGGTGACGATACACCCGGGTTCCAGTTCGCCCGCCCGGGCCAGCAGGGCGGCGGCGGACTCATAGGTCCGTGACGCCAGGCCTGCGGTGTCGAGCAGGAAGCCGAGTGAATCCCGGATCGCGGGGTCGTCATCGACAACATGGACGACCGGCTCATTCGCCATCGCAGAGTTCCTCCTCGCCTACGGCGCGCAGCGTAAAGCAGAATCGGGTGCCGCCGCCGGGGTTCTTTTCCATCCAGATCCGTCCGCCGTGCGCTTCGATGATGGTGCGTGATATCGACAGGCCGACACCCATTCCGGTCCTCTTGGTTGTGAAAAAGGGCTGGAACAGCTGGCCGGCAATCTCGGGGCCGATGCCGGCTCCGGTATCCGCCACCGTAACCTGGGCCTGCTCCTCCGGGGCCGGATCAATCCGGATTTCGAGGATCTTCGTTGCACCCGCCTCCATGGCCTCCATGGCGTTACGGATAAGGTTGAGGGCGACCTGCTGAATCTGGACCTTGTCGGCGAGTACCAGGTCGATCTCGGGCGAGAAACGGAACAGGACGCGGACGCCATGTTCCTTGGCGCCGACGAGGGCGAGGGCGCTGGCCTCCTCGATCAATTTGGGCAGGCTTTCGACCCGACGTTCGGCCTCGCCGCGGGCAACAAAGTCCCGCAGGCGGCGGATGATGTCGCCGGCCCTGAGCGCCTGGTCGCCGGCCTTCTGGATGGCGTCCAGCAATCGCTCACGCGGAACAGGGTCAGCGGAGAGCAGGCGGGCGGAGCCCTTCAGATAGTTGGCCATGGCCGAGAGCGGCTGGTTGAGTTCGTGCGCCAGGGCCGAGGCCATCTCACCCATGGCCGTCAGGCGTGAGATGTGAACCAGTTCGGATTGAAGTTCCTGGAGCCGCTGCTCCGTATCCTGACGTTCGCTGAGGTCGCGGATGAAGCCCGTGAAGAAGCGCTGGTCGCCCGAGACCATCTCACCGACGGACAGTTCCATCGGAAAGGTCGAGCCGTCGCGACGTTCGCCGACGACCACCCTGCCGACGCCGATGATCCGCCGCTCGCCCGTGGACAGGTAGCGGTTGAGATAGCCGTCATGCTGTTCCCGATAGGATTCGGGCATTAGCAACTTCACATTCTGGCCGATCACTTCGTCGGCCTTCCAGCCGAACAGGCGTTCCGCGGCGACGCTGAAGGACTGCATGGCACCGCGTTCAGTTATGACCACCATGGCGTCGGGCACGGTGGCGAGGATCGACTGCAGATGAGCCTCGCGGGCGAGCAGGTCGCGATTCACTTCCACGGCCCGGGACCGCATCACCTGGAAGGCTTCCCCGCCGGCGGTGATCGCTGCGCCGATCACCAGAAAGACCAAAGCGCCCACCAGTTCGTCGACACTCAGGACACCGCCGCCGCCGCTGACATACAGACCGCAGGCGAGGCCGAGAAGGGTCGCGAGCACGCCCGAAGCGGCACCGCCAAAAGCCGCAGCCCCGATGATCGCCGGAATGAAGAACAGGAAGCCAAGCCGGTCCTCGAGCAGTGGCGACATGGCCAGGCGCAGGGCAAGGCAGACAGCGGTCGCCACGACCGCGGTCGCGACACCCAGTCGGTCATGGCGGGCCGCCAGCATCCAGTCCCGAAAGGTCCGTGCCTCTACTGCGTCCGGGGGGGTTGCCGTCATCGTCGCCTCCGCAACACCCCGTAGGTGAAACACCCGGATTTCACCAGACACGGACGGCAGCTAGGTCGGCGAATGCAGTGCTTTGATCCCGGGAGGCCGAGCCCCCGCATGTCGTCCACCTGTCTGCCCCTGGCCTGGCGATCGCACGCCGCGCGGAATTTGCCGCGCTATACCAGCTATCCGACGGCTGTCTCGTTCGAGCCAGTACCGGACGAGTCTGCAGCCCGGGCCTGGTTGGCCGCCACCCGCGCCGATCAGGCCATCTCGGCCTATGTCCATGTGCCCTTCTGTCGACGGCTGTGCTGGTACTGCGGCTGTCACACCACCGTCGTGCATGACTACGATCGGGTGGAGGCGTTCTTCGGAACCCTGATGCGCGAGGTCGACCTGTGGGCGGACGGCATCGGCCCGCACGCCGGGGCCGCCCATCTGCATTTCGGCGGCGGCAGTCCCAACGCCCTGTCGCCCGGACATTTCCTGGCCCTGGTCCGTTACATGGCCGGACGCTTCCGCCTGCAGCCGGGCGCAGAGGTCGCCGTCGAACTCGATCCCGGCATGCTGTCGGACGCCTTCATTGACGCGACGGGGGAGGCGGGTGTGACGCGCGCGAGCCTCGGGGTGCAGACGTTCGATCCCGAGGTGCAGGCGCGGGTCAACCGGATTCAGCCGTTTGAAATGGTCGCCGCTGCCAGCGACAGGCTACGGTCGGCCGGCGTGGCCGCCGTCAATTTCGACCTGATGTACGGCCTTCCGGGTCAGACGCCGGAGAATGTCGCGGCTTCGACCGAAGCGGCGGTGATCCTGAGGCCCGACCGGGTCGCTGTGTTCGGCTATGCCCATGTGCCGTGGATGAAGAAGCATCAGGTCATGATCGGCGACAGCGAGCTCGCTGATGGCGACGGGCGCTGGGCACAGGCCGAGGCGGCCGATTCGGTGCTTCTGGCCGCCGGCTACCGGCGGATCGGCCTCGACCACTACGCACTCCCTGGTGATGCGCTGGCGACCGCGGCGGACGAGGGCCGGCTGCGCCGGAATTTTCAGGGCTATACCGACGATCCGGCACCGGTGCTCGTGCCCGTCGGTCCCTCCTCGATTGGTCGTTTCGCCGAAGGTTTTGTCCAGAACGCCCCAGCCACCGACGTATGGAGTCGGGCCGTCGAGGCCGGCCGCTTGCCCGTGAGCCGCCGCCTCAGGGTGTCGGCCGAGGACAATCTGCGCGCGGTCGTCATCGAGCGACTGATGTGCAATCTGGCGGTCGATGTCGGCGAGGCATGCACCGGCCTGGGTTTCGACCCGGGCGTGCTGGATGAAGCCGTCGCCGCGGCGGCCGCGCTCGAGGCGGACGGCCTTTGCCGGGTCGCCGGGCGAACGGTCTCCATTCCCGAGGACGCCTATCGGATGATGCGTGTGGTGGCCGCCTGTTTCGACGCGGGCCTGCCCGTCAGCGAACGCCGTCACGCCCGCGCCGTGTGACGGCCAGGTCCGCCGGCATCAGGGAAATCCCCTAGGGGGCAGACCCGAATACCGGCGAACCGGCGACGGCCCTAGCTTTCGGCATCGACCGTTACTGGAGGATCGGATGACCGCCCTACGCTATTGCGAACCCCGGGAAGCGGTTGTTCCGACGTCCGACGAGGTGACGGACTGCGATCTGTGCATCGCCTTCGGGAGCGCCACTGCGGCTCCCCGTTCTCCGTTTACTGCCGGCGATCTCCTGTTCCGACAGGGCGACCCGGTCCGTCTTGTCTACCGGGTGATGAGCGGCGCCGTGGCCAGCTATCGGCTGCTGAGCGACGGCCGACGTCAGGTCACAGGCTTTCATCTGCCGGGGGATTTCGTGGGGCTGGAAGCCGGCGTCGAACATACGACCAACGCGGAAGCTCTCTGCGCGGTCGATGCGCTCGCCATGGAACGAACAGAACTCGCCGGCCGCGCCAGCACCGATATCGGCCTCGCCCGGGCTCTCTGGCAGGTGACCGTGCGCGCATTCCGGCGCAGCGAGGACCATGCCCTGATCCTGGCCCGCCAGGGCGCGACCGAGCGGGTCGCGGCCTTCCTTCTGGACTTCGCCGAGCGGATGGGACGACCCGAGATCATCGACCTGCCGATGACCCGGCAGGACATCGCCGACCATGTCGGCCTGACGATCCACACCGTTTCGCGCACCCTGTCCCAGTTGCAGGCCCACGGTGTGATCGAGGCACGGTCGAGCCGCCAGGTCCGGTTGCTGCAGCGTCAGCGTCTGGAATGGCTCTGCGCGTGACCGCCGCGCCCGACAGTTCGGGTTTTCGCCCCGCGGTGATTCTCGTCGATGACGATCCGGCCGTGTCCCACGCTGTCCAGTTCTCCTTCGACCTGGAAGGTCTGGACGTTCGCAGCTATCGCGACGGCGAGAGCCTGCTGGCCAGTTCCGACAGGCCGGAAAGCGGCTGTCTGGTGCTGGATCAGAACCTCCCCGGAATTGACGGCCTGTCGCTGCTCGAACGGCTTCGCGCGGGCGGGGTGCAGGTGCCGGCAATCCTGATCACGACCAATCCCCGCGCGCTCCTGCGTGACCGCGCCGCGGCCGCCGGGGTTCCGATCATCGAGAAGCCGCTGCTGACGGACGCCCTCCTGACGACCGTCCGACTCGCACTCGCACGGCCGGCCTGAAGCACTGGCTCTAGCGGGCGACCCGGGTTGCGGCTGGTGAGCGCATCAGCCGGATCCCGAACGCCGAGGTTGCCAGTGCCGCGATGAACAGCGCCACCGCGACCACGCAGCGGAAGCAATGGCCCATGGTCGGTCCACACATTTCGACCGCCCGGACCATGTGGTCGAACGCCAGAAGACCCGCAACAGCGGCTGCGCTCGCCAGGGCGAGGCTGAGGACGATGAGGGCTGCGCCCGTCACCTGCTGATCCTGAAGGTCCTGAATTCGCATGTCGTTTCTCCGCTGCGCACCAAAACGGAAAATTGCCGGTTTCGCTTTGCGCCAGAGCAATGCGCGGCGCGCGAACAACAGGCACCCACGGGGTCTCAGCTCAAGGGGCCCAGCCGAATGACGACCACTGTCCCGCCAGACGCCGATACGCCTTTCGACGTCAAAGCCCTGTTCATCTTCCTCGGCGTGGCCGCGGTCCTGGCGCTCTTTGCGACCGCCCTGACGGCTGACTCCGCCTTCCGGTTTCACGGCTATATTCTGATGGCCGCCTCGGTCCTGGCGCTGAGCGCCCTGACCATCGGCGTGGCCCACGGCCGGTTCGGATCGGACCCCAACCGCTACCAGGACGGGGTCATTCGGGCAGGCGTGATCGCCACCATGTTCTGGGGCGTCATCGGCATGACGGTCGGCGTCCTGGTCGCCGCCCAGCTCTCCTGGCCCGAGATCTTCTATTTTCCCGATCACGGCTGGCTGAATTTCGGCCGTCTGCGGCCCCTCCACACCTCGGCCGTGATCTTCGCCTTCGGGGGCAATGCCCTGATCTGCACCTCATTCTGGGTTGTTCAGCGGACCTGCAAGGCGCGGCTGGCCGGCGGGATCTGGCCGTGGTTCGTGTTCTGGGGCTACCAGCTGTTCATCGTTCTGGCCGCCACGGGCTATGTCTCGGGCATCACCCAGTCGCGCGAATACGCCGAGCCCGAATGGTACGTCGACATCTGGCTGACCATCGTCTGGGTCGCCTATCTGCTGGTCTTCCTCGGCACGATCTGGAAGCGAAAGGAACCCCACATCTACGTGGCCAACTGGTTCTACCTGGCCTTCATCGTCACCGTCGCCGTGCTGCACCTGGTCAATAACGCCGCAGTGCCGGTCGGCCTTCTGGAAGCGCGCAGCTATTCCGCCTTCGGCGGGGTGCAGGATGCGCTGGTTCAGTGGTGGTACGGCCACAATGCCGTCGGCTTCTTCCTGACCGCCGGCTTCCTGGCGATCATGTACTATTTCGTGCCGAAGCGGGTCGAGCGGCCGGTCTATTCCTACCGCCTGTCAATCGTCCACTTCTGGTCGCTGATCTTCATCTACATCTGGGCGGGCCCGCACCACCTGCACTACACGGCCCTTCCGCAGTGGGCGCAGACCCTCGGCATGACCTTTTCGATCATGCTGTGGATGCCGTCCTGGGGCGGCATGATCAACGGCCTGATGACCCTGTCAGGTGCTTGGGACAAGCTGCGCACCGACCCGGTGGTCCGGATGATGGTCGTGGCCATCGCCTTCTACGGCATGTCGACGTTCGAGGGCCCGCTGATGTCCATCCGGACGGTCAACGCCCTGTCGCACTACACCGACTGGACCATCGGCCACGTCCATTCCGGTGCCCTGGGCTGGGTCGGTTTCATCAGCTTCGGTGCCATCTACTGCCTGGTGCCCTGGCTGTGGAAGAAGGAGCGGCTGTATTCGAACGCTCTCGTCGAGTGGCATTTCTGGATCTCGACGACCGGCATCGTTCTCTACATCACCGCGATGTGGGTCTCCGGCATCATGGAAGGCCTGATGTGGCGCGAATACACGCCCGACGGCTTCCTCGCGAACAGCTTCATCGAGACGGTGTCCGCCAAGCACATCCAGAATGTCATCCGCGCCGTCGGCGGCCTGATGTTCCTGAGCGGCACCCTCATCATGTCCTACAACCTGTGGCGAACGATCCGCATGCCGTCCGTGCCGAACAGCAAGGCCGTACCGGCGACGACGATCGAGCCGCAACTCCTGCCGGCCGAGTGAGGATCAGACCATGTGGAAACAGCATCACAGGTTCGAGCGGCATTCGCTCGTTCTGGTACTCGGCATCATCCTGGTGGTGTCTATCGGCGGCATCGTGGAGATCGCCCCCCTGTTCTGGGTCGAGAGCACGATCGAGGAGGTCGAGGGCGTGCGTCCCTACACTCCGCTCGAGCTCGCCGGACGCGATATCTACATCGCGGAGGGTTGCTACGGCTGCCACTCCCAGATGATCCGACCGCTCCGGGACGAGGTCGAACGCTACGGCCACTACAGCCTCGCGGCCGAGAGCATGTACGACCACCCGTTCCAGTGGGGGTCGAAGCGGACGGGACCCGACCTGGCCCGCGTCGGCGGAAAATACTCCAACGACTGGCACGTCGAACATCTGACGGACCCGCGCTCGGTCGTGCCGGAGTCCAACATGCCTCCCTACCGCTTCCTGGCAAACCAGGACCTCGACCAGCACGCTATCCAGGCCAAGCTGAGGACCATGCGGACGGTCGGCGTTCCCTATACCGACGATCAGATCGAGAACGCGGCCGCCGATCTGAACGCCCAGGTCGATCCCTTCGCCAGCGCGACCTCGGAGCTTCGCAGCCGCTACGGTCCGCGCGTGGCCCAGGGCGATTTCGACGGCAATCCCGACCGGCTGACCAAGATGGACGCCCTGATCGCCTATCTGCAGCAGCTCGGCACCCAGGTCGATTTCAGCACCTACCAGGCTGAAGATCCGGAGAACATGCGATGAGCGGCCTCGACTACGAAACCGTGGCGAAGTTCGCCCAGCAGGGCGGCACCCTCTACTTCGGCGCCGTCTTCATCGCAGGTGTGATCTACGCCCTGTGGCCGAAACACAGCGAGGCCTTCAAACGCCTCTCCCATCTTCCGCTCGAGAACGACGAGGACGAGCATGTCTGAACGAGAGCGCGACGAACACTCCGGCATCGAGACGACCGGACACGAGTGGGACGGGCTCAAGGAGCTGGACAATCCGCTCCCGCGCTGGTGGCTGTGGATCTTCTACGGCTGTATCGCTTTCGCCGTCGGCTATTGGGTGCTGATGCCGGCCTGGCCCGGGCTGAACGGTTATACGCCCGGCCTGCTGAAGCAGTCAGACCGCGCCGCCGTGGTCGACGACCTGCAGGCGCTGCAGGTCCAGCGTGGCCGCGGCGAGGCGATGCTGGCAACGGCCACCTTGCAGCAGATCGAGGCCGATCCGGCGCTTCAGGCGCATGCCCTGTCGGTCGGTCAGTCGGTCTTCGGCGACAACTGCGCCACCTGTCACGGTGCCGGAGGCGGCGGTAATCGCGGCTATCCCAACCTGCGTGACGATGTCTGGCTGTGGGGCGGATCGCTTGAGGAGATCGAACATACCCTCCGGGTCGGCGTCCGTTCGGCCCATCCCGATACCCGCACCTCTCAGATGCCTGCCTTCGGTCGCGAGAACATGCTGACCGCCGGCCAGGTCTCCGACCTGACGGAATATGTCGTGCGGCTATCGGGTCGGAATGCGGATGCTGCCGCGGTGGCCCGCGCGCAGCAGCTCTATGCTGACAACTGCGCCGCCTGTCATACGCCGACCGGCGTGGGGGATCGCCAGCTGGGCGCGCCCAATCTGACGGACCGGGAGTGGTTGTACGGTTCCGACCGCGCCTCCATCCGCGGCCAGATCCACAACGGCCGCAACGGCGTCATGCCGACGTGGGAGGGCCGCTTCTCGCCCGGCGTCATCAAGGCGCTCGCCGTCTATATCCACGTCAACGCCGGGGGCGGCGAGGCGTCCGGAGCCGCTGCAACAGCGCCATGACCATCATCATCGACCGCACCCGCGATCGCTCAAAGGGGGCCGGCCCGGTCTCGGTTGCGGAAAAGCAGCGGGAAAAGGACCGCCCGAAGGGTCTCTACAAGGCGCGTGTGCCGATCTATCCCAAACTGGTGCACGGCCAGTGGCGGTGGATCAAATGGGCGCTGCTGATCGTCATGCTGGCGATCTACTACATCACGCCTTGGATCCGCTGGGATCGGCCGGGCACCTTGCCGGACCAGGCCGTTCTCGTCGATTTCGACGGCGGCCGCTTCTACTTCTTCATGATCCAGCTGTGGCCGCAGGAGGTGTATTTCATCACTGGTCTGCTGGTGCTTTCGGCGCTGGCCCTGTTCCTTGTGACGTCGCTGTTCGGCCGGCTCTGGTGCGGCTACGCCTGTCCGCAGACGGTGTGGACCGACCTCTACATCTACGTCGAGCGGTTGTTCGAGGGCGACCGGAACGCGCGGATGCGGCTTGATGCGGCGCCGATGTCGTTCAACAAGCTGTGGCGCAAGGCAGGCAAACACGCCGTCTGGATCGGTGTCGCCTTCGGCACGGGCGGCGCCTGGATCTTCTATTTCCACGACGCGCCGAATCTGATCCGAACCTTCTGGGTCGGCACGGCGCCGATGACGGCCTATGTCTCCTGCGCCGTTCTGACGTTCACCACCTACGTCTTCGCGGGCCACATGCGTGAGCAGGTCTGCACCTATATGTGCCCCTGGCCGCGCATCCAGGGGGCCATGCTGGATGACCAGTCCTTCCAGGTCACCTATCGCTACGACCGGGGCGAGCCGCGCGGGCCGCACAAGAAAGCCGAATCCTGGGAAGGGCGCGGCGACTGCATCGACTGCAACCAGTGCGTCGTGGTCTGCCCCATGGGCATCGACATTCGCGACGGTGCCCAGCTGGAATGCATCAACTGCGGCCTGTGCATCGACGCCTGCAACGAGGTTATGGAAAAGGTCGGCCGCCCGCGCGGACTGATCGCCTATGACACCGATGCGGCGGTGGCGGCGCGGAGCTGTGGTCAGAAGCCGCAGCACCGACTGATACGCCCGCGAACCCTCTACTATGGTGTCGCCCTGCTCATCGTTAGCGGACTGATGATCTGGGGTTTCAACACGCGGAAAACCCTGGATGTGCACGCGCTGCGTGACCGGAATCCGGCCTCGGTGCGGCTCCACGACGGCGCGGTTCGCAATGGCTATACCCTGAAGATCGCCAACCACGGTTTCGAGACGGCCACTGTGGAAATCCGCTACAGCGGTGTTCCTGGTGCGAGCCTGAGGAGTCCCGGACGGCCGGCATCAGACCCGCTGTCCCTGCAGGTCGACCCCAACCGGGTAACGTCCGTCCGGGTGTTCGTCACGGCACCCCCGACTGAGGACGCTGAAGGCAGCCGGCCCACGGCGTTCGAGGTCCGCGCGGGTGAGGAACGGCAGACCGTCCGGACGGCCTTCGAATATGGAGAACTCCGTTGATGACCGCGTCCCCTTCTGCTCCGCGCGTTCCGTTCACGGTCAGGGGCTGGCATGTCGCCGCCGGGGTGGTGGCCTTCTTCGCCATCGTGATCGGCGTCGATGGCGTATTCCTCACCCTGGCCTATCGTACCCATCCGGGACAGGTCGCGTCGCGTCCCTACGAGGCGGGCCTGATCTACAATGCCGAGCTCGAGCGGCAGCGCGCGCAGGAGGGGTTGGGCTGGCGCGCCGCTGTCGAAGCCCGGGCGGACGGCGTTGAGGTTCTGCTTCGGGACCGCGACGGCAAACCGTTGATCGGCCTCGGAGTCACGGCGACACTGCTGCGTCCGGCCACCGAACAGGGACGCACCGTCGTGACCCTGACCGAGGCCGAACCGGGACGGTATGTCGGAACCCGGCCCGGCTTGTCCGGCGCATGGGACACCCGCATTGAAGTCGTGGGCGGCGGCCCCTCATTCATGGCTGAACGAAGACTGACATGGCCGTGACTTTCGAAGCGGCCAACCAGCCCGATATGTTCGCTTTCCTGCGCAAGACCGATGATGGTCATGCGCGCCTCGATCTGCTGGTGACCGGCGCGCGCTGCGCCGGTTGCATCGCCAAGATCGAGCGCGAGATGGCGCTGCTCCCGGGGGTGGATTCGGCGCGGCTGAACCTGTCCACCGGACGTCTTTCGCTGGGCCTTGAGAATGTCGGGGTCGATCCGGCCCGCATCATCGCTGCGCTTGCCCGGCTCGGCTACCCGGCCACGCCCTACGACCCCGCTGCCGCCCTGGTGCAGCGTGACCGCGAGGGGCGGCGGCTGATCCTCGCCCTGGCCGTCGCCGGCTTCGGGGCGATGAACGCCATGATGTTCTCGGTTCCGATCTGGGCCGGACTGTTCGACCAGGAGCTTGGCCCGGCCACCCGCTCAATGATGATGTGGATGTCGGCGGCCGTGGGAGCACCCTGCGCCATCTTCGCGGGGATGACTTTCTTCCGTTCGGCCTGGCGGTCCCTGCGGGCGGGGCGGGCCAATATGGATGTGCCGATCTCGGTCGGGGTGATCCTCACCCTCGCGATCAGCTTTTCCGAGACCATACTGAACGGCCGGGACGCCTATTTCGACGCCGCCGTGTCGCTGCTGTTCCTGCTGCTGATCGGGCGCTGGCTGGATCATGTGTTGCGGGCGAAGGCCCGCAGCGCCGCCGGCGACCTGCTCGCCCTCCAGGCCACGGTGGCCTGTGTCGTCGATGAGGCCGGCCGCGAACGCTCCGTTCCGCTCGGCGATGTCCAGCCGGGTGATCTTCTCAGGGTGCGGCCCGGCGACCGCATACCGGTCGACGCCACTCTTGAGGATGGCGAGGCCCTTCTCGACAACAGCCTGCTGACCGGGGAGAGTCTTCCGGAACGTGTCGGCCGTGGGCAGCTGTGCCGCGCAGGCGCGGTCAACACCTCGGGCCTGCTGACGCTGCGCGCCCGGGCTCGATCCGAGGACTCGACCCTTGCGGCCATCGCCCGGCTGGTCGAGGCCGGTGCCCAGTCGCGCTCGCGCTATGTGCGCCTCGCCGATCGCGCGGCGGCGCTCTATGTGCCGGTGGTTCATGCGGCGGCGCTGGCGACCTTCGCCGGCGGCTGGGCGCTCGGTCTGGACCCGCGGGAAGCGTTGATCCGGGCGGTGGCCGTGTTGATCGTCACCTGTCCCTGCGCCCTGGGTCTGGCCGTTCCTGCGGTACAGGTCGTCGCCTCGGCGCGGCTGTTTCGCCGGGGCGTCCTGGTCAAATCGGGCGCGGCGCTGGAGCGACTGGCTGAGATCGACCATGTGGTGTTCGACAAGACCGGAGTCCTGACCGAAGGGCGACCGGCACTGGTCGGAGCGTCGCCCACGATCGTGGCCCTGGCGGCTCCCCTGGCGCGCGCGTCCAGCCACCCCATGGCCCGTGCGATTGCCCGGGCGGCCGGGGATGGACCGCTGGCCACCGGGGTGGTCGAACACGCGGGCCTGGGCGTAGAGGGCCTGATCGACGGCCGCCGCGCCCGGCTTGGGCGGGCGACCTTTGTGGGCGTTCCGACCCTGCGTTCCGGAGAGACGGAACTGTGGTTCGGCTTTGAAGGCGAGTCCAAGGTCCGGCTGCAGTTCTCGGACGTCCTGCGCCCGGACGCCGTCGCCACCATCCAGGCGCTCAGGGTGCGCGGGCTCACGGTCGAGATCCTGTCCGGCGACCAGACCGGCGCGGTCCGGAACGTGGCCCGGACCGTTGGCGTCGAGGTCTGGCGCGCCGGTCTGGTGCCGCAGGAGAAGGCCGAGGCGATTGACCGTCTGGCCGCGGAGGGGCGCAAGGTCCTGATGGTCGGCGACGGCCTCAACGATGCTGCGGCCCTGTCGCGCGCCCACGCGGCCGTCGCTCCTGGCACGGCGCTCGAGGCCAGCCAGAATGCCGCGGACCTCGTTCTCACCCGCGAGGGGTTGATGGCGATCGTCGAGGCGATCGATGTCGCGCGCTCCGCCCGCCGCCGCGCGCTAGAGAATTTCGGCTTTGCCGCGCTTTACAATCTGGTGGCCGCGCCGGCGGCGATGCTCGGCCTGGTGAACCCCTTCGTCGCCGCCCTGGCGATGTCCGGATCGTCACTGGTCGTCACGCTCAACGCGCTTCGTGTGAGGAACCGGCGATGAATATCATCTTCCTGCTGGCACCCTTCTCGGTCGCCCTCGGCCTGCTGGCCGTCGGTGCCTTCGTCTGGACCCTGCGCGCCGGTCAATACGAGGATATCCAGGGTGCCGCCGAGCGCATCCTGATCGACGACCAGGACCCTGACGTCCCGTCCCCCGACGGTGAGTCCGCACCGGCCAACGATCGTTCCTGATTGGTCCGCGACAACATCCCGCGTCGTCCAAACGTTGACGGCAATGCGATGGGTTGAACGGATCGGGTCCGGGGTTGTGTGCCCTGCCTTTGCAGGTGGCAAAGATGGCATGAGCCTGTAAGGCGATAGGCCATGACTGGTCGATCCAAAGCCTCACCGGCCGTTCCAGCTGCGCCCGCCGCGGGCCCGCTCCTGCTGCTGTCGCCGGAGTTTTCCGCCTGGCTGGCCGGGCAGGGGGTCAGCCTGGCCCTGACCACCTATCAGGCCGGACGGCTGGTGATGATCGGCCGCCGGCCCGACGGGGCGGTGCGCGCCCATGAGCGGATGATCGAACAGTGCCAGGGCCTGTGGACCGACGGCCGGAGCCTCTGGACCAGCGGCATGTACGCCCTGTGGCGGTTCGAGAATGACATGCCCGCGGGCGCTGTGACGCCGGCGGGCGTCGACCGGCGCTTCGTCCCGCGCGAGGGCCGGATCACCGGCCGGATCGACTGTCACGACATCGGCCTCGGCGAGGACGGGCCGATTTTCGTCAATACCCTGTTTAACGGTCTGTGCGGGATCAGCGAGACCGGCAGCTTTCGTCCCTTGTGGAAGCCGCCCTTCATCTCCGCCTGGGTGCCGGAGGACCGTTGCCATCTGAACGGCCTGGCCATGGACGGGACCCGCCCGGCCTATGTCACCGCCGTCAGTCGCAGCGACACCCTGGACGGATGGCGCGAACGACGCGTCGACGGCGGGGTGATCGTGGATGTGGCCAGCGGCGAGATCGTCTGCAGTGGCCTGTCCATGCCGCATTCTCCCCGCCTGTATGACGGCCGGCTGTGGGTGCTGAACTCGGGCCGGGGCCAATTCGGCCAGGTCGATCCGGCCACCGGAGTCTTCACCCCGGTCGCCTTCTGCCCCGGCTATGCCCGAGGCCTGGCCTTCATCGGCCGCTACGCTGTCATCGGCCTGTCCCGACCGCGGAACAACCAGACCTTCGCCGACCTGCCGCTGGATCAGGAACTGGCCGCCCGGGACTCGTCGCCGCGCTGCGGCCTGATCATCGTCAATATCGACACCGGCGTCACCGAAGAGTGGCTGCGCTTCGAGCACACGCTTGATGAGCTCTACGACGTCGCCGTGCTGCCGGGTGTGACCCAGCCCGAGATGATCGGTTTCCAGGGCGACGCCATCAAGACCACGATCAAGCCGGAGCCGCTGCCTGACACATCGGCCTGACCCGGGGCGGATTTCGCTTGCACGGGCGCGACCGTCTTCAGAAGGTCGAAGCCACATCAGCGCGGGGATGATCCATGCAAATCAACAGGGCGCGCACAGCCAGCGCGGTGGCGGCGGTGCTTCTGGCCGCCTGTCCGGCTGCGGCCCAGGACGCCGCGACGGTTGTGCTCGCGCGGGCCGGCGCCGGGTATGACGACCGCGTCGCCGATCAGGCGCGGTGTCGGTCTGTCGCCGCAGAGGCCCCGGAACAGGATCTGCCCCGTTCGGGAGCCCAGGCCAGTGCCAGCGGATACGGCGGCTATGGCGGCTATGCGGGCGTGGATGTCGCCATAGGTGCGGCCATCGCCTTCGCCATCCTCGGCGCGATCGACACCCAGCGCGCCCGCGGCAAGGCCGAGATTTTCTGCATGACCAATCTCGGCTATGTCGGAGTCCCGCTCACCGCCGCCGAGGCGGCTGAGTACCGTCCGCTGCGCGGCGACCGTCGCGCGGCCTGGGAGAGGACCTTCCTGTCACAGGACCTCGGCGATCGGATCGCACCGCTGCGCGCAACCGCGGTGCCGCCGCTACCCCCCTATCGTGAGGCACCGGCGTCCCAGGGCGGGTTGAAGCTGGACCTGGAGTCCCTGACCGCGACCACGGGCCCGGTGAGGGCCGGCGAGACACTGGTCGTCGCCACGGCGACGCGCTGGCGGACGGCCGAGCTGGTCGAACCCTTCGAGACCGCTGCGGGTCCGGTGAGACTGTTCGGAGCCGCCGGGGCCGTGTTCCATCAGGTCGACTACCGCCCGCAACAAAATCCATTGCTGCGCGATCAGGGCGCGACCTGGTGCGGTCCGGTCAGCGAGGGGAACGCGGGCGGCTCCGCCCTCGTCTGGTGTTTCACGAGCCATGCGGACGGCTACGACGTCTTCCGGCCGACGGGCTTCGCCTGGATGGCGGGGCCCTACCGGGACGGCATTGTCCTGCCGCGTCACCGGAACCCGATCGTCCTGCGCGAGCGGGCGGCGGACGATGTGGCGCTGGAATTCGGGGTACGCGTCCCGGCCATCAACCGGACCCGGGTGACGCTCGAGGGCGTGGTCCGGCGCGCCGGTCGCTCGGTCACGGTGTGGCGTCAGGATGTCCGGCTGGAGCCGGGCGGGACGATCACCTTGCCATTGTGGTCGCGTCGCCTGCTGGTCTCCCGGACGGACGACGCCCTGACCGCAGTTGTCGACGATCAGGGAGATGGATCGGGCTGGCGCCCCTGACCGGACCTCAGCCGATCCGCCAGGCCTGATCGGGATCGTAGTGGCAGTAGGCACCGGGTGCCTCGGGTTCCTGATCGGCCGGGAAGACGGTCATGTGCCAGACCCGCCAGCTGGCACCGCCCCAGAAGCCGGGAGTCCCCAGGAAGTCGACGGCGTACCAGGCCGTCCGGCTTCCGGACTCGTCGGTCGCCGACCAGACGCCGCGCGCCGATCCCAGATCGCCGCCCACGACGAAGCTGACCGGAGTCAGGGTCGGCGCGGGGATTTCCAGCCGCTCGCCCAGCGCCAGCACGGGCGCCGCGCCGGCTGCGTCCGCCCAGCTCACGTCGTCGCGGCGGGCGAAGACCTTCTGGATGTCGCGCGGTCGGGAACGGGCCGTCAGGGCGAAATAGCCGGTCATCAATTCGCCGGTCCTGACCCGTGCATTCTCGACGTCGGCGGGCGGCGCCGGGGTCCCGGCACGGCAGGCGGCTTCCTGAGCCGCAGCCTGCTGCTGCGCCACCATATTGCCCGCCACCTGGCCTATCCACGCCTGGGCCGCGACCTCGGCGGGTATCAGGCAAAGGGTCAGTCCCGCGGCCAAGGCCGCGCCAACAGTGCAAGTCTTCATGAAAACGCCCTCCCCGGCGACTGCAGGACCTGTGATTACGGGAGCTTGATCACAGCCGCAACGGGAACCCGCCGGGCGGACCTCGAGTTTCGACAAGCGGCCCGAGGACATCGCCGGGTCGCCGTCTCCGGCCCTGTCCCAGGCCCTTGCCGCCGTGGGCGCCACGACCGGTCTCCTGTCCCTGGCCGGCTTCGTGCTCGCCATGATCAATGCGCCGGACAAGCCTGTCCCCGCCACCTGAAAGCCGGAGCCGAATGCAGTCCGTCGTCCTGGCTGACCGACCTCTATCGCAGACGGTGCCGGGCAGGGATCAGCCCGTGTCGCGCCATCTTGTCGTAGAGCGTCTTGCGCGGAATCTGCAGGTCCGCTGTCACCTGCCGGATGTCGCCCTGATGGCGGGTCAGGGATTCCCGGATCAGCTCGGCCTCATAGGCTTGTACGCGCTGGACCAACCCCTCGTCCGACCGGACATCGGAGGTGAGCGGGCCAAGACCCACGGCCACCTGGCTCGCATAGTTCGCCAGCTCGCGCAGATTGCCCGGCCAGTCATGCTCGAGCAGGCGGCGACGGATGGCATGGTCCACCGGGGGCACCTCACGTCCCAGACGACTCGCCACCCGGCCCAGGAAGCGGGCGAACAACAGCGGCACGTCCTCGCGTCGCTCGCGCAGTGGCGGGGTCCGCAACCGGATGACGTTGAGGCGATAGTAGAGGTCTTCCCGGAGGTCGCCGCGGGCCACGGCCTCGACCGGGTCGCCCTTGGACGCCGCAAGAACGCGCAGGTCGAGGGCGTGTGGCTCCATGGCCCCGACCGGCAGAATCTCGCGCTCCTCCAGCACGCGCAGCAGGAGCAGCTGGGCAGCCCGCGGGGCGAGGTCGATCTCGTCCAGAAAAAGCGTGCCCTGGTGAGACTGTTCTATCTGGCCTTCCCGCCGCCGGAAGGCACCGGTCGGTCCGGCGGCGTCGCCCATCAGCAGGCTCTCCAGACCACTTTCCGGCAGGGCGGCGCAGGAGACAGCCACAAAGGGCCGCAGGCGTCGTCGGCCGGCGTTGTGAATGGCGCGCGCCACGGCCTCCTTGCCTGATCCCGTCTCGCCTTCGATGAGAACGTCCACTTCGGCGTCCGCGAGCCGCTGGATCGCGGCGCGAAGGGACTCGACGGACCGGCTGGATCCGCTCAGCGGGATCGACCCCTCGTCCTCGGCCGCCATCGCCGCCAGCCGTCGGTTGTCCAGCACCAGGGCGCGCTTCTCGAGCGCGCGCCGGAGTGTCTCGATGAGCCGCTCCGGCGCGAATGGCTTTGCGAGGAAGTCATAGGCCCCGCGCTTCATCGCATCGACCGCCTCGGCGATATCCCCGTGACCCGTCATCATCACCACTGGCAGGTCCGGATCGAGGCCATTCAGCCTTTCCACCAGCTGACGGCCATCCATGCCCGGCATGCGCAGGTCAGTGACGACGACCCCGTCGAACCGGTCATTGACGCTCTTGAGCGCCGCCTCGGCCGAGTTGAAGGCGACGACCGTCAGACCCTCCAGTTCGAGGCGTTCCGCCAGGGCGATGCGAAAGGCGTCATCATCGTCGATGAGCGCCACCCGTTCGAGGACCCGAAAACTCATGTCGCCTTCGCCAGGCGAATGACGAACCGCGCGCCCGCGGCGGTGGGTTCAAGCACCAGTTCGCCGCCAAAGGCCGCAACGATGTCACGGCTGATGACAAGCCCGAGCCCGAGACCATCCGGCTTGTCTGTGGTGAACGGGGTGAACAGCCTTTGCTGGACGGAAGGGGCGACGCCGGGACCATTGTCCGTGACGTGAATCGTCACCTGTTTGCCCCGGACCTGAACGCCAACGGCGATCGCCGGATCGTCGACCCCTTCCAGGGCCTCTATCGCATTCTGGAGCAGATTGAGGACGACCTGTTCGAGCCGGTTCCGTTCCGCGCGGACGGCGAGCCCCGCCGGTGCCCGGCGGCGTTCCAGGGCGATGCCCTTCTCTCTCAGCCGGCCTGACACCAGCAGAAGGGCCCCATCGATAGCCGGATCGACGCCGACCGCTACCGTCTCCGATCGGGTCTTTCTCGAAAAGGCGCGAAGTTCGTCGGTGATGACGCCGACGCGTTCGGTCAGGCGATCAATACTGGCAAGGGATCGAAGCGCCCCGTCGCTATCTTCGCGTCGCAGCTGGACAGCGGCGCTGTCGGCATGCGTCCGGATGGCGGCGACCGGCTGGTTGATCTCGTGTGCGACCCCGGCCGCAATCTGGCCAAGAGTCGCCAATTTGTTGGCCTGGATAAGCTCGTCCTGAAGGTCCTGGCGGACAGTCTCCAGCCGCCGCCGCTCGTCGATCTCATGGTTGAGCTGATCGTTGGCTGACCGCAGTTCTGCGGTCCGCAGGTCGATCTGACGCTCCAGCTCGACCCGGGCCTGTTCATCCTCAATCGCCCGTGCGGCCGCACGCTCGCGGCGCCGAAGGAGAATGCCGGTCAGTGCAGCCAGGAGGGCCACGGTCAGTGCGCTCAGCCACCGCGCCACCGCCACCGCGCGATTGATGGTCTCGCTGGAGGGAGCCAGCAGGTTCAGTCGCCAGCCGGCCTCGGGGATCGGGTCCGTGGCGACCGCATAGAGGCCGTCCGGAATGTCGGAGGAGACACGGACCATGTCGCCGTCGTCCGCATCAAAGGGCAGGGGCGTGGGAATGGTCGATCCGGCGGTCTGGGTCGCCGCGAGCCGCCGCCTCAGGTCGGCCGAGAGGGGGTCGGCCGTATGGAAGCGCCAGGCCGGCACCGTGGTGATCACCACCACGCCGTCGGAATCGGTGACATAGGTGGGCTCGCCCGACGCCCGCCAGTCGGCCTCCAGCGCATCGAACTCAACCTTGGCGACGATGACCCCGAGCGGCCGGCCGGCGGGATCATCGACGCGTCGGGACAGATAGAGTCCGGGTCGGCCGCTGACGGTGCCCAGCGCGAAGAAGCTCGCCTGACCGTCCCGCATGGCTTCGAAATAATAGGGCCGGAAGCGGTAGCTGGAGCCGACGAAACTGGTCGGCAGGCGCCAGTTGCTGGCCGCGAGGGTTCGTCCATCGGCATCGAGGGCATAGATCGCTGCGGCGCGGACGTCCCTCGCGAGGGTCTCGAATTTGCGGTTGAGCCGTGATGCCGCCGCCGTATCGGGTCGGCGGAGCAGCGCCACAAGGTCCGGGTCCTGGGCGAGGACCATCGGAAGGGACCGGTGCCGTTCAAGCTCGCTGCGCAGCACGGCCGCATGAAGTGCGCTTGCCGTCGCCGCCTGGCGGCCGGCCGCCGCCCTGGCGTCCCGCCGTGCGACTTCGCCGCTCCCGATGACGGCAATGATCGCAACGAGGCTCCAGGCTGCGCCGAACAGCCGCCAACGAACCGGAGTTGATCCCGAGCTCCTCATGTCGCGACTATGCGGGTTTGCGCACAAAAATCCATCGAGGATGTGCGGATTATCGCACAAAATGCGCCTGGCTACGCACCGGGGGCAAACATAGTGCAGCAAATTCAAGGAATAAGATGGTCGACAGAGGCGGCTTGTTCCGCGGGGCGGGTGGCCGATACTGGACCCGAACGCGTCATTCAGAGCGCGGCATTGAACGGAACCGGACCGCGGTTCCAAGGGAGGTCGTTTGTTGCATCCAGCCGCCACCAGCGGTGCGCCTGTCGTGCGCCGCCCCTTCTATCGCAGCCTGTACTTCACCGTACTGCTGGCGATCGTGGCTGGCGGCCTGATCGGCCACCTGTGGCCTGACTTCGGACAGTCCCTCAAGCCGCTTGGCGACGCCTTCATCAAGCTGGTGAAGATGATCATCGCCCCGGTGATCTTCCTGACCATCACCACCGGCATCGCCGGTATGCGCGACCTCAAACAGGTGGGCCGTGTCGCGGCCAAGGCCTTCGCCTATTTCCTCGTCTTCTCGACCCTCGCCCTGATCATCGGGCTGGTCATCGCCAATGTGGTCCAGCCGGGCCGGGGGCTGAACATCGACCCGGCGACGCTTAACGCCGGCGCGGTCGCCCAGTACACGGCCGCGGCGCACGACAGCACCATTGTCGGTTTCCTGACCGGCATCATTCCCAACACCCTGGTCAGCGCCTTCGTCGAGGGCAACATCCTGCAGACGCTGTTCGTCTCCATCCTGTTCGGGATCGCCCTGGCCATGGTCGGCGAGGTCGCCGCCCCCGTGAACCGCGCCCTGGATGCCCTCAGCCAGGTCGTCTTCAAGCTGGTGGCGATCCTGATGAAGGCCGCGCCTGTCGGCGCGTTCGGGGCCTTCGCCTTCACAATCGGGGCCTATGGGCTTGGCGCGATCGCCAACCTGGCCGCCCTGATCGCGACCTTCTATGTGACCTCGCTGGTCTTCGTTGTCGGCGTACTGGGGCTGGTCTGTCTGGCCAATGGTTTCTCGATCTTCCGGCTGATCAGCTATCTGAAGGAAGAGCTGCTGCTGGTGCTCGGGACCTCGTCATCCGAGGCGGCGCTGCCCAGTCTGATGCAGAAGCTCGAGCGCGCCGGCGCGCCCAAGTCGGTGGTCGGACTGGTCGTGCCGACGGGCTATTCGTTCAATCTGGACGGCACCAACATCTATATGACACTGGCGGCGCTGTTCATCGCCCAGGCCATGAACATCGAGCTGAGCCTGCAGGACCAGCTGCTGCTGCTGGTGGTCGCCATGATCAGCTCCAAGGGGGCCGCCGGCATCACCGGAGCGGGCTTCATCACCCTGGCGGCGACCCTGGCGGTGGTGCCGGGCGTGCCGGTCGCTGGCATGGCGCTGATCCTCGGCATCGACCGCTTCATGAGCGAGTGCCGGGCGCTGACAAATTTCGTGGGCAATGCGGTGGCGACCCTGGTCGTCGCCCGCTGGGAGGGGGAACTGGATCGCGAGGCGCTGCATGCGGCGCTCGGGTCCGGACCCAGGGCCCTGGCCGCATCGCCGGATCCGGCGGCAGGGCCGGGCGATCGGGACGTCGTAACGGCCGACTGAGAGCGGCCGACAAAAATAGCGGGAGGAAAAGACATGAGAACCATCCACAGGACCGCGCTGCTCGGCAGCGCCGCCATGTTGACGCTGCTGGCTTCGGCCGCGGGGGCCTGGGCGCAGACCGCGCCGGCAGCCGCGGAGCCGCAAGCGACCGACAACCTCGATGACGTGGTCGTCGTCGGGTCGCAGATCCGCGGCGCCGCCGTCAACGCCGCCTTGCCGGTGACGGTACTGAACGAGGAGCAGATTCTCGCCACCGGCTCCGTCAACGGCGATGACCTGATGCGGTCGATCCCCCAGATGGGCGATGTTCTGTTCAGCGCGGCCAACAATCCGCAGACGTCGAACGCGGCCCGCGGCGACGTCAATTCGGTCAATCTGCGTTCTCTGGGGGTCGGCAACACGCTCGTGCTTCTGAACGGCCGCCGGATCATCACCCACCCGACCAGCCAGGGGACTTCCGACACCGGCACCGTGCCGGTGCTCAGCTACAATTCCAACGCCATTCCGGTGTCCGGAACCGGTCGGGTCGAGGTCCTGCTGGACGGGGCCGCAGCCATCTACGGCGCCGATGCCGTGGCCGGTGTCGTGAACACGGTCCTGCGCGACAATTTCGACGGTCTGCGCATCCAGACCCAGTACGGGGGTGCCGAGGGCACCCACATGCGCGAACTGACGACCAACATCTTCGCGGGCCGGAATTTCGAACGCGGCAATATCTCCGGCTTCATCGACTACACCGACCGGACCGCCCTGCTGGCGGAGGATCAGGACTTCACGGCGTCCGCCAACCTGCGCAGCCTGTTCGCCAATGAGCCGGGCTTTGACACCAGCCTTGATCCCGATGGCCGGGCCACCCGTGGGGCGTGGGCCAACCTGCAGGCGCAGACCAGCACGATCATCCGCCGTAACGGCACAGCACTGACCACCTCGGCCGGCTTCTTCCACACCCAGCCCACGAGCTTCGGCTGCGCGACGCCAATCGGCACGGACATCTGTATCGCCACGGGCAACGCCAGTGCCAACGGCATTCAGCGCGACCTGCGCTACGACACCCAGGTGGGTACCACCGTCACACCCGAGGTGGAGCGCCTGAACCTGTTCGTCACCGGCCGCTATGACCTGAACGATGAACTGGAAGCCTTCGGCGAGATCGGTTTCTACCAGGCGACGACCCAGAACATCCAGCCGCCGACCATCAGCCTGAACGCCCTCTGGATTCCGGCCTCGAACTACTGGAACCCCTTTGGTCCGGTAACTTTCGCGAACGGCCAGGCCAACCCGAACCGCCTTTCCGGCCTGACCGGCGTGCCGGTCGGCGGGCTCAATGTTCGTCTCGGCAACTACCGATTCATTGATGCCGGTTTCCAGATCGTGGACGTCGAAAACTACCAGTCCCGTATCCTTGGCGGGCTGCGTGGCGAGCGCTGGGGCTTCGACTGGGAAACCGCCCTGGTCTATTCGGAGGCGGAGGCGACCGACACTTCCAACGCCGTCAACATGACGGCGCTTCAGGCCAGCCTGGCCCTCTCCACGCCGGACGCCTACAACCCGTTCAACGGCGGTTGCGTCGCGACCACGACGTTCGGCGACTGCACTCCGAGCTCCCAGGCCGCGATCGACGCCATCTCGACCGAGCTGGTCCGGGTGTCGAGCACGACCCTGACCATGGCGGACTTCAAGATGAGTCGGCCGGACCTGATGGAGCTGCCCGGCGGTCCGCTGGGCGTGGCATTCGGGGTCGAGTTCCGACATGAGACCCAGAACGATAACCGGGACTCTGACCTGGACGGAACCAATGTCTTCACGGACATGATCGACGGCTCCGTCAGCATTTCGAACCTGTCGGCCGTCAGCTCCAATCCGGACACCGAAGGCAAGCGCCAGGTGACGTCGGCCTATCTCGAGTTTGCCGTGCCGGTGGTTTCGCCGGAGATGAACATCCCGCTGATCCACAATCTGGAATTCCAGGTTGCGGGCCGCATGGAGCACTACAGCGACTTCGGGGACGTGGCGAAGCCCAAGATCGCCATGGCGCTGGACATCTTCGACGGGCTTCGGCTGCGGGCGTCCTATTCCGAGGGCTTCCGCGCGCCGAACCTGGAGCAGACGAACGCAACCACCTATTCGCGCCTTGCCTCGAACAATGACTATCTCCGCTGCGAGGCCGATCTTCGCGCCGGCAGGATCGCGACGTTCAACGCCTGCGCCCGGTCGGTCAGCTATTCGCTGCGGGTCTCCGGCAATCCGGACCTGAAGCCGGAGGAAAGCACCAACCAGTCGGTCGGCCTGGTCTTCGAGCCCTGGTTCCTTCCCGAGGCGTTTGGTGACTTTACCTTTACCGTCGACCGCTGGCGCATCCAGCAGGAGGACATCGTCGGGCTGATCGGCGGCCAGACGGCCGTAGTGCAGGACTACCTTGCCCGGCTGAATGGCTCGTCCAACCCCAACGTCGTGCGCGCTGCGCCGAATGTCGACGATATCGCCTTCTTCTCAGGCACCGGCATTGCGCCGGTTGGCGCGATCCAGTTCGTCAATGACGGCTTCGTCAACCTTCTGCCGCAGGACGTGCAGGGTGTGGATTTCGCGGTGCACTGGCGACTGAGCGACACGCCCTGGGGCGACTTCCGCGCCCAGGTCAATGTGGCCCAGTTGCTCGAATTCCATCGCGACGCGGGCCCGGCTGTCCAGGCGCTGGACGATGCGCGCGATGCCGGCCAGATCAACGCCGCCACGCCGCTGCCGATTGCAAGCGACCTGCTCGCGCGCAATGGCCGTCCGGAATACAAGGTGTCGAGCACCCTGACCTGGAGCCAGGGACCGTTCCAGGTCGGTGCCTTCGTCCAGCACACCAGCTCTGTGACGGAATCCGGCTTCCTCAACACCGCCGGAGATCCATGGATCGTGGAAGCCCAGACCACGGCCAGCCTCTATGGCCAGTACGAGTTCGAGGGCGCGGGCTGGGCGGCTGACACCCGCATTCGCGTGGGTGCCAGGAACATCACCGACGAGGCACCGCCGTTGACCTCGTCAGGCTATCTGGGTTCGCTGTATCGTCCATACGGTCGCTACTGGTACGCCAGCATCACCAAGACGTTCTGACATCGGGACCGGCGCCGTTGAACCACGGCGCCGGTCCGACCGGGCGGAGAGGGACAGGCATGAGGCAACTGGCGGCAGCGGCGTTTGTGATCGCCGGCGTCATCGCCGCCACCGGGGTCCGGGCGGACCCGGTGGCACCACGTCCGATCGACTGTCCCGCCTCGGCCGGACGCGGCACGCGTTGCCTGTCGGGACAGGACGCCAACGGTGCCTGGTACGTGTTGGCCATCCCGCGGAACTGGAACAACCGGTTGATCGTCCATGCCCACGGGGGGCCGCGAACCGGGGCTCCCGAGTCGGCTGATCCCCTGGAGGACCTGGACCGGTTCTCGGTCATGGTGCGGCACGGCTATGCCTGGATCGGCTCCACCTACCGGCGCGGCGGCTATGGCGTCCGGATGGCCGCCGAGGATACGGACAACAGTCGCGCGATCTTCTGGTCCCTCTACGGCCGCCCCGAGCGCACCCTGCTGCATGGCCAGTCCTGGGGCGGCAATGTCGCTGCCAAGGCGTCGGAGCTCTACGCCGGCAGCGCGGACGCCGGCTGGAATTACGACGGCGTCCTGATCACCAACGGCATCGTGTCCGGCGGCACCCGCGCCTATGGATTCAGGGCCGATCTGCGGGCGGTCTACCAGTACTATTGCGCCAACCATCCCGCGCCGGATGAACCCGCCTATCCCCTCTGGCAGGGCCTGCCGCTGGACAGCCGGATGACGCGTGCCGAGTTGCGGCGGCGGGTCGAGGCCTGCACCGGGCTGGACCGGCCCCCGGCGCGCCGGAGCCCAGAACAGGCGGCCCGGCTGAGAGATATACTGGCCGTCACCGGCGTCGCGGAGGCGCAGCTGATCAGCCATCTCGGCTGGGCGACCTTCCTGTTCCAGGACATGGTGCTGCGGCGGCTGGACGGTCGGAACCCCTTCGACAACAGCGCGACAGTCTACAGCGGGTCAGCCGACGACGCCGCCCTGAACGCCGGCGTCCAGCGATTTTCGGCGGATCCCCAGGGCGTGGCCATGCTGGCGCACGACGCGGATCTGACGGGCGAGATCGTGCGCCCGACCCTGACGGTTCACGCCCTGCATGACCCGACTGTCAGCGTCGATCTCGAAGCACTGTACACTGCGACCGTCCACGCGGCCGGCCGGTCGGAGTGGCTGGTGCAGACAGTGACGGATGAGGCGGACCACAGCAGCCTGTCCAATGCGACCTATATGACGGCCCTGGACTCGCTGGAGAACTGGATCGACCGGGGCCTACGGCCGGACTCTTCCCGCTTTCAGGCCCGATGCCAGGCGCTCTGGTCAGGCCAGGGGCCCTGTTTGTTCATCACCCGCTGAAAGCGCCATCGAGGCGCACATCGGCTCATGCTACGACGCGCGGGCCGACTGGCGGGTGCGCGACAGAGTCGTGCTCTACGCTGCCGTCGACAACCTGTTCGATGCGGCGGTCGAGGTGTCGGAGACGGCCAACGGCGTCGCGGGGCTTGGTCCTCCGCGCAATTTGCGGGCCGGCGTTTCATTCAATTGGTGAGGTGCCTTGCGTCCCGGAGAACGACTCCATCGGCGGCGAAGTGGTGTTGGTGGGCGGAGGCAGCAGCCTCTGACGACGGCAGCGGAAGAACCGCCGGCATCTCCGTGCGTGCGTTTGTACGGGCGGAGAAGCCGCGTCAGAACAGCCGGCCGTCCGGCCCGTGGCCACGATGATCCTGGCCGCCTCCCATCAGGCCGTCTTCGCCGATGGTCAGGGGAGGGGGACCGGACGGACCGAAGTCGAACGGATCGGCCAAATGCACCAACCCGTCGAACAGTTCGCCCGGGCAACACCTGGGGTCCCCGGTTTTTCTCCCGCCCGATTTCGCTCTAGCGGACGACGGCGAAGGTCGTCGCGGCGTCCCTGAAGCGCGCGTGCTCCCGTGCGGTCATGCAGCGGGGTGTACTCCAGGCAGGGTCGGAGACCCTCACCGACAGCACCTCGCGTGCGGTGACGAAAATGGGCGCGGCACCATGTTCACGGGTGTACGCCCGGCGGGTCGCGGCGTCCGTGCCGCAGATCATGACCGCACGAACATTGGCGCTCGCTGACGGCTGCCCGTTGTCGCCGGCGTTCGCCAGACCGGCCGGAAGGAGCGCCGCAGCGGCGATGGCCGCAAGGCCGATGAAGGGGGTTAAAGCGCGCATCCAGTCTCTCCCGAACGCCTGAAACAGTCAGGACCCGGAGCAACTATGCGCGCTTTTTCGACATTGTAAAGGTTATGCGACAGCGGGAAGTATGAAATTTTACATTTGTCCCGTCTCCGGACGGAAAGTCGCCGTTCAGATCATGCAAGGGCCTGACGCCAGACCGCCCTCAACGTTCAGCGTCGCGTCAGTGTTTTCGGTCACGCCCAGACTGCAGATCGACAGACCGTGGTCCGTCTCGAGCTCAGCCAGCCAGGTGAACAGCGGCCCGGAGCCGACGCTCGAGAGCTGGAATCCCAGTTGACCCGAAGGGCTCATGACCGTGACCACCTCGAGGCCCGCGGCCTCTGCGGTGCGGCGGATCAGGGGCTCGAGTCCCTCGGCGGAAGGGCTCGCCCCGGAGCGGGCCGGGCTGAATGAGGCGGCTGCGGCGCGGACCTCAGCGAGCGTGAGGGCTGCGGTCTCCGCACGGTCCGCTGCGGCGGACCTCCAGGCCAGCACCGGCTGAACCA
>CAZFQC010000006.1:27103-32498 GCA_964520795.1 uncultured Brevundimonas sp.
CCGCCATCCCCAGCAGGAGGCGCTGCTCGCGCAAGGTGCGGGCGCTCCACCACGCCTGGGCGATTCTGATGACCCGGTTCATCGCGCGCTCCCGATGGTGATGTCGCTGACGATGCGGCCCCGGTCGGCGATAGCGGCTGTCTCCGTCACTTCCAGACCGCTGGTCTGCATCGCCCGGGCGATGGTCTGGGTGTCCCGATAGTCGGTATGGGTCACGCTGGCCTTCATCCCGGCGGCCGGGTCGACGATCAGCAGATCCAGTTCCGCACCCTCGACCGCCTCGACGGCGGCGAACAGGGCGGCCGTAGCGCCCACGACGCCTCCGGGCGGAGGCGCGGCGCGGACGCGCTGGCGCAGGGCCTCCACAGGATCCGGGCTCGTGGCCAGGTCCGGGGCCACCCGGACGACCTCGGCGCGGGCGCTGGCGTTGTCGGCGCGGGCAGATGCATCATCCCGCGCTGCCGCGGCGGCGACCAGCACAAGCGGCGAGACCACCAGCAGGCCGGCCATGGCCGAAGCCAGCGCCCAGCCCCGGCCGGCGGCTGCCCGCACCCTGTCCTGTGACGTCAGCAGATTGATCGGCGGGGCCAGTGCGGCCTCGATCAGGGCGCGCTCGACCTCGGCCGCGTCCATGATCGGGTCCACATGTCGCGACCCGGCGACCAGCTCAACCAGGTCCGGCTGGAGGCTGGCGGCGAACCGGCGGCCCCTCAGGGCTGTGGCGTTTCCGAAAACAACAGCGTTCAACCGGTCATCCTCGTCCGGCTCAGGCACGGTCAGGACATCGGGCACCATGGCCTCCGCCTTCACGCCCAGCGCCTCCAGATAGTCGGTCCAGGCCTGAAGCAGGGGAAGCCCGGCCAGGGCAACCAGGCGCGGTCGCCCCGCCGGCGGAAGCGGACCCAGCGCCGCGGCGAGTCGGTCCGCCGGGACCGCCAGCGACTCCCGCAGCATCCACAGTGCTGCAGCGCGTTGCTGGGTCGTTCCGCCGACCGGAAGATCGAGCCACCGGATCGTCACTTCGGCGCCCGGTACGATGGCCACCGTCCGCATCGGCTCCGGCGGCTCGACAGGGTGCAAGTCCAGCAAACCACGGTCGCGCACCCTACCGTCCTCGATTACGAGAAAGGGCGCGGGTTCGGTTCCGAGGGCGGGGATCAGGATCAGGCGGATCGGTTTCATTCTTCGGGGGTCCAGCGCTGGATCACGGTGCGGACACGCCCGTCGGTTCCGGCTTCCAGCAAGGCGGTCCGGACGGCGCGGGAGCCGCCCAGTTCGACATCGACACGCAGGTCGAAGTAGCGGGTCAGAACGGTGACCTGATCGCGGGCCTCCGGATCGACCTCGACCGTCGACAACGCAGGCTGGCCCCAGAAGGCGGCGGCGTCCGGCCATCCTTCGCGTGGGCGCGCCGCAATCAACGCCCGTGCCTGCTCCGGCCCGACAGCGCCGTTCGTCAGCATGGTCAGGAGCGGTGCCTGCTCCGGCGTCAGGGTGTTCACGTTCAGGGGCGACAGGCGCGAGGTCGGCAGGGCGCAAAGCCAGGGTCTCAAACGGCGGTAGGTCCCGGCGTCCACGCCTTTTACGGCCCGCAATTCGCTGACCTCCGCCAGCATGGCGCCGCCCGTACGATAGGGGGTGGCCAGGCCCGCATAAGCTCCGTCTTCGGCACCCAGCGGCAGGGGCGTCGTGTCGGCGTCCAGCCAGTCGGTCAAGGCATCGGCGATCGCGCGCATCCGACTGTCGGGCGCCCCGACGGCCCGGCCCAGCGCCAGGAACTGCGCCGCCCCGAGCGGGCGCGCCGTCAGATCTTCGCCGACGCCCAGCGCGAGGCTGTTGAGGTTGAAGCATGCCTGGCCGTCGGTGACCGTTGCGGTGAGGGTGCCTCCGTCGATCGGGAAGGTCATTGGCCGCCCGTTCCACGCCGGGTCCAGCGGCGTGCGCGCGGGTCCGCTTGCCAGAAGGCGTGCAATCTGGCCGCGCGCCAGGTTCTCGGCACCGGCGGCGTACCACTGGGCCTGGCTCTGGAACTCGACATTCGCCGTCCTTCGGACCGAGAACCGCACATCATCGAGGATCGCCACCGCGACCACTGACATGACCGAGACCATCAGCAGCACAGTCAGCAGGGCCATGCCTTTCCGAACGTCCGCACGCCGCTTCATCGGCCGCTCCCGACGATGAAGACCTGATCGACCCGCCCATAGCCCTTGATCGTCATCCCGATCCGCACGGCGTCAGGCAGCGGCCGGTCGATGCTGGAGATGAAGGCGGGCGCCGCCTCTCCGTCGCGCACGAAGGCGACGGTGACGTCGCTCACCCCGCGATAGAGTACCTGGGGCGGACCCGGCCGCGCGCCATCCAGGTGAACGGAGGCGCGCCTCTCAAGCCGGTCCTCGACCAGCCGGTACTCGACCCGTTGCAGGGACGGCCGCGCCTGTTCGCCGGGGTTGCTCCAGCCGGCGCGGTTCAGCACGAGGATCGGATCACCGGGCACGGCGGCACCGACGATCGGCTGGGGCGTCGGCCGGCCGGTTGGTCCGCGCGAGCGACGAGCGGTGGTCTGACCGAGGTCTGCGCGCAGCAGACCGCGCATCCGCTGGAGGTCGCCGACTCGATCGCTGGCCGCCTTGACGGCGAACCGGTTGTCGATCGCACCGCTCAGCACGGCCGCGCCCGCGCCCGCCAGCATGGCGAAGATCATCAGCGAGATCATGACCTCGACCAGGGTGAAGCCCGCGCGCCGGGTCACTGCCGCGTCCTTGACCGGAACAGGGTTCGTTCAGCGGCCTGGCCTTCGGCGTCATTGACCTTGATATCGATGCGGATGAGGTCGGGGTCTTCGGTGGCGGTGACGGCGCGGGTCCAGCGCCAGTCGCGGCCGGCCAACGGGATCCGGCCCGAGGCGGTGCCTTCGCTGATCGAGGGGGCGATCATGGTCTCGACGGCGAGGTTTTCGGCGACGATGCCGCCCAGGGTGCGGGTTTCCACGCGGGCGGCCGAGCGCGTGTTCTCGCCCGTCAGGTTCAGCAGCGCCAGGGCGGCCAGGCTGAACACCGCCAGGGCGACCAGCAGTTCGATGAGGGTAAAGCCTTCCTTGTGGGGGCCGCGGTCACTGGGCTCCGCCCTGTCGACCCGACGCGGCCTGGCGCATCGCGCATGCTTCGCGCCCAGGCAGCGAGCGACCGCGTCGAGAGCATTAGCGCACGATATTGCTTCAGCCATTGAGGGCCACTTCTCCGGCGCCGTCGACGGTGATGGTGCGGCTGTGGCGGTCGCGGGTCAGGGTCAGGGCGACGGGGTCGGCGACCCCGGTGGGGTCGAACACGATGCGCGCGGTGCCGGTCGAGGGCTCCAGCGTCGTGCCCGCCGTCCAGAGCTCCGGCCCGAACGGACCGTCGTCCAGCGCCGACCAGGCCGTGCCGTCGAACACGGCGAATTCATAACCGGCCCCTGTGGTCTCGACCGCAACCGGGCGGTTGGACAGGATGGCTTCTTCGCGGGCACGGCTCAGCCGGGCGGCGAAACGCTCGGCGTCTTCGGCCACCGACGGCCGCGGGTCGGGCACAGACAGTACCACGGCCCCGGCAGCCAGCCCGATGATGGCCACCACCATCAGGAGCTCCACAAGGGTAAAGCCGGCCCTGTGCAGGGCGCTACCGCTCGCCGCGCGGCGGCTCGCTGCTTGAGCGCGGGGCATGTTGGAGGCGCTATCGCTCGCGACGCGGTCGCTCGCTACCTGAGCGCGGGTCGGGGCCTTGAGCGTGCGCGAAGCGCCAGGCCGCGTCGGGTCGACAAGGCGGAGCCTTGTGACCGCGGCCCGACTAAGCCGCCCAGTTTCCGAGGTCGGCGTCATCGCCCTCGCCCCCTTCCTTGCGGTCGGCACCCAGGGAGTAGATGTCGAACGGACCGCCGTGGGCACCGGGACGGCGGTAGCGGTAGGGCTCGCCCCAGGGGTCCTCGGGCAGGCGGCGCACATAGCCACCCGGACGGTAGCGGTCCGGGCTGGACAGGCCGGCCGGGGCCGCGACCAGGGCCTGCAGGTCGTTCGGGAAGTCCAGATTGTCGAGGCGATAGGTCTCGACCGCCTGTTCCAGGGTGGCGATGTCGGCCTGGGCCTTGGTCACCATGGCCCGGTCCCGGCTGGGCAGGACATTGATCGCCACCACGGTCGCCAGCAGTCCCAGGATGACCACCACCACCATCATCTCGACCAGGGTAAAGCCCTGTTTGTGGGGGCCGCGGTCACAGGGCTCCGCCTTGTCGACCCGACGCGGCCTGGTGCCTTGCGCAGGAAGGGCCCTCAGGCAGAGAGCAGCCGCGCGGCGGGCTTGGCGACGCAGGAATGTACTCATGGCGTTCAACCTCCTCACCCCATGGCCAGGGTGTTGATCTGCAGGATGGGCAGCAGGATGGACAGGATGATCACCGCGACCACCCCACCCATGACCACGATGATAGCCGGCTCGATCAGGCTGAGCATCACCGCGGTGAAGGTGGAGAACTCCCGCTCCAGATAGTCCGCGGCCCGCTCCATCATCGGCTCCAGCCGGCCGCCGGCCTCGCCCGATGCGGTCATGGTCACCAGGATCGGCGGGAAGACGTCGGCCCGGCGCATGGCCGCCGACAGGCCGCCGCCCTCGCGCACCGCCTCGGCCATGGTCTCGGTGGCCTGCCGCAGCCGGCGATTGGACACGGTGCGAGCCGTGATCGTAAGCCCCTCCAGCACCGGCAGGCCCGCCGCGATCATCGTCGACAGGGTCCGCGCCATCCTCGCCCCGTGCAGGTCGCGCGTCAGCCGGCCGATCAGCGGCAACCGCAGCAGGGCGGTGTCGACCCGCAGACGCACCGCCGGATTGCGCAGGGCAAGGACCCCGCCGGCCACGGCCGCCGCCAGCACCAGCGCCGCCAGCCAGCCCCACGCCTGCAGCCCGTCCGACAGGCCGATCACCAGCCGGGTCAGCAGCGGCAGGGTCTGGTTCATGCTGTCGAACTGATCCACCACCCTTGGCACCACGAAGACCATCAGGGCGATCACCACAGCGACGGCCATCACCGCCAGCACCGCCGGATAGACCAGGGCCGTGGTCACCTTGCCGCGCACCACCTGGTCCCGCTCCAGCCCGTCGGCCAGACGTTCCAGGATCGGGGCCAGGGCCCCCGAGGTCTCGCCCGCCGACACCATGGCCCGGTACAGCGGCGGGAAGGCGGAGCCCTGCAACGCCATGGCGTCCGACAGCCGCCGGCCCTCCATCACCGCGCCATGCACCCCCTCCAGCACCGCCCGCACTGCCGGTCGATCAGCCTGGATGGCGATGGCCCGCAGCGCCTCCTCGACCGGCGACACCGTCACCAGGGTGGCCAGCTGACGCGTGACCAGCGCCAGCGTCCGGGA
>CAZFQC010000006.1:32598-43524 GCA_964520795.1 uncultured Brevundimonas sp.
GCGACACCGTCACCAGGGTGGCCAGCTGACGCGTGACCAGCGCCAGCGTCCGGGAATCCAGCTTGCCGGCGCCCTTCAGCGCCGGGGCCGCGCCGCGCGACGGGGCCGCACCCCGCGACGGGGCGACCTCCAGCGGCATCAGCCTGCGCCGCGCCAGCAGGGCCCGCGCGGCAGCGTCATCATCCGCGGTCAGGGTCCCGCTGACCGTGCGCCCGCTCCCGTCCACCGCCACATAGTCGAACACCGCCATCAGGCCGCGTCCTCGCGTCCGGCGGTCGCAACCGCGGCAGGAGGAACGGCGGCGAGCGCCGTCTCATCGTGCGCTTCAACCGTTTCCTGACGCGTCACCCGCACTGCCTCCTCGACAGAGGTCACGCCCTCCAGCACCAGGGCCCGCGCGCGCTGGCCCAGGGTCTGCGCGCCCGCAAAGGCCACCGCATTGATCGCCTCCTCCTGCGCCTCGGCAGCGATCAGCCGGCGCACCCGGTCGTCGATCCGGATCACCTCATACAGACCCACCCGCCCCACATAGCCCGTCTGGTTGCAGTGGGCGCAGCCCTGCGGCCGCCACACCGTCTGGCCGACCCGGACCCCCGCCAGCCTGGCGGTGGCCTTGTCCGCCGCCTCCGACCGCCGGCACTCGCTGCAAAGCCGGCGCACCAGCCGCTGGGCCACGATCAGCCGCAGGGTCGAGGCCAGCAAGAAGGGCTCCACCCCCATGTCCCTCAGTCGCGTGACGGCGCCCGCCGCGTCATTGGTGTGCACGGTCGAAAGGACCAGATGACCGGTCAGGGCCGCCTGGACCGCGATCTTCGCTGTCTCGGCGTCACGCACCTCCCCGACCATGACCACGTCCGGGTCCTGACGCAGGATGGCCCGCAGCCCCGCCGCGAAGGTCATGCCGACCCGGGGATTGACCTGGGTCTGGCCGACGCCGTCGATGGCGTATTCCACCGGGTCCTCGACCGTCAGGATGTTGCGCGTGGCGTCGTTCAGCAGCGACAGGCCGGCATAGAGCGAGGTGGTCTTGCCCGAGCCCGTCGGGCCGGTGACCAGGATGATGCCGTTGGGTTCCCTCAGCGCCGCGCGGAACGCCTCCAGCGCATCGGGTGCCATGCCCAGCCGGTCCAGCGTCAGCCCGGCCTGGTCGCGGTCCAGGATGCGCAGCACCACACGCTCGCCCATCCGCGACGGCAGGGTTGAGACGCGCACGTCCAGCGTCTTGCCGCCCAGCGCCAGCGGGATGCGGCCGTCCTGGGGAATGCGTTTCTCGGCGATGTCCAGCCGCGCCATCACCTTGATGCGCGATACCAGCAGCGGCGTGATCCGCGGGTTCAGCGACAGGGCCTCGCGCAACACCCCGTCGATCCGCATCCGCACCGTCAGCGTCGTCTCGAACGGCTCCAGATGGATGTCCGAAGCGCCCGCACGCACGGCTTCCGCGATGATGCCGTTGATCAGCCGGATCACCGGTGCGTCGTCGGCCGTGTCCAGCAAGTCGGCCGCCGCCGGAATGTCGTCGATCAGACTGTCCAGCCCGGCGGGCATCTCCAGGTCGTCGCCGCCCGTCGCGCCCAGGTGATCCCCCGCATAGACCTGCGACAGCCGCCGGTCGAAGCTCGCCTGGTCCAGCGGCTCGACCCTGAGTGGCCGCCCCAACGCGCGGCGCGTCTCGATCAGGGCCGACGGATCCGCCCCCTCGCGCAGCCCCACCACGGCGATCTCGCCCGCATCCAGCAGGATCACTCCGTGCCGTTTGGCGAAGCCATAGGGCAGGGTCGGATTGATCAGGGTGATCATGACCGCCTCACTCGCGCGCGACCGGATCGGCGACCGGGGCCAGCGGCGCGGCCTCTACCGCGCCGACGGGGGCGGTGATGGCGCGGTCGGGCGTGGCCGGCGGCTGGGTGCGCATATAGTCGCGCAGCATCTCGTCGAGGGACGGCTCCACCCCTGGCGCAGTGTTCAGCTGTTGCTGACGCATATAGCCCCAGCGGTCGGCGCTCAGCACCTGGGCGTCGGCCGGGCTGCGGATGATGGTCGGGCGGATGAACACCATCAGATTGGTCCGCCCCCGCTGGCGGCTGGTCGAGCGGAACAGGCCGCCGACCACCGGAAGTTGGCTCAGCCCCGGCACTCCGTCCACCGACAGCCGGTCGTTCTGGTCCAGCAGCCCGCCGGCCACGGCGATATCACCGTCGTCCACGACCAGGGTCGTCTCCAGCTCGCGCTTGTTCAGCACCAGATCATTGGCGCTGTCGGTCAGCACCCCGTTGATGCTGGAGACCTCCTGACGCAGGAACAGGGTGATCGAGCCGCCGGCGTTGATCTGCGGCCGCACCACAAGCTTGACCCCGATGTCCTGGCGCTGGGTCGTGCGGAAAGGATTGGCGTTGCCGTCCAGCAGGGTCTCGCCCGTCGTGATCGGCACCTCCTGGCCCACCAGAATGGTCGCCTCCTCATTGTCCAGCGTCATCAGCGACGGCGTCTGCAGCAGGTTGGAGCCCGCATCGGTCTTGGCCGCGTTGATGATGAAGCCGAACAGGCCGTCGCCGATCCGCCCGCCACCGCCGCCGATGAAGCCATTGGCTCCCAGCAGGGTGTTAAGCGCCAGCTCCTGCAACTGCTCGCGCACGGGATCGTCGGCCTCCAGCTGCCCCGCCGCCGCGCCGCCCGCCAATGGAACCAGCGACCCGGCCCGGTCGGTGTAGTTGGTCAGGCCCACCGGATTGCCGTCCTCGCCGGCCAGCAGCCACTGCACCCCCAGTTCGTGCACGGCGTTGTCCGACAATTCCACCACGATCGCCTCGATCAGCACCTGCTGACGCCGCTGGTCAAGCTGGCGGATCACTTCGGCCAGCATCCGCTGCGTATCCGCCGAGGCCGAGATGACCAGGGCATTGGCCCCCGGGAAGCGCGCGATCACCGCGCTCTGCCCGGCCACCGGCGCCGGCACCGGTGCGGCGGCGGGGGCCGTTGCGGCGGCCTCGCCGCCCGCGGCACCCCGACCCGCGGCTGGTGTGGCATTGGCGACGGCCGGGGTGACCGGCTGGCCGACCACCTGCTGCAGCACCGGCAGCAGGGCCTCGGCGTCGGCATGCTGCAGGAACACCACCTTGACGTCGTCGGCGCTCTCGGCCCGGCGATCCAGATCGCCGATCAGGGGAAGGATGCGCGCCATCGCCGCCGGATCGCCGCGCAGCACGATGGAGTTGGAGCTCTCCACCGGGGTCACGCTGACCATACCCGAGCCCGGCTGGCCGCCGGGCGGGGCCAGCACCGTCTGCAGCACCGCGGCGATCTCGCGCGCCGAGGAGTTCTCCAGCGTCACCACCTCGAACCCGGTCCGGTCCACGTCGATCCGCCCGATCAGGGTCCGGATGCGCGACAGGTTGTCGGCGAAGTCGGCCACCACCACGCTGTTGGCACCGGGGTTGGCCAGCACCTGGCCCTGCGCTCCGACCAGCGGCCGGATCGTCTCCGCCGCCGAGGCCGCGTCGATGGTCCTCAGCTGGAACACCTCGGTGGAGAACCGCTCATTGCCCACGGTCGCAGGGCCTTGCGCCGCCCCTTGCGCCGGGCTGATCCGGTAGGCCCCCGAGGCCGTCGGCGTCACCACCAGACCATTGGCCCGCAGCGTCGACAGAAAGACCTCGAACAGCTGCGCCCGACCCAGCGGCCGGTCGCTGCTGACCGTCACCGTCCCCGTCACCGCTGGATCGACGATGAAGGTCCGCCCCGTCGAGCGGGCCACGTCCTGGATGAAGGCGCGGATGTCCGCCCCCTGCACGTTCAGGGTCTGGGACTGGGCCTGGACAGGCCCGGCCGCCAGCGGCCCCTGGGTCGCGAGCACGGCGGCCATGACGGCGCCGATCACCTTGAAGCGCTTCATCGGCCGGTTCCTATGGTGGAGGTCTGCACCTGTCCGTCGCGCTCGATGCGCAGTTCGGCGCCGGAGGTATTGGCAAGCTGGGTCCGCAGGGCGGCGATCCGCTCCAGACTGTCCAGCGACTGGCCGTTCACCGCCAGGATCACATCGCCCGGCTGCAGCCCCGCTGCCCGCAGCACCGCCGCATCGCCTGACGCCGACACGGTGAACCCGTCCAGCCGCGCCCCGCGCATCCGCGGCCGCAGGCCCGCCTGGCTCATCAGCCGCGCCGGATCGACGGCCGCCCCGGCCGGGGCGGCCGTCGCTGCCGGTGCAGGGGTCGGCGTCACCGTCTGCGGGCCCGGCGGCGGCGGTGGCGGCGGCGGCGCTCCCACCGGAATATCCGTAAAGATCAGCCGGCTCAGCGAGGAACCGCGCGCCAGGGTCACATGATCGGCGCCTACGCCTCGCAGCACGAGCCCCGGCTCGACCTCTTCGCCCACGCCGACCGACACCTGACGCCCGTCTGCCAGGCCAATGATGGCCGAACCGCCCCCTGAACCGTCCGAACGCACCCCGTACAGCCGCATCTGCCCGCTCCCGGCCGCACTCGCCTCCGCAAGACTGCTCGCCCCACCCGTGCGGAAAAACGCGTCAAAACGCTGAAAAACCGCAGGGTCAGACGGCGTGTACGAGGCCGGGGGGGAGTTTGCCACGATCTGACCGGAGGCGGATGGTCCAAGCAGAATCCAGCCCAAATGGCCCAGTTGAGCCATCAGGGCGAGGGCCAGCACGACCTCGACGCCCTGGCGAATACGGTGAGGGCGCGTTGTCAACGCGTCCCGGACCCGGGTGCTGAAACTGCGAACTGCCCCGATCACTGTGGCGTGCCTCAAGCGGGCCCCGACGGCCCGCAGTCTTCCTAGACCGATCGTCCGTGTCCGGGCTTCATGAGATCATGACGGCCCGACGAACTTGGCGTGACAGTTACAACGTATACAGACGAAGCGCCACAATTCTGTCTTGCCGTCGGGCCGGGAGGCGGTCAGGCGACCGCCTCCCCAAGCCACCTAGAAGCGAGCCGTCAGGCTGACCGAAGCGCTGGATCCCAACTCGTAGTTGTTGATCAGGATCTTGTTGCCCAGCTCCTGGAACTCGTCGAAGTCCGTGTTCAGCAGGTTGCGAAGCTCGAGCGCGAAGCCGAGGTCCCGGCCGCCGATTTCGAAATCCTTGCGGTAGACGAAATCGAGGAAGATGCCGGGGTCCTGGATGTAGTCCGGCTCGCGGTTGCCCGCGCCGCCGGCGCCGCGGGCGCTGACGCGCTCGCTGACATAGTTGACGATGATCGTCGCCTGGGACCGGGCCGTGTCGTCCTCCCAACCCAGTTGCAGGTTGGCGACGTGCTCGGACTGGCCCTGGAGGCGGCTGCCGTCCTCGATGAAGAAGGTCGCGTCCTCGTCGGTGCCGCCACCGCCCGGGGTCCGGACGATGTCGCCGGCCTCGACCGTCACTTCCGAGTCAGACCACGTGTAGTTGGCCTGCACCAGCCAGCGCTTGTCGGCGATGAAGGACGAGCCATTGTCCGGGAACTCGAAGAACTTCTTGACCTCGAACTCGGCACCGAAAATGGTCGCCTGCGGCGAGTTCAGATAGGACTGCTGTCGCGCATTTCCCGAGGTGACGATGGTCGCTTCGACCGGCTTGTCCAGATCCTTGTAGAAGACACCGGCCGTCAGATACTGCTGACGGGCGAAGAACCACTCATAGCGGGCGTCGAGGTTCAGGATTTCGGTGTCGACCAGGAACGGGTTACCGGTGAACTCACGATCGGTTTCCGGGTCCGTATAGGACTGGGGTGCCAGCTCGCGGAACTGGGGCCGGCCAATGGTCTGCGAGGCCCCGACGCGGAACTGCTGGTCCTCTGCGAAATTCCAGGTCGCCGTGAACGAGGGCAGGTAATACTGCTCCTCGATCTCGGTCGGCGCGAAGGGCGCAGCACCGCCGAACAGGTCGCGCGTGGTGACCGACTGGTAGCCGTCCTCATAGCGCACACCGAAGGTGGTGCGGACCAGGGGGACGAACTCGGCGTCGACCTGGAGATAGGCCGCGGCGACCTCGAGCTGGGCCGAATAGGCGGCCGCTCCGCTGCCGGCGCTGCCGGTGACTTCCGAGAGAATCAGGCCGGTCGGCCCGATGTTCGCGTCGGAGTACAGATAGTCGACCCGCGACCGGCGCTGCTCTTCCGTCAGGGTGCTGGCGGGGACGAACTGCAGGTCGCGACGCTCGGCGTCCCGGTTGTTGTCCGAATAGGCGACACCGAAGCTGAAGATGGCATCGCGGTAGTCGGACAGGGGCAGGGTGTAGGTCAGATCCGCCCCGCCGGAGACAATGTCGTCGTCCAGTTCGCTGAACGAAATCCGGTTTCCACCGATCTCGTGCAGGAAGGCACCGTCGGCGGCGACCCCGTATTCGAAGCGGCTCTCATAGGGGGCATTACGCTCGGTCAGGGCATAGGCACCCCGCCATGCGAATTCGAGCGCCCCGTCCATGAACTCGTGCTCGCCGGAGAGCTGGCTGGAGAAGAGCTGGCGCTCATACCATTCGGTGTAGTCAGTCCGCTGGATCTCGCCGCCGGCGTCAAAATCGGGACCGACGCTGATCCGCGCTTCCTTGGTGACGTTGCGGACGAAGAAGTTGGTCCACCGGTAGTCGCTGTTGTCCGTCACCAGCGACAGACCGCCGAGGAAGTTCAGCTGGATGTCGTTCTGGTTCGACTCGAATGCCTTGCTGGTCACAGGCACCAGCACGGCACCGGAGAACTGGGGCTCTTCCTGAATGCCGTTCCGGGTCGACCAGCTGTTGCTGTAGCCGGCCACGCCGATCAGGCCGAAGGTGCCGAGGCTGCTGTCGGACTTGAAACCGCCGGCAAAGTCGAAGCCGAAATTCACGGGGGTCGTTTCCCGCTGCAGGAGACGCAGCGGTGAGTTGACGAGCGAGTGGCCGATCCGCTCCAGCTCCAGATCGCCGAAATTGGCGCTGTTGACCGGAACCCCCTGGGCGAACGCCAGGGCGAGATCGTCGGGAACGTCGCGAGTACCGTCGTCGAAGCCGGTGAAGTCGGTGCGGGAGCCGAAATAGATCAGGCCTTCGTCACCGGTCGTTTCGGTGTTGCCGCCGACCGAAGCCGACATCGAGAAGAAAGGATCGTTGGGCGCGTCGACCGTGCGCAGGTCGATCACGCCGCCGCCGAACTCGCCCGGGAAGTCGACCGAATAGGACTTCTGGACGGTGACGCTCTCGAGGATGCTGGACGGAAACAGGTCCAGCGGCACGACGCGCTGCAGGGGCTCGGGGCTGGGCAGGGGAGACCCGTTCAGCAGGGCCGAGGAATAACGTTCGCCGAGACCGCGGACATAAACGAACCGCCCCTCGACGACGGTCAGGCCGGTTACCCGGGCAAGGGCACCGGCAGCGCTGCTGTCGCCGGTCCGCTCGAGGTCCTCGGAGGTCAGAAAGGCAGCGACCTCTGCGCTCTCACGGTTGGGCTCGGGAATATAGCGACCGAGGACGATGACCTCATCGAGCTCACCGGTCGCTTCGGTTTCGTCCTGAAGGTCAGGCTCCTGGTCGGCGGTCGCTTCCGGCGCGGCCTGGACCGGAGGAGTTTGAGCAAAGGCCAGTCCCGGCGCGATCAGCGCGCTGGTGGCCAGAAGTACCCCGCTCAGGGTCAAAGTTACGGTCTTCATGATCTGCGCCTTGAAGGAGTTCAACGGACTGGGCGAAAGCCGGAGGCGGCCATGAAGGCCGCCTCCGCATCCGTCGTCAGCAGGTCGCGCCGGTGGTCAGGCCACAGGTCCAGCCCTGCCACCAGGTGTCGGCGGCATTCTGGACGGCGCCGATGTAGGTGGTGTTCTGGAAGAAGGAATAGACCGAGGCGGCGGCGACCGGGGTCACAGCGTTTTCGTTGGCGCCGTTGACGAAGGTCAGAACCTGGTTGCTCAGGCTCGTGCCCGCCGGAGCGGTCAGGGTCGAGGTGCCGGCGGCAGTGTTGTTGGTCCCGGCGGTGAAGGCGGCAGCCGACAGGACTTCGTTGCCCGGACGGTAGGAGATCGGGCAGGACATGAAGACCGAGTTGAAGGTCACGCCGCTGGTGCCGGTGTCGGCGTCGTTGATGGCCATACAGCCCGCCAGCGAGCCGGTGACGCTGGTGAACACCGAGTTGATGATGGTCGCATCGGTGCCGGTGTCGAAGTGGGCCACGGTGTGGGCGTTGCTCGGCGCGTTGCGACCGACCAGGGTCCAGTTGGCCATCTTCGGCTGCGAGACATAGCGGGTGGCGAGCGGCACGGAAGCCGGGGCCGAGGAGAACTCGAAGCCGGCGCTGCGGCTGGTCGAGCCCGGCGCGCGCTGGGTCACGATGCCGAACTGGGCGCCGCCGCGCCAGCCGGTGTCGGTGTCCATGCCATCGTCGTCGGCACCGTTGATCACGATGTGGCGCAGGTTGACGTTGCCACCGAAGATTTCGATGCCGTCGTCGGAGCTGTTGTAAACCTGGATGTGGTCAACCGTGGTGCCAGAGCCGACGCCGGCCATGGTCAGACCCTGAAGCTCGTTGCCGGTCGAGATCTCGAAGCCCGAGAACTTGATCTGGACGTAACGCAGGCGGCCCGAGTTATCGGACGGCGTGTTGCCGCCGTAGAAGGCGCTGGTGCCTTCGACGGTGCCGGTGCAGGTCACCGGGGCGGTCAGCTGGCAGTTGGCCTGCGGTGCGCGACCGGCCAGGACGATGCCGCCCCACTGGCCCTGCGAGCTCTCGGTGGTGGTGCCCTCGACGTTCTGGCGGCTGGTGAAGACGATCGGGCTGGTCGCGGTGCCTTCGGCGAACAGCTGCGAGCCGCGGTTGACCAGCAGGTAGTCCGAGCCGCCCGAGGCGAAGATGCGGACGCCGGCTTCGATGGTCAGGATGCCCTGGACGCTGCCGGCGATCGGGGCCGCCGGGTCAACGCCCTGGTCGGTGCCGACCGAAGTACGGCCGCTGATGGAGTAGATGGTGCCGGCGCGCAGCGGAACCGTCAGGTTGCCGTTGATCTGCTGCGGCAGCTGGCAGGCGCGCAGCGTGCCGCCGGCCACGGTGCCGACGTTGGCGAAACCGGTGGGGCAATCGGCCGCCGGCGTGCCGGGGGGCAGCGGGGTCGTGCCGCCGCCGCCGCCGCCGCCCGTGCCGCCGAAATCGCCTTCGCCCGGCGACGCGACTTCAGCAGAGCCGCAGGCGGCGAGTGTAAGGGCGCTGGCGGAGATCGCGAGCAGGGTGGTCAGTCGAAAGCCGGTCATCGTTTTCACCGTGTCTGTCCAAAGAAGTTCACGGCAGGGAGACAGCAGGCATCTTGCCCCCCGTTGCGATCACTCGCGCCCTGCCCGCCGCTGTAGCTAGAGGCGGGATAAGACAGGGCGGACGCTGATCAGTGACGATTCCGGTGCGGTTGTGTGAAGTTGTGTTCGCATTTTGGTGAAACACTGTCCTGATACGGTCGGAATGTCCTGGAGTCGCGCTGGCGGAAATGGCGTGGGTTGTGGGCGAGTGTGGCCATGGCGCTGGTGAAGTCAGCGCCGGGGCTGTCAGTCCATCGCCAACTCTGCTCACGGGTCGGAGACAGGGCAGGGGGCGTGACGGCTATCCGGCACGCATCTTCCGTGCAGCCCGGGCGGCTGAGCCCTGGACCATTCATGTCCGCCTGCTGACGCCTTGCCCGTGCGGTCCGGCTCGCGAAGCCTGGGTCAGACTCCGCCTTCCTGAGCAGCAAGGCTGTCGTGGACCGCGGCAACGAACCGGTCCGCGTCGCCTTCAAGCGCGTAGGCGGCTGCGGGGTGGGCCGCGATCACGGCCTCGCGCGTGACCTCGTCCGCGATTCACAGAATGCAGAAGCGCCGGCCCCACGAGAGGACAACGGCCGCGCAGCCCGGACTCCCATGTTGGTCCGTTACGGACACAGGTGTTCGCAGCCCGCTATCCCGCCTGCGCCTTCACCGCCGGTGTACCGCCTGGCCCTCCTTCCGATCGAGGCGGAACGGCTGCTCCCTGCCCAGCCTGCCGCATTCGCAATTCGGCAGGCCGAAACGGCGGGCCGCTTCAGCCGGATTCCGCAGTTCGACCGGCTTGACGGCCGCTGCCCCGTGTCGTGGGCAGACTGCTGCTGTCGCCCCGCCCGCTTCCATTTTGCGCAGAACGCCCATGAGTCGGTGCCCTGGTGAACCGGCTCTTCTTCAAGCCTGTCTCTTCGAGGTTGGCGGATCCTCACCCAGACCAGGAGTCAGAAGGAGGGCAGGCCGGTCGAGGTAGTGGAACCCGGTCAGCCGACCCGGCCATGACCGCCACGGCCGTCGCCTGAGGGCGGCATCCGTGAGGTTTCACTGACTGTGGCGCTTCAAGCCGTCGAACATTGAACATGTCGGCACCCGGAAAAAATCAGCCGTTGCAGTTTACCGTAAGAGAATTGCGATGTTGTAATCGTCTGACTGGTGTCTTTACGGCAACCTGAACAACAAGATTACCCAATGCCCGGCCGTCTTGATGGAAAATGTCCGAAATATGATGTGTGATGATCATTCGTCCCACGGATTCGGGACGCGTTTTGCACACGCAATGTGTTTCGACACTTGCGAAATATTGAAGCCTAACTGGGGAGATCGGGCTATTATGAAGCGATCCAACCGTCGTCACCTGCTGGCGACCACAATCATCACAGGCCTGGTAGCGGGCTGGTCCGTGACCGCCGCGGCCGCTCAGGAAGCGCCGCAGGACGCCGAACTCGACGAAGTCGTCGTCACCGGTTCGCGCATTCCTCAGGCCAACCTGGTCACCACCAGCCCGGTGACCCAGGTCACCGGCGAGGACATCGACGTCGCGGGCGTGACCCGGGTCGAAGACCTGATCTCGCAGCTGCCGCAAGCGTTCGCCGCCCAGAACTCCACCGTCGCCAACGGTGCCTCGGGCACGGCCACGGTGTCGCTGCGTAACCTCGGCTCGTCGCGCACCCTGGTGCTGATCGACGGTCGCCGGA
>CAZFQC010000007.1:0-39071 GCA_964520795.1 uncultured Brevundimonas sp.
CGTGGTTCTGGTCCGACCAGTATGAGATCAAGCTGCAGATCGCCGGCCTGCCCGACGGGGCGGATCGTCAGGTGCTGCGCGGCGACGTCGAGGGCGGCTCTTTCGCTGTCTTCCATCTCGCCGGAGACCGGATCGTCTGTGTGGAGGCGGTCAACGCCCCGGCTGAGTTCATGGCCGGGCGGCAGATGATCTCGCGCGGCCAGGCGGTTGACGCGGCGAGGCTGGCGGACCGGTCGGTGTCGATGAAGGAGGTCGCGGCGCTGGCCCCCATGCAACGGGACGTCGTTACCCGGTAGGCGGGGCCACCATTTAGCGGCGGCAAGGAATTCTGCGAATGTGTCGCAAATTCAATTGCGACGCCCGGTGAGGATGCTATTGCGAGCTAATCGCAGTAACTTGCCTTCCGGATACGCCCATGACCTCCCGCGCCGAAGCGCTTCGCGCCCTCCTGTTCGTCTCCAGCGCCGCCGGAATGCTGATGGCCGCGCCGGCCATGGCGGAGCCGGGACCGGAAGGCGAACCGCAGGACGTCCAGACGCTTGAAACGGTGACCGTGGACGGCCGGCCGGTGCGGCGCGAGCCCCTGTCGCCGGAGTTCACCGCACCGCTGGTCGATACGCCCCGATCGATCACCATTATTCCCCGGCAGATCATCGAAGAGACCGCCGCAACCTCGCTGCAGGACATTCTGCGCACCTCGCCCGGCATTACTTTCGGGGCCGGCGAGGGCGGACAGCCGCTGGCGGACCGGCCCTTCATCCGCGGTCAGTCGTCCGGCAACAACGTCTTCGTCGACGGCATCCGCGACTCCGGCGGCCAGCAGCGCGAGGTGTTCAACCTGGAGCAGGTCGAGGTCATCAAGGGGCCCGACGCCGTCTATTCGGGCCGCGGCTCGGGCGGTGGCAGCATCAACCTCGGCTCCAAGGCACCGCGCCTGACCGACTTCACCCGCTTCGGACTCGGCGTCGGGACCGACGGCTGGCTGCGCGGCACGATCGATCAGAACTGGCGACTGGGCGACACAGCCGGCCTGCGGCTCAATCTGATGGGCGCGGAGGGTGATGTCGCCGGCCGGGACTCGGTCGACTACGACAAATGGGGGCTGGCCCTGGCGGCGGCGGTGGGCCTCGACACCCGGACGACCGGAACCTTCAGCTACTATCATCTGACGTCGAACCAGATGCCCGACTACGGCATTCCGCTGTTCACCAAGATCGGCGTGCGTACGACCGACAGCGGCATTCTCGACGTGCCCCGGGACAGCTTCTACGGCCTGGAGGCGCGTGACTACCTGACCAATACGGTCGATACCCTCACCGCCGATTTCGAGCACCGCTTCAGCGACGATCTGGTCCTGCGCAACGTCAGCCGGTGGTCCGAAACGCTGAACGACTATGTGGTTACCAACCCCGGTGACGGCGGCAATATCACCAACAACGGCGTCGCCCTGATCGGCGGGACCTACTGGATGAAGCGGGGGACCAAGTCGCGCTGGAATCCGACCGAGACCCTCGCCAATGTCACCGACCTGACGGGACGGTTCTCGACCGGCGGGCTGGGCCACAGCTTCGACATCGGGGTTGAGGTGGCGCGCGAGGACAATCGCAATGCCTCCTATACGGTGACCACCACTTCCGGCTCGGCCTGCCCGGCACCGCTGACCGGCTTCGACTGCACGCCGCTGTACGATCCGGACCCGCAGGACCCCTGGACCGGCACGATCGTCCGTGGACTGATCAGCCACAACACGACGGACACCCTCGGCATCTACGCCCTGGACTCGATTGAGATAGGCGACCGGTTCATCGTCAATCTGGGCCTGCGTTACGATGACTATTCGGTCGAGGGACGCAACGCCTCGGGCACGCCGGCGGCGCCGGTCTATACCGATGTTGGCGGTGACTGGACCTTCCTCAACTACCAGATCGGCGTGGTCTACAAGCCGACGCCGGGGTCCAGCGTCTATGCGTCCTGGGCCACTTCGGCGACACCCCCGACCATTTCCGCAGGGGACCAGAATACCGGCTCGGGAACGGGCACGGGCAATCTGCTGACCACCCTGCTGGATCCCGAAGAGACCGGGAGCCTCGAGATCGGGGCCAAGGCCAACCTCTTCGGCGACCGGCTTGCCCTGTCCGGTGCCGCCTTTTTCCTGAAGCGCGAAAACGCCCAGATCCAGATCTCGCCGGGCGTCTATGAACAGGCCGGCGAAGCCGAGGTGCGGGGTCTGGAACTCGGCGTGTCAGGCAATATCACCCGCGAATGGCAGGTGTTCGGTGGCTACACCTGGATGGACAGCGAGCTGGTCGCCGGCGCCTATAACAACGTCAATGTCGGCGATCCGCTGGCCAATACGCCCGAGCATTCGTTCAGCCTGTTCACGACCTGGCGCGTGATCCCGAGCCTGAGCGTCGGCGGCGGCGTCTATCATGTGTCCGACAGTTTCGGCGGCAACCAGGGCGGGGCCGGCGGCGGGACGAACCGGGTCTATGCGCCGGCCTGGACCCGTGTGGACCTGTTCGCCGCCTACGACATCAGCGAGACCGCCAGTCTGCAGCTCAACATCCAGAACGCGGGCGACGAGGCCTACATCCTGCGCACCAACGGCGTGCACCATGCCGACGTCGCGCCGGGGCGGCAGGCGATCCTCACCCTTAATCTGCGCTACTAGGGGCCCGCCATGCTGCTCCAGATTCCGGGCGTCTTCAGCAAGGACGAGGTCGCGGCCCTGCGGTCGCGGCTGGATGCGGGCCCCTGGGTCGACGGTAACGTCACCTCGGGCCACCAGTCTGCGACCGCCAAGGTCAACCGCCAGCTGCCCGAGGACTCGCCCGAGGCGCGCGAGGTCGGGGCACTGGTGACCCAGGCGCTGCAGGCCAATCCGATGTTCGTTTCGGCCGCCCTGCCGCACACGATCTTCCCGCCCCTGTTCAACGCCTATGAGGGGGGCGAACGGTTTGACGTCCATGTCGACAATGCGATCCGCCAGCGCGGACCGGTGCGCATCCGCAGCGACCTGTCGGCAACCCTCTTCCTGTCCGAGCCGGGCGACTATGACGGCGGCGAACTGATCATCGAGGAAATGTACGGGCCCCAGACCGTCAAGCTGCCGGCGGGGGATCTGGTGCTCTATCCGTCCAAGAGCCTGCACCGGGTGACGCCGGTCACCCGGGGGCGGCGGGTCGGCAGCTTCTTCTGGATCCAGAGCCTGATCCGCGACGACGCGGACCGCGAGACCCTGTTCCGGCTCGATGTGGCGATCCAGAGGGTCAGCGCGGAGAAGGGCCCGAAGGACGCGGCGGTGCTGGAACTGACGGCCGTCTATCACAACCTGATGCGGCGCTGGGCCGAGGTGTGAGCCTCAATAGACGTCGCGCCGGTAGTGGCCGCTTTCCGTGAGGGACAGCAGGGCTTCGGTGCCGAGGGCGGCCTCGAGCGCCGCGTGCACGCCCTTCGACATGCCCTCCAGGCTGCCGCACACGAGGATGGCGGCTCCGCGATCGACCCAGTCCGCCAGTTCGGCGGCGTGTTCGGCGATCAGGGCCTGGACATAGCGGCCGTCTCCGGCGTCGCGGGAGAAGACCCGGTCGAGGCGGGTCAGGACACCGGACGCCAGGGCGGCCTGGAGCTCGGCGTCGAGGAAGGCATCATGGGCGCGGGTGCGCTCGCCGAACATCAGCCAGGTCTGGTCCGCAGCGTGGACGGCGCGGGCCTTCCAGTGGGCGCGCAGACCGGCCAGGCCGGTGCCATTGCCGATCAGGATCAGCGGCGCTTCCGGTGACGGACCGTGGAAGCTGCGGTTGGTGCGGATGCGCATCGCGACTTCGTCGCCGATGGCGAGGTCACGGGTCAGCCAGCCGGAGGCCAGCCCGGGCATTCCGTCCGGGCGACGCATCAGGCGGACGATGAACTCGGCGCGACCGTCAGCGGGCAGGGAGGCGACGGAGTATTCGCGGCTGCCGGGCGCGGGCTGGCCTTCGTTCGTCGGCAGGCCGATCTCGGCGATGTCGCCGGCGACCCAGTCGGGCAGGTGGCCGACGGGTTCGAAGGCCATTAGCCAGGTCTCGCCGCCGGGGCTGCCGGGGTTCAGATGTGTGCGCTCGGCCAGCCGCCAGCGATCGAAGGCCGGCGGGGTCCAGTCCGCCTCGACGGTGGAGCCGGTCAGCAGTCCCAGTTGATGCTGCCAGTGGCGGATCGCGCCCGTGTCGCCGTCGTCGACCTCGACCCGGTCGAACAGGGGCCCGGCGCCCGAACGCTGAAGCCAGCCGTCCAGCGCCCGGCCGAAGCCGCAGAACTCGGCATAGGTCCGGTCGCCCAGGGCCAGCAGGCCGTAGGACAGGCCGGCCAGGTCGGCCGGCGCCTTCATCGACTGGCGCACGAAGCGGGACATCGCATCCGGGGCGTCGCCCTCGCCGGTCGTCGAGGCGATGATCAGCATGCGTCCGGCGGCCTTCAGCTCGGCCGGCTGGAGGTCGCCGAGCAGGGCCACGCGCGCGGAGGTACCGGCGTCCGAAAGGCTTCGCGCGGTCATCCAGGCCAGTTCCTCGGCCAGGCCCGTCTGGCTGGCGTATGCGACCAGCACCGCCGGGACGTCTCCGGCCGGCGCCAGGGCGGCCGAACGGGCGGCGACGGCGCGGAGGGCACGGGCCCGCGACCATCGCACAAGCGCGATCGTCAGCAGCCAGAGGCCGATGGCCACGGCCGCCCAGAACCAGCGCACCGGATCGTCGGTCACGCGCCCTCGGACAGCATGGCGGTGAAGGCGGAGGTCACGGTCTCGGTCATGCCGGCTTCGGTGCGCACCACGAAGGCGGCGGCGATGTTCAGGGCCTCGGCATAGGCCGGACCTTCTATCGGCCCCATGACGGTCAGGGCGGTGGCCATGGCATCGGCGTACATCGCCGTTTCAGCCAGGACGGTAACAGAGGCGACGCCGTTCTCGACCGGCCGGCCGGTGCGGCCGTCGATGGTGTGGCTGTAGGTCTGACCATAGACCGTGTAGCTGCGGACCCAGTCGCCCGAGGTGGCGCAGGCCATGTCGAACAGGGCAGCGACGGAGCGGGGACCGGGCGCGCCCGGCGCCTGTTGCAGCTCGACCCACCAGGGCAAGCCGTCGGGCTTGACGCCCGCGCCGCGGAGCTCCCCGCCGATCTCGACAAGATGGTGGGTCGCGCCCATGGCCGTCAGGCGATCGGAGACCCGGTCGACGGCATGGCCCTTGGCGATGCCGGACAGGTCCAGCTTGACCCCGCCCAGTTGCTGGACCGCACGGGCCTCGCGGTTGAAGCGGACGATGCCCCAGCCGGACAGGGCGCGGGCGGCCGCGATCTCCTCGTCGAACGGAAGCCCCGGGCCGGAGCCGAAGGCGTTGAGCGGACGCGGTCCCGGCGGGCCGAAACCCCACAGGTCGACCAGGGCTCCCAGCGCCGGATCGACCGCGCCATTGGTTTCGTCGGCCAGGTCCATGGCCGCGTTGAGCAGGTTCCAGAACGGCTCGGACACGGCCCAGAATCCGGGCGGGGCAGCATTGAGCCGCGACAGTTCCGACCGCGGATCCCAATGGCTGAACAGGGCAATGATCCGGGCCAGTTCAGCCTCGATCGCCGACTGGAAGGCCGCGCGCTCAAGGGTCGGCGGCGGGACCAGCCGCACCGACCAGCTCGTGCCCATGGTCTCGCCGGCGAAGTCCAGGATGTGGTCACCCGGCGGCTGAGCGGGAGCCCGGCCGTGGGTCGGGATGAGGATGCGGCTGTCCGGACGCGGCGCGGCGTCCCCGCCCACAATCAGCGGGGGCGGGGTGGCGCGGGTCGAGCCGGGCAGCCTTGCGGTCAGGACAGGACTTCCATCACGGCGACATACTGGGCGCTGGCGGCGACCGTGTCGCCCCGGGCCGGAGTGCGCACCGTGGCGTTCAGCCAGTACATGCCGGGCTCGGGCCAGGTGACGGAAAACGAGCCATCGGGGCCGGTGGTGACTGTCATCTCCTCGGGATTGTCGCGATAGCGGCTGCCGCCCCGGGCGACGGTGACCTCGACCCCGGCCGCGGGCAGGCCGTCGATGGACAGTTTGAAGGTCGCCGCCTCGCCGGCCGCCAGATCGTTGGGATGGGTCACCGGGATCAGCACCAGGCCGTCGGCGGGGTTGGTGAAAACGGTGTCGGTCGGTTCGCCAAGGGTGACGAAGGTCTCGATCCGGTTGGAGTTGCGGACGGCGACCACATCGGTGGCGCCGGCGGGGATGGCGCCCGGGAAATCGGCGGCCGGACCGCGCCAACGCTTCTGTTCGCCGTTCTCCCGGTAGGTCACGTTCAGGCCGCTGGAGACATTGGCGATCTTCCAGGTGCCGGCCTGGGTCAGGTGCAGGTCGAAGGAAGAGCGGTAGCGGGCGCGGATCATGTTCTCGGGCTGGGCGGTCGAGCCATCCGGTGCCGTGATGACCAGGCCGGCCAGGTTCATGGCGGCGTGATCGGGAATGAAGACCCCGTTGGACATGCCGGCGTCGAATCCGACCCAGGCGTCCGTTCCGGACAGCACGGTCGAGGTCGGGGCCAGCCAGGCGCGGTGGGCCTGGGCCGACACCGGCAGGGCCAGCACAGCGAGGGCGGCGAGGATGGCGAGGGGCTTGTTCATGGCGGACTTCCTCTAGCGGGTGACGGTGACGCTGACGGCGCCGAGTTCGGTGGAGCCCGTCGCCCGGGCGGTGTTGGCGGCGCCCCAGCGGAAGGGCACGCGAACGGCCTCGCGTCCGCCCAGCTCGCGGGCGGCCTCGACGACCATGACGTAGTCGCCGGCGGGCAGGTTCGACAGGCGCGCGCCCGGAACGGTGACGGCGTGGCGGCCGGGGGCCTTGGTGGCGCTGGAGATTCCGTCGGCGGGCAGGGTGAGCGCCCGGCCGCCGCGGCGCCACCATGTGCGCATGTCCTTGAGCCAGTCCTTGCCGTCGCCTTCCTGATTGGCGGTCTGCTGGTACCAGACGGCCAGGGTGCGCACGGCGGTATTGTCCGGTCGCTCGATCCAGACGGCCACATAGGGCCGGTGATAGGAGGCCCCGGCCGCGCGGGGGATTTCGACAGAGACCGTGAGGTCGGTGGCCATGGCGGGCGCGGCGACGGCGCTGGCGGCGGCGGCAAGGGCGAGGGGAAGCTTACGCATGGGACTCGTCAGTGAATGAACAGGATGGCGATGACGGCGGGGATCAGCAGACCGAGGCCGAGCAGGGGCCAGGTCGAGGGACGCTGGCGGGCGTGCAGCCAGGTCAGGCCGAAGCCTGTGACGGCGAAGACGATGCAGGCGGCGGCGAAGACGTCGATGAACCAGTACCAGACCACGCCGGTGTTGCGGCCCTTGTGCAGGTCATTGAGCCAGGCGACCCAGCCGCGCGTGGTGCGCTCGCGCAGGGCCTCGCCGGTCGCCCGGTCGATGGTCAGCCAGCCGTCGCCGCCGGGCTCGGCCAGGGCGACATAGATTTCCTCGGCCGTGGTCTCGGTCGGCCGACCCGCGATCCGGACCTTGAAGGTCTCCGAGGCCCAGCGCGCGACGGCGTCGGGCACAGGGTCGGTGGTCTCCCCCGGAAAGTCGGCAAGCCGGGCGAGCAGGGGCGCGGGCAGGGTGCCGGTCTGTTCGACCGTGACGGGCTGGGCCGGGATCTGTGCGGCGTGGTTGAGCGTGATGCCGGTGACGGCGAACAGCAGCAGGCCGATCAGGCTGAGGGCCGCCGAAATCCAGTGCCACTGGTGCAATTGTTTGAGCCAGAACGACCGCGTGGCGTTCAGCGCCGTCTTCGGCGCCCTGGTCGGCCTGGCTTGCGCGGGGGTCTCGGTCACCGGCCGCTTGTGCCGAAGTTGCGAACGATTTGCAATGGGAGGGGCGAGGACCGGCTGCGATAGTCTGACGCGGAAACTCAGGCGGCCCTGGTGACGGGGGATTGCGCGGCCGCATCGACGCTGCTCATGACCAGCCGAATGGCGTTGAGCAAGGCGTCTGGCTGGATCGGCTTCTGCGCGACGCCGTTCATTCCGGCCTTCAGGTATTCCGCCTCGTCGCGGGGGTCTGCGTTGGCCGTCAGCGCAAGGATGGGCACCTCCGCGACCGGTCCGGGCAGGGCGCGGATAACGCGGGCGGCCTGAACGCCGTCCATGACAGGCATCTTGATGTCCATCAGGACGAGATCGAAGGCACCGGCCTGTACGCGATCGACCGCCTGCTGACCGTCCTCGACGGCTTCCGAACTGCAACCAAACAACTCGAGCACCTTGCCGGCCACAAAGCGGTTGGTGGCGTTGTCGTCCACGATGAGGACATGAAGGGTCTCATGGTCGGTCGGCTCGGCCATCTGCGTGGCCGCCGCCCGCATTTCCCGACTGGCGCCAGGCAGGCTCAGGCAGAACTCGAAACGCGCGCCGCCCTGGGGCGACCGGCCCACGCTGATGGAGCCGTTCAGGCGTTCCACGATCTGTCGGCAGATCGCCAATCCAAGGCCGGCACCGGCCCCCTCGCGTCCGGCGTGACCGGTGTTGAAGGGGTCGAATATGGACCCGGCCGCGTCGACCGGAACGCCGGGGCCGCTATCGTCGACGGTTGCGGTGATCCGGATCGCGCCGTCGATCTCCTCGCTCGCGATATGGACAGCCACTTCACCGGTCAGGGTGAATTTCAGTGCATTGCCGATCAGGTTGTTGAACAGCTGCTTCAGCCGCATCTCGTCCCCGGCTACCCAGTCATGACCGGCGGTATCGTGGGTGACCGCCAAGGTCAGGTTTTTTTCCTGGGCGCGCGGACTCCAAAGGGCGTTGAGGTCGGCGGCGAGGGCAGCGAGCTGGACGGGCGCCGTTTCAAAGGTCATCTGCCCGGCCTCTGCGCGCGACATGTCGAGTGCATCGGTCAACAGCCGCAGCAGGCTCTGGCCAGAGTCCAGGATGGTGCGGGCGTATGGGCGCATGGCCTCCTGGGTGAGCTCGCGTTCCATGAGGGCGGCGACGCCGAGGACGCCGTTTAGCGGGGTGCGAATCTCGTGACTCATGACAGCCAGGAATTCGGACTTGGCGCGGCTGGAGGCCCGCGCCTCCGCCTCGGCTCGTGCGAGGTCCCGGGCCAGGGCGCTCATGGCCTCGGCACGACGGCGGTGAATGGCATTGCCGGCCTGAAGCACATGCACGCCCGCGCCGACGCCGAAATACAGGCCGGCGGAGGTCACCACGAAGCCGTTAAGGAGGCCGCCCAGATTGGCGTCGTCTATCGATTGAAAAAGGGTCTCGGCGTCGGCTTCCGCGTCGAATATCCGGGGCGCGGCGTCCATGAAGGTGGAGGCCGGTCGCTTGGCGTAGAGGGCGCGCCCGAACTCGGCCGCCATCTTCAGCGTGAAGGCATTGCGCTCGATCAGGCCGACCGGTCGTCGATCGCCGTCGATCACCGCAATGACAAGGGTGTCCGGCTCACTCTGAAAGCGATCGAATACATCGGCACCAGCGGTCTCCAGACCAATGGGCACCGTGGCGCTCGCGAAGTCCCCGATCCTTGCCATGCCTTCTCCCGCCATGCTTCGGGAATAGGCGACGGGCCTTAACGCCAGCTTTGCCGGACGTGAATGTTTTCTGATAATCTCTTGAATATCAGTCTGTGGTCGGACGATTCAAGCGGTCCAGCAGCTCGGCCGCGAAGACCGACAGGGTGTCGTCCCGGGCACCCATGACGATGATCCGGTCGCCGGGGCGGGCCAGGTTGACCAGCCTGTCGCCGCAGGCTTCGCGGGTGGGCAGGGCCTCGGCATTGCGGTCGGCGGCGCGAAGGCCCGAGGCGATGTCCTCGCTGCCGACGGACCGGTCAGTGGTGCCGCCGAAATAGACGGGCTCGGGCATCAGCAGAACGTCGTCCTCGCGCATCAGGCCGGCGAAGCCTTCGATGAATTCGCGCTGCATCAGCCTCAGGGGGCCGAAACCGTGCGGCTGGAACAGGATCAGCAGCCGGCCGTCGAAGGCGTGCAGGGTCTTGAGAGTGGCGGCGATCTTGTCCGGGTTGTGGGCGAAGTCGTCGATGACGGTGACGCCGTTCACGGTCCCGACCACCTCCATACGGCGCCGTATGCCGGCGAAGGTCTCCAGCGCGGCCACGGCCTCGTCCAGGGGCACGCCGATGGCACGGACGGCCCCGAGCGCAGCCAGAGCATTGGCGACATTGTGGGCACCGGGGACGTTCAGGGTCACTGCGTGTCTCGCGCCTCCCAGCTCCGTCAGGGCGAACCGCATGCCGGTGGGCAGGGGCTTCAGGTCATGGGCGTTCAGGGTGGCCGCCTCCTCACCGAGGGCGAAGGTGATCACCCTGTCGGCCGGGAGAGACTGGGCCAGGGCCTGGGTCTCGAGATTGTCGAGGTTGAGCACGGCCTTCGCCGCGCGGCCGGTGAAGCCGCCGAACAGGTCGCGCAGCTCCTCCATCGACTTGTGGTCCAGCGAGATGTTGGAGACCACGGCGACAGTCGGGTCGTAGCGGGCGATGGAGCCGTCGGACTCATCGACCTCGGACACGAACAGGTCGGGGCCGCCGATCAGGGCGCTGGCGAAGGGGTGGTCCGCGTCGGCGAAATTCTTCATCACCGCGCCGTTCATGACCGTCGGCGCCCGCCCGGCCTGATGCAGGATCCAGGCGATCATGCCGGTGATGGTCGACTTGCCGCTGGTGCCGGCCACGCCGATCGAGGCCGGGGCGGCGTTGAACAGCTGGCTGAGGAGTTCGGGGCGGGTGACGATGCGGGCCCCGGCCCGTCTGGCCGCGCCGATGTCGGGCACCGTGTCCTCGATGGCGCCGGTGGCGACGACTGTCTGGTCCGCGCGGGTGACGCCCGAGCCGTCCTGCGGATGCAGGGTCACGCCATGCGCCTCCAGCCACGCGAATTTGTCCGGCGTGCGGCCCTGGTCGCGGGAGCGGTCGGAGCCCTCGATACGGCCCCCGCGCGCCTGGACGATCATCGCCAGCGGGAGCATTCCCGACCCGCCGATGCCGCAGAAGAAATAGTCGTCTTGATTCATGTGGGCGAAACCGGGGAATGTCCGGTGGCCTGACTAGCACGGGCGAGGCTGGAGGCCAGCGGCTGAGCATGAAGATCGGCATCGTCAACGCCAGTTCGCGCCTCAACAAGGCGCGCGCCGAGGCTGTTCTGGACTGGTTCGCGACCAATTTTCCGGACGGCTCGGTCAAGGCGAGCTTCCACCCGGCCAGTTTCGGCAAGCACGGCCATTTCGGCGGCGACGACGCCAGCCGGACCAATGCCTTCGTCGAATACGCCAATGATCCGCGGCTGGACGCGGTCTGGTTCGCGCGCGGCGGCTATGGCTCGTGCCGGATCGCCGAGGCGGTGCTGCCGCGGCTGACCGCGGTGGCGCGCAAGAAGCGGTATCTGGGCTATTCGGATGCCGGCAGCATCCTGGCCCTGCTCTACAAGGCCGGCTTTCCGAATGTTGCGCATGGGCCGATGGCCTCGGACGCCGTGCGCAACGACCCCACGGCCTGGCGGGCGCTGAACTGGTTGCGGACGGGCGATCCGACGTCCTGGGAGCCGTCGCTGGCGGAGGATCCGCGCCCGGCCGTCGGCTTCAATCTCAGTATTCTCGACGCCCTGGTCGGAACGGCGCTGGAGCCCGACCTGGCGGGGCATGTCCTGATGCTGGAGGATGTGTCGGAGCCGATGTACCGGATCGACCGGATGATGTTCCACCTGACCGGCCAGGCCTCGATCCGCAAGGTGGCGGGCATCCGCATGGGACGGGTGTCGGATATCGTGGAGAACGATCCGGACTTCGGCCTGACCGCGGAAGAAATCTGCCGCTACTGGTGCGAACGGGCCGGGATTCCCTACCTCGGGGCCGCCGATATCGGCCACGACCGGCACAACAAGGTGGTTCCCTTCGGCCACAGGTAGCCGACGATCGGTTCGCGCAAACGGTGAAGCCTGTCGACTCCCTGCCGCTCGCCGCGCCAGATGCAGGCAGATGGAACTTAAGTGGTTGTTAACCATGAGTTCGCGGTGCCTTGGGGGTGAGGCGTCCGCGGTGGCGGTCTGGACGGCGTCGGGGGGCGCTGGCCGGACCGCCAACCATCGGCAATTCAAGCGAACAGACGTCGCGTGACCGGTGCCGGGAAGACCCGCGCGGCGCTGATGCCGTTGTTCCTGATCGCCCTGGGGGTGGTCGGGATCGAGAACGCCCTGACCCGGTATTTCGCCGTCGCGAAATGGTCCGAGTATGGCTACTGGATCATCTCCATCGTCATGGCCGGTTTCGCCCTGTCGGGAGTGGTCACGGCCCTGTTCCGCGACACGGTGGAGCGGCACGGCCGGCTCCTGCGGACCCTTTTGCCGGCGGCGATGATCCTGGCGGCGGCGCTCGGCTATCAGTGGGTCACGGCCAACGCCTTCAACCCCCTGCAGCTTCAGAACCCGACGACCTGGGTCGAGCAGGTGCGCAACATCGGCCTTTACTACGCCGCCCTGTTGCCGTTCTTCTTCCTCGCCGGCCTCTATATCTCGCTGATCTTCGTGCTCAATCCGCGCGAGATCGGGCGGGTCTACGGCTATGACCTGATCGGCGCCGGCCTTGGCTCGGCCCTGGCGCTGGGCCTGATGTTCGTGGTCCATCCCTTCCTGCTGGCACCGATCCTGATCGTGCCGCTGGCCCTGGCCACCCTGTTCCAGCCCGGGCGGCTGAACTGGCTTGGTGCGGGACTGGCCGGGGCGGCGCTGGTGGGGGCCGAGGCGATCCTGTTCCTCGGGCCGGCACCGGCGATCTCGGAGTTCAAGGCCGTCTATGCGCCGATGAATACGCCCGGCGCGCGGATCGCCGCCGAACTGAAACAGCCGCGCGGCCACTATCTGCTGCTGGAGAATTTCACCGAGCGGGTGGACGCGGACGTGTCCAACAATGCGGTGATGCTGGGCGTGGCGGGACCGCCCGCCACCTATGGACTCTATCGGGACGGCGCGCGGATCGCGTCCCTGCCGAAGCCCGGACCGGTCGATGCGGCCTATGCGCCCAGCGCCCTGTCGGCCGCGCCCTATGTGTTGCGGCCGGGCGCCGAGGTGCTGCTGGTCGGGATGTCGGGCGGCTATCGCGGGGCAGAGGCCCTGGCGCTGGGCGCAAGCCGCGCGGACGCGGTCGAGGGCGAGCCGGTTCTGCACGGTGCCCTGCGCCACGGCCTGGGGCCGTCTCCGGCCATGGTAGCCGATCCACGCCTGATGCTTCTGGACGGCGGACCGATCGCAGCGGCCTGGCGGGCCGGACCGGGTACCTGGGACGTGGTCGATGTCTCCGCGGACTTCGTCGACGCCGCCCCGGCCAACGCCACGGGGGTGACGGTCGAGGCTCTGTCGGCCTATCTTGGCGCGCTCAAACCGGGCGGCATGGTGTCGATCTCGGTGTCGATCCGCGACTTCCCCGTCTACGCCCTGCGGGTGATGGTGACGGGCCGGGAAGCGCTGTTGCGCGTCGGCGTGGCTGATCCCTCGAAACATGTGCTGGTCTATCGCTCGGCGTGGAACGCCCGCATCCTGATCTCGCCGACGCCCTGGTCCGAAGCGGATGTCGCGGCCCTGAAGACCTTTGCCGAGGCGCGGTCGTTCGACGTGTCCTGGCATCCGGGCATGGATGTCGTGGCGGCACGGGCCGGGGTGTTCAACGACCTGCCCTCAGTGTCCTTCACCACGGGTCAGGTGACCTCGACCAGCCCCAATGATGCGATCGCCAATGAGGCCGAGGCCGTGCTGACGGGTCAGGCGACGGCCTCGTCCCGGGCGTTCAACATCCGGCCCGCGACGCTGGATCGCCCGGCCTTCTATTCGTCGCTGAAGCTGCAGAACCTCTCGACCCTGATCCGGCGTCTGGAAGTGCTTCCGCAGGCCGAGATCGGGGCGCTGGTGAACGTCGCCGTGCTGGCGCAGGCAGCGGTGATCGCAGTGCTGGTGTTGATGGCACCGATGTTGTTCCGCCGACGGACGAACGGCGTCGCGGAGCCGCGCCGGGTCTGGCCGGTGCTCTATTTCCCGGCCCTGGGGCTGGGTTTTCTGCTGATCGAAATCCTGCTGATCGACAAGGCGGCCTTCTATCTGAACGACTATTCGTCGGCCTTCGCCCTGGTGTTGACGGCCATGCTGATCTTCTCGGGCCTGGGCAGTCTGATCGCGGGACGCGTCAAGGCCGCACCCAAACTGGCGTCCGCCGCCGGTCTGGTGGTGGTCCTTGGATGGATCGCCGGCATGTGGATCGGGGCGGAAGCGTTCATGATGGGGTCGCTGGACCAGCCGGTGCTGGTCCGTGCGGCCTATGTGCTGCTCGCCGCCGCCCCGGTGTCGCTGGCGCTTGGTCTGCCCTTCCCGCTGGGCCTGACACAGATCGGTGACGGGCGGATGCTGCCCTGGGCCTGGGGTCTGAACGGTGCCTTTTCGGTGGTGGCGACGCCTCTGGCCGGCCTGATGAGCCGCGATATCGGCTTCTCCTCGCTGCTCATCGCGGCGGCCGGGCTCTACACCATGGCCTTCCTCGTCCTGCCGGTCGGCGCTCGCCTCAGGCGTCGTGCGTCCTCCCCTGTCCCCGACGCCGGCCTGTCCGGCGGCATCGAACCCACTCCAGTGACTGAGCAACCCGCATGATCAACCGACGCACCCTGCTGGCCGCCGCCGCCGGAACCCTGCCCCTCGCGGCCTGCGACGAGGCGACCATGAACACCATCCGGGAACGGATGAACCCGACAGCGGTCGGCGGAGCCGGCCCTGCGGCCGGCGCGGGCGCGCCCGGTCCGGCAGCGACCGCTGCGGGCGGCCAGGGCGCGATTTCGGCGACCGTGCGCACGCCGGCCCGGCCCTGGACCTTCGAGGTCTTCCGCGATGCCATGGCCGCCTCGGGCCGCAATCCCTCGATCGACGCGGCGCAGTTCGCCGCCATCCAGGCGCGCAAGCCCGCTGCCATGGCGCGGATCAAGGCCTATCTGGAGGGCAAGTTCGGCTCGGCCGATCCGGCCGTGCTGGCGGCGTTCGAGAGCGTGCCGCGCGACTATTTCCACTATGCCTACGCGGCCGCAGCCTCGACGGCCTACCAGGCCTATGAGGACAATCCCAAGCCCTGGGCCATCGGCCATGGCAGCGTGCTGTCCGACTATCTGGGCCAGGCCTATATGAGCCAGTTGGCGGCGCCGAAGCCCGGCGATGTGACGCTGGAGATCGGCACCGGCTCGGGCTTCCAGTCCAGCCTGCTGAGCCGGATCGTGCGCGACGCCTACACCATCGAGATCATCCAGCCGGTGGGCCAGGCGGTCGGGAAGATCTTTGCGCCGCTCGGCTATGACAATGTCCATTCGCGGGTGGGCGACGGCTATTTCGGCTGGCCCGAGGTCGAGGGCGGCTTCGACACCATCATGCTGACCTGCGTGGCCCAGTACGCCCCGCCGGAGCTGTTCCGGCAGCTCAAGCCCGGCGGCAAGCTGATCATCCCGATCGGTCAGCCGTTCCGGCGCGGACAGGTGCTGTATGTCTACACCCGCGACGAACAGGGCCGGGTGCACAGCCGCCGCGACGTCGGCGTCTTCTTCATCCCGATGACCGGGGCGATGCAGAGCCGGGCGCGGCCGGCGGCCTGAACCGGCGCGACCACGGCGACGCTGGCGCGGACGGCGGGCAAGCGCCATCTTCGACCGGCATGAACCGCCGAACCCTTCTGATCCGTGCCGCAGGACTGGCCGCCGTCATCGGCGGCGGCTGGTGGGCGCGCGAGACCCTGTTCTGGCCGAAGCCGACCCTGGTGTTCGCCGGGACCGGGGCGACGCCCTGGATGGCCTACGGGCGGTACAGCCTTGTGCCGACGGTCCGGGTCCGGATCGGTGACCGCGAGGTCGTCGCCCTGATCGACAGCGGAGCCCAGTATTCCGTGATCGACCGGGCGCTGGCGGAGGCGCTGCCGGAGGCGGGGCGTTCGCTGTTCGATATGCCGTTGCTGGCCTATGGCGTCGGCGGCGGGGCGCAGGTCGGGCGCGGGACGACCCTGGCCGTCGACCTGCCCGGACTGGCCATTCGCGGCCTGCGGGCGGCGATCCTCGATCTTGGGCCGCTGGCGTCGGCGCAAGGCCTGCACACGCCGTTGATCCTCGGGCAGGACGTCCTCGGCGAGGCGGTGCTGGCGCTGGACCCGCAGCGTCGGCACGCGCGGCTGCTCCGTCGGGAGGTGTTCGTGCGACCGCCCGACCTGGCCCCGGTCGCGGTGCGGCGAAAGGGCGGGGGCCTGACCACCGAGGTGACGGTCGAGGGATCAGCGGTCCAGGCCGTGGTCGACACCGGCGCCTCGGCCCTGCTGGGTCTGAGCCGTGAGGCGGCGACCGGCGCCGGCCTGATGGATGGACGGCCGCAGGGGCTGGGCGTCAGTCTGGTTCTGGGCGGCGAGTTGAGATCGGCCACGGTCGAGGCCCGGACGGTGACCTTCGCCGACCACCTGTATCGCCGGGTGTCGGTCGGCGTATTCGATCAGCCGCCCCTGCCGAATTTCCCGGGCGGACTGGTCGGGATGCAGGCCTTTGCGGGTCGTCGCATGGCCATGGACCTGGGCGCGGCCGCCCTGTTCGTTTCGCGCCCGCTCGATCTGACGGTCGGCTGATCCCTACAGCGCCTGGAAGGTATCGCAGGCCGCCGGGTCGCCGGATTCATAGCCGCGCCTCAGCCATTCGACCCGCTGGGCCGAGGAGCCGTGGGTGAAGCCCTCGGGCTGGACCTGGCCGCCCTGACGACGCTGGAGAGTGTCGTCGCCGATGGCCGAGGCGGTCTGCATCCCGGCCTCCAGATCGCCGGCCTCTAGGGCAACCTCACCATTCGAGGCGGCCGCCGCGTTCCGGGCCCAGACACCGGCGTAGCAGTCCGCCTGCAGTTCCAGCGCGACAGAATAGCGGTTGGCCTCGGCCTGTCCGGAAGCGCGTTGCTGCGCCGACTGCACCTGCCGGGAGACCCCGGTCAGGGTCTGGACGTGATGGCCGTACTCATGGGCGATGACATAGGCGCGGGCGAAGTCGGCGCTGGAGGCGCCCAGATCCGTTTCGAGCTGCGACCAGAAGGACAGGTCCAGATATACGTGACGGTCCGTCGGGCAGTAGAACGGTCCCATCGCCGACTGTCCGAAGCCGCAACCGGTCACCGTGCCCTGTTCATAGAGGGTGACGGTCGGGGGCAGGTATCCCTGGATCCGGGTAGCCCAGACGTCGTCGATGTTGGTGCCGATGACATCGACAAAGGCACCTGCCTGATCGCTGGGGCTGCCCTTGCGGCCCTCGGAGACACCGGCACCGCCGAACTGGCTGGCCAGGTCCGTGGTGACCTGGGGGTCGATGCCGAGGGCGAAATAGCCGATCGCAGCCAGGATCAGCACACCGATGCCGCCGCCCGTCAGGGCTCCGCCGCCGACTCCGCGCCGGTCGTCGATGTTGCCGCCGCGCCGTCCACCCTGCCACCGCATGATCGTCTCCCCTCAAGCCCTGTCGCCCAAGCTAGGCCGGAACGCGGGACGAGGGGAAGGGATGCAGCCTGAAAGGCGAACGCTGTTTGTTGATTTCAGTCGCGTGAGCGATCCAGCCAGGCGTCAATCTGACCGAGCTCCGCCTCCATGGCCCGGCGCCGCTCGGTGGCCGGGCGACGGAGGGTGCCCTCTTCTTCCGGTGAGCGCAGGGCACGGGCCCCGGTCGGTGGTGTCGGGTCCAGGCGAAGCGTGGCCCCGAGGCGTTCGCGGTCCAGCCGGGCCTCGAGCGCCAGTTGTCGGGCGAAGGCCTCGCGCTGTTCGGCCTGGACCCGCAGCCGTTCCATCTCGAGCCGATGCCGGTCGGTCTGGTAGCGATGGGGTTCGATCGCGGGTTCGCCCGGGCGCGGCTGCCAGGTCCGGGTCTGGGCCGCGGCGGGGGCGGCGATGAGGCTGAACGCCAGGAGCGCCGGGAGCAGGGACATGCGCGCAGGATGGCGCCCCGGTCGCCAACCTCCAAGCGTTGCGGTCAACGCTCCGCCGCCAGAGTCCAGACCCGCGTGCGTTTGACCGCGTCATCCTCAAGCTCCCGCGTGGTGGGGACGACGTATTCGGCCAGCAGGTCGAATCCCGACTTTGGAAAATAGGTCCGCAAGGGATCGCCAACGAGAATGCGGGTTCCCCGTCGGGCGGCCATGGTCAGCCAGGCCCTGACCCGGCCGGCCATTGGCTGTTCATAGAAGACGTCGCCGGCGCAGATGACCTCGACGTCCGGCGGGGCCGCGTCGAGCAGGTCGCTGTCGGTGAAGCCAAGAGTGACGTTGTTGGCGGCGGCATTGAGCGCGACCGCCGCGCCACAGAAGGGATCGATGTCGGCACAAAGCACTGAGGCAGCGCCGGCCTGCATCGCCGCGACGCCCACGAGTCCCGATCCCGCGGCAAGGTCCAGCACCCGTCTTCCAGCGACCTCGGCAGGGTTGTCCAGCAACCAGCGGGACAGTCCCTGCCCGCCGGCCCAGGCGAAGGCCCAGAACGGTGGCGGCAGACCCAATTCGCCCAGTTCTTCCTCGGTCAGTCGCCAGATCGGCGCCACCTCATCCGCCAGCCATAGCGAAATCTCCGGCGCGTGCGGAACGGGCTGAAGGCGGGTGTTGGCGAGAATGAAGGTCGCTGGATCGGCTATGCGGGTCAGGATACGGCCTGCGGTCGGTAATTGTGGAGCATGAAGCGGTTCCAGCCCTTCCTGTTCCGGCTCTCGACCGCGAAGCGGAACCCGGGTCCGTCCTCGGCGGGCCAGTAGATCATGCGGGCCAGGCCGGCCGGCATCTGCGCCTCGAAGGCGACAGCACCGGGATGGACATCCGAGCCGTCGGAGAGCCGCCCGGCCGACCGCTTGCCGTCATTGGTGAAGGAGAAGAAGCCGAGGCCCCCATCCTCGCCGGCTCCGAACAGGGCGACCTCGCGATAGTCGCCGCGTTCGCCCATATGCCAGACCGCCTCAAGCCGAACCCAGCCCTTGCCGAAGCTCTCGAAGGTCCGGGTGCAGACCATCCGGTGCCCGTGCATCTCGGCCTCGGCCCGCCAGGCTCCCAGCAGGGGCTTGAGCGGACCCAGCAGGCCACGGCCCGGTTTCCAATCCTGTTTCATCCAGCCTCCCGGGCACCGGCGACCCCGCCTCAACTCAGCCCGCCATTTCCGCCCCAGGTCCGGCGGGACAGCGGACCATACCCCTGCTCAAGGCCCTCGCGAAGCCGACAGGTGATTCAGCACCGCCGCCCGTCGATTTCCGGTCGGCTTTCAGACCCGGGACAGCAACGCCCGCTACCCAGGAAAATTCCGTCCGAAGGCAACGAAATCAATGGTGACTCCAACGCCCGGAAGGGCCGCGCGCCGGGCCATCCGGCGGTTGACAGTGCAGGACCGGGCCGTATGGTCGATGGCGATAGCGGTCCGAAACGCGGAAGATCACGGTCTTCAAGACAGGTGTTCGGGCGATGTCGACACCATTATGCACGCGAACGGCACCAGGAATGACGATCGTCATTCTCCCCAATCAGACATCCGAGGCCGAGTTTGACCCGAGACGATCTCCTGAAGCTGATCCGCGACATCCTGGCGGACCTTACAGACCAGGATGATCTCGTGATCACCGAGGCCACCGTCGCCGACGACGTCACGGATTGGGACAGCATCAACCACGTGCGTCTGTTGCTCGGCCTGGAGAGCGAACTGGGAATCCACTTTGAGACCGACCAGGTCTCCGGCGCCGACAATGTGGGCGCCCTCATGGACCTGATCCTGGCCCGGCTGACCTGAGCGTCACGGACGAAGAATCGCGGTCATGACGCTCTCGCTCGCAGATCTGCCATGGTTGCCGCCGGCCCCAACGGACTTCCAGGAGCGCTGCAAGGCGTTGGGTGGCGGAGTGCCCGCCGGACCGGCGCTGCAGGACCTCGCCAACCACTTGCTCAGCGGCCGTCAGGCGATCGCCCTGGCCCGGGCGCAGGCGCGCCTCCGCGCCGCCGGAGCCGACCTGGCGCCGCTGGTGCCGTTTCGCCTGGGCGTGCTGGCCAGTGCGACCTTTGACCTGCTGACGGACAGCCTGCCCGCCGCCGCCCTTCGGTTCGGCGTCGATCTGCAGGTTACGACAACCCCCTTCGATCAGGTCATGCAGCAGGCGCTTGATCCCGCTTCGGAGATCAACAGCGCCGGCCTCGACGGCGTTCTGCTGGCGGTGGATCACCACTGGCTCAATCTCGACCGTCCTGACCTGACAGGCGCAAAGGGCGCGCGCGTCGAGGACGCTGTCCGGCGGCTGGTTTCGGTTGTGGGAGGACTCCAGGCGGCGTCCGGCGCGGCCGTGATCCTGCAGACGGTCCCCTGTCCGCCCGACGAGCTGTTCGGGAGCCATGATCTGCGTGTCGCCGGTTCCGTGCGCGCCATGATCGATCAGGCCAATACGGCCATCGTCGCCCTGGCGGAGGAAGCCGGCTGCTACCTGCTCGACGTCGCGGGACTGGCCAACCGGATCGGTGCCGACCGGTGGTTCGACCCGGTGCAGTGGGTGTCGTACAAGCTGCCGTTCTCCTCCCACGTCGTGCCGGCGTTCGCGGATCGGCTGGGCCGGCTGCTGGGCGCCATTCGCGGCAAGGCGCGCAAATGCCTGGTGCTCGATCTGGACAATACCTGCTGGGGCGGCGTGATCGGCGACGACGGCATGGCCGGAATCAAGATCGGCCAGAATTCGCCGCGCGGCGAGGCGTTTCTACAGGTCCAGCGGATGGCGCTGGACCTGCACCAGCGCGGCGTCATCCTGGCGGTCTGTTCCAAGAACGAGGATGCGACCGCGCGCGGCCCCTTCATCGACCATCCTGACATGCTGCTGCGCCTCGAGCACATCGCCGTGTTCCAGGCGAACTGGATCGACAAGTCGAGCAACCTCGAAGCCATCGCCAAGGCCCTGAACATCGGGACCGACGCCCTGGTCATGCTGGACGACAATCCCGCCGAGCGGGCCCAGATCCGCGCCAACCTGCCATCGGTCGCCGTGCCCGAACTGCCCAATGATCCCAGCTGGTTTGCCTGGGTGCTGCGTTCTGCCGGCTATTTTGAATCGGTCTCCTTCTCCAGCGAGGACTCGCTCAGGGCGCAGACCTACGCCGCCGACGCCAGACGCGCCGAGGTCAGGGAGCGTTCCGGCAATCTGGAGGACTACCTCCAGTCGCTCGGCATGGAGATCGCCTTTGATCCGTTCGACGCATCCGGCCGGGGCCGGATCACCCAGCTGATCAACAAGACGAACCAGTTCAACCTGACCACGCGCCGTTACACCGACAAGGAAGTCCAGGCCTTCGAGGAGTCCGGCACCGTAACGATCCAGACCCGGTTGCAGGACCAGTTCAGCGACTTCGGCATGATTTCGGTGGTGATCGCCGAGCCCCTGCCGGACAAGGCCGGTTCATGGGTCGTCGACACCTGGCTGATGAGCTGTCGTGTTCTGGGCCGGTCGATCGAACAGGCCGTCCTGTCCGAACTGGTCGGGACGGTGCGGTCGCGGGGTGGCTCACGGCTGGTTGGCCGCTATCTGCCGACGGCCAAGAACGGCCTCGTTGCGGAGCATTATCGCAAGCTGGGGTTCACCCGGATCGGCGACGAGGACGGTGCCACGCTCTGGGAACTCGACCTCGCATCCTATGTCGCGCCGGCCTTGCCGATCAAAGTTCTCCGGCAGGTTCCACTTTTCGGTTCAGATTAGCCGGCCGAGCCGTTAGTGATCGACTGTCAGGACGCCTCCCGTCGCGCCTGAGACCACTGTTTTGACCGAAGAATTGCCTGTGGGGATCCCGATGGCCGCCGAACAATCGATTGACACCCTTGGGGCGCTGAGGTCGGCCTCCGAGCGGATCGATGGTCCGGCGACGGCGGCGCTGTTCCTCGATCTCATGAAGCGCTCGCTGACGAACACGCTGTTCGCGACCGAGCCGGACGCCAACGAGGCGGACAACCCCCGCTACGTCAGCCAGGCGATCCAGCATTATCAGCAGGGGCCCGCCGTCTCCATGGTGCCCCTGGCCCGCCTGGACCAGCTGCAGAACTGTATCGTCGACGTGGTCCGGAACGGGGTGGCCGGCGACCTGGTCGAGACCGGCGTCTGGCGCGGGGGCGTGACCATCTTCATGCGGGCACTGCTGAACGTCCTTGGTGATCAGGACCGGTGCGTCTGGGCCGCCGACTCTTTCGAGGGCCTGCCGGAGCCTGATCCCGTCAAATATCCTGTCGAGTACAAGGCGTTCAAAAGCGCCGCCATGACCAAATACTACAACCATCTGGCGGTCAGCCTTGAAGAGGTTCAGCGCAACTTCCAGGCCTACGGCATGCTGGATGATCGCGTCCGGTTCCTGAAGGGCTGGTTCTGCGACACCCTGCCGACGGCGCCGATCGGGAAGATCGCGGTGCTCAGGCTCGACGGCGACTATTACGAGTCGACCCGCGACGCCCTGGTCAACCTCTATGACAAGGTCTCGGTCGGCGGCTACGTCATCATCGACGACTATGGCGAGGACACCTGGACCTATTGCCGCAAGGCGGTGGATGAGTTCCGCGAGGAGCGAAAGATCCGGTCGCCCTTGGTGCGCGTCGACCGCCCGTGTTCCTACTGGCAGCGATCGGCCGAAGACGGAAACTAAGGGGCCCCGCGCATTCAGGTCGCGACGGCGAATCCCGCGCCAACCGCGCGGGAGACAGTCGCTTCCGACTTCCGGCTCAGTGAGCGAAAATGAACGACCAGCCTGCCGAAGATCAAACCCCGGACGACGATGCGGCGTCCGTCGAACTGTGGGCGAGGCTGAATCGGCTCGCCGGCATGGGCGAGGACCAGCGCTCCCGGTCCCGGTCGACCTATGAGCTGATGTACGATGTCCTGGAGGGCACGGCGTCGGAGAAGGTCCTCGACGCAGCGGCCATTTCCACAGAACTGCTCAAGCTGGCCGGCGTTGACGCCGCAGCCCCGGAGACGCGCCCCCGGCGGGTCACCGCGATCCTGACGAAACTCCGCGAGATGGACCTGGGACGCGTCAAGCCGCGGCAACGGGTGGAATTGCTTGAGGAGGTGATCAGTGCCCTCGCCGATGGGACGCCCGACCTCAACCAGCCGCTGGCCAGGATCGCCGTCGAGGCCGTCGGCCCCTATTTTCAGTACGAGCGCCGGACGCCGGCTGCCGTCGGGCCGGGCGGGCGGCACGGCAACAAGAAGTTGCTTTCCGTCCACGCCACCACCGGCGTCGAGAATGTCTTCCAGGATGCGGCGGCACTGACGGAGAAGATCGTCCTGGACGTGCCTGCCTACCGTTTTCTGCGTCAGCACAGTCGTCTGGGCGAAGTGGACGAGACGGCCTGGGCCGACACGGTCAGGCTGTCGATCGCCACGGGCAAGATGCTGGACCGGCTCGACTACAATCAGCTCGTCGAACTGGCGGGGCCGGAGCGTGTCGCGGAGGCGTTCGAGAGCGTCGAGCCCGGCACCCTGTTCCTGATGTTCCACTGCGGCTTCATCCGGGCGGCCAAGCGACTGTTCACCGGCTACCTGCCCAGGAGCGGCAAGCCGGGGCTTCTGTTGGCGCCGGGCGGCACCCACCAGGCCGCCGATGATCCGCGGCAAGCCCTTTTCGGCGCGCTTCGATCCCTGCAGAGCGGTCACAATCTCTGGGTCGCGCCCGACGGATCCCTCGGCAAACAGTCCGTGACCTTCAATGTTCTCGGCACGACATCGACGGGGGGCGAGGGTGGCGCGCTGCTGGCGCACACCGCGCGATGCCCGACCGCCTTCTATCGCCTCGTGGTGGACGGAGAGCGGCTGGTTCCCGTTGTGGAGCCCGGTCCGCGCTGCGAGAAAGGCGAGAGCTACAGGGATTTCCGGGATCGCTTTCACCGCGCCTATGAGGAAAAGCTCGCTGACCTGCTGACCGGGGATCCGGCGAATCTTGCCGTGCGTCCGCGCTGGCTGCGGGTCTTCGCCGCGGCGGATCAGGGCGCGCAGGCGGACTGAGTCTTCGGACGCTCAGGTCACGCGGCTGCTCGCGTCGCGCAGGACGGCCAGATATCCCGGGGCGATCTCCATGCGAGCCAGATAGCCTTTTTCCCCGAGCAGCCGGTGCAGCCGGGGAAGTCTGGACGCCTGCACCCACATGAACAGGTGATGTTCGGCGTGGTAGTTGACCCGGTAGGGGGCAATGAAGGCGCGCTCCCACCAGCCGGCGCGGGTGGTCCGGGCGGCGCGGAAGGCATCGGTCGATGAGCCCTCGACGCAGGCGTGTTCGGCGATATTCCTCAGCCGGGTGACCAGGGGAAACCAGGTCGCCATGGGCAGAAGCCAGAGGACGAGGAACGCCCACCAGACCCCGGCAAGGGTGAGGGCCAGCAGCAGGGCGGCATTGACGACCAGGAAGGCGGCGAGGCTGCGTCCCGTGACGACGGCACCTTCGGCCATATCCTCGTCCCGCCGGGTCCGGAAAGCGCGAAAGGCGAGCAGCACCCGCTGCTTGAAGAAGGTCTGACCCGTCAGGTCCCGCAGGATCTTGCGGCCCATGGAGGCGCGGGTGACGGGGAAGGGCGCGGACAGGACCAGATCCGGATCTTCGGCCTGCTGCGCGTATTTGTGGTGCGCCAGGTGATAGGGCCGGTAGGCGGTCAGGGAGGCCCCGACCGGAACCGCGCAAAGCCAGTGACCGAGTAGATCGTTGACGCGCCGGTCGGGCGACAGGCCGCCGTGGGCCGCCTCATGCATCAATATGGCCAGACCCAGTTGGCGGGTGCCTATGACGGCGATGCAAAGCGGAATGAGGATCGGCCAGACGACGCCGACCGCCACCGCGCCGGCGATCACCGCCCAGCAGTGCAGGACCATCAGCGGCCCGGTCCAGTGCGAGCGCGTCTGGAAGGGCACCCATTCTTCGGGCGTGAACAGGTCGGATGGCCGGATGCGGGGCGCGGCGGGCATGGCTGACGATACGACGGACGATCGCCGATCAAAAGCCGCCGTTGTCGATGGTCGGGGCGGTCAACGAAGGCTGGACGTCGTGAGAACCTCACAAAAAGTCAGGTTGACATGACATTTGGTTGATGTAAGGTAAGGCTTACTTCAAGTCAGGAACGCCTTCCATGCTCGCTCTCGGAAAATCCTCATCTCCCGCTCACGGACGCTATGTCTTTCGAACGATTGCCTTCATGTCCGGCTATGTGGCGGTCAATGTCGCCGCCATCTTCGGGGCCTTCGACGACATCGCCTCGCCGGTCGCGGCCTGGGCGCTTGCGCTGACCGTCTCGGCGCCGGTGATCGGCCAGATCTGGGCGACGCTGGCGCTCATGAACGAGTCGGACGAGTTCGTGCGGGCGCTCACGGCCAAACAGTTCATCCTCGCTGCCGGCGCTGCCATGGCCCTCGCCAGCGTCTGGGGGTTCGGCGAGAGCTATGCCGCCGCGCCGCACATCCCGGCCTGGATGATCTATCCGCTGTTCTGGGCCTGTTTCGGCGTGATCGCGCCGTTCGTGAAGTCGTCGAACTGATGAAGAACCGGCTCAAACTTCTTCGTGTCGAGCGCAATTGGACCCAGGAGCAGCTGGGACAGGCGCTGGGCGTATCGCGCCAGGCGGTCAACGCCCTCGAGACCGAGAAGCACGATCCGTCGCTGGATCTCGCCTATCGCATCGCCGTGCTGTTCGCGCGGCCGGTGGAAGAGATTTTCGACAATCCCCACGCCTGACCAGGTCAGCCTAACCTTACAGGAATAATCGCCATGATGTTCATGTCCCGCCACGGCGGCGGCCGCCGGCTGCGCGCCTTCGCCATCGCCTCCACGGTCGTCCTGGGGGTCGGAGCGATCGCCCTTGCGGTCCGGGCCGAGCCCGCGCCGATCGAGGCCCAGGCCGCCTTCGTTTCGGACCGGCTGTCAGTCGAGGTGGTCGGGTCCGGGCCGGATGTCGTCCTGATCCCGGGCTTCGCCTCGTCGCGGGAGGTGTGGCGGGCCGAGGCCGACCGGCTGAAGGCCACGCACCGGGTGCATCTGGTGCAGCTGGCCGGCTTTGCCGGCGAGCCGTGGAGCCATGGCGACGGGGCGTTCGTGCAGCCGATGGCGGATGAGCTGGCCCGCTATGTCCGCGAGGCGGGCCTCGAGCGGCCGGCGGTGATCGGCCATTCCATGGGCGGGATGACCGCCGTGCTGCTGGCGCAGCAGCATCCGGCGCTGCTGGGGCGGGTGATGAGCGTCGACAGCCTGCCCTTCTTCAGCGCCCTGTTCGGGCCCCAGGTGACGGCGGAGGCGGCCCGGCCGTTCGCGGACCAGGCGGCGGCGGGGATTCTGGCGGCGGACGCGGCCGGCTTTCGCGCCCAGCAAGGCCAGTCGGCGATCGGTCTGGCGCGTGATCCCGCGACGCGGTTGGCCATGGTCGAATGGTCGATGCGCTCGGACCGGCAGGCCATGGCCTCGGCCATTCGTGAGGTGATGACCACGGATCTGCGGCCGGGGCTGGCGGCGATGTCGACGCCGGTCTGGGCCGTCTATGCCTCGGATGCGGACGGCGGGGCATCGGCGGCGATGGCTGACGGTCTGTGGGCCCGGGAGTATGCGACCCTGCCGGGCGTCCGGCTGGTGCGCGTCGACGGCAGCCGCCACTTCATCATGGCCGACCAGCCGGAACGCTTCGCGGCGGTGGTCGATCAGTTCCTGGCGGACTGACCCCGACCCGCGAGGCCGGCGTTGCCGGGCAGCACACAGGCGGAGATGATCCGCTGACGGCGGCCCGCCTGACCGGTGTCGGGTGCCAGGTCGAGGCAGTCGACGACCTGCAGCGGTTCGGCATCGGCGATGATGACGCCGCCGCCCTCGACACAGTCGATCTCGACCAGGGGACCGCCGTCGCGGGACCGGCCGACCACAGCCGCCTCGGCCACGGTGCAGATCAGGCCGGCGCGGGCGACGAGCCGGGCGGCCTGGTCCGCGGCCGGAACGACGACCGGCGCATTGCGGCCCCGGTTCATCTCGGCGCGCGAGCCGGCCATGCGGCTGGGCGTCTCGGCCGTCACCCCGAACTGGCCCGGGGTGTAGATGCGCAGGCCCTCGGGCTCCTGCGCGCTCTGCGGCAGGGCCAGGGCGGCGACCATCAGAAGAGCGATCAGGCCCATCAGGTGGCCTCCGGGGCGGGCGCGACGGCGACGACGGGCGTAACATCGCCGACCTTGAGCAGCTGGCCGGCGAAGTCATCCGCATAGGCGGCCGCCAGCAGGGCGCGGAAGGTGGAGACGGGGATGGCGATCTCATAGCCGCCCTCGACGCCGGGACCGACCTGCCAGGGGTTGATGAAGAAGATCAGGCCTGCGGCCCGGCCGTTCACGGTGCCGGGGGCGAGGACGAAGGCGGTGTCGGCGGCGCGGGGGCAGGACGATCCCGGCCGCCCGTCGAGGGTGACCGCGGCGCTATTCGGCACGCGGGCGCGTTTGGCGGAATTGATGGCCGCGCACAGGGCCTGGTCGAGGGCGGTCAGGTCGGCGTTCTTGCGGAACAGGTCGGCCAGGCCGATGCGCCGCTTCAGTGCCTTGTCCCACAGGACGCCGCTGGTCAGGGTGTTGGGATGGGCACCGCCCGAATAGTCGAAATCCACCCGCTTGAGGCTGAACAGCTTGGCGGTCTCGGCGGCGGCGGTGAGGGTGACGGTCTTCTCGTATTTGGGCCGGTCGGTGTCGGCGCCGGCCTCGGTCAGCTCGCCCTGGGCACCCTCCACGAACTGGCGCAGCAGCCGGACCTCCTCGGCATAGAGGCGGGCGTGCAGGTCGGTCTGGGGCTTGATGGCGTCGGGCAGGGTCAGGCGGACATCGGCGTAAGGGGTCTTCTGCTCAAAGCCCATCGGCGCGGCGGCGTCGGCCGGGATGACGGCGGCTCCCGAGACGGGCGTGGCGGGCACGTCGCCGGGGGCCGGCTCGCGGTCGCGGTTGCAGGCCGAGAGGCCGGCGGCGAGGACAGCGGTCAGCAGCAGGGCGCCCAGTCTGGCCTTGGGGGCAGCGGTCATGCGGGTCTCCTTCAGAATGGCCAGGATACAGCGCCGAGAATGATGGCGGAAAGCAGAATGAAGCCGGCGTCGCGGTTCGAGCGGAACAGTCGCAGGGCCAGGGCTCCGTCATCGGGACGGACATCCCGCGCCTGCCGGAACAGATGGGCGGCAAAGGGCAGGAGGGCGACGTAAAAGAAAGGGCCGAGACCGGCGGCGGTGCCGGCGGCGACGGCCAGAAGCACCGTCAGGGCATAGAAGACGCCGACGCCGCGCGGGACGTTCGAGCCGAGACGGCGGGCCGAGGATTTGACCCCGACCATGGCGTCGTCCTCGATGTCCTGCAGGGCGTAGATGGTGTCGTAGCCGAGGGTCCAGAAGACGAGGGCGAGGTAGAGGAGGAGGGCGGGGAGGCCGAGTTGGCCATGGGTGTCAGCCGAGGCGACGAGGAACCCCTGTCCCGCGGCTTCCAGGCTCCGGAAGTAGGCCCACAGCAGGAAGGGCAGCCCCCCTGCGGCCGCGAACCCCATCAGCGCGCCCCAGTTGAAGGTCAGGCCCAGCCAGGCCTGGGGCCACCAGGTAATCCGCTTCATGAAGGGGTAGGCCGCGACGAGGGCGAGGGAGGCCACGCCGAGCAGGACGGCGGTCAGGTTCAGGGTGAGCAGGACCAGCAGACTGATCAGGCTGCAGCCGATCACGAAGGCCCATGCCCGTTTGACCGAGATCCGACCCGAGGGGATCGGGCGCATCGCCGTGCGCGCGACCTTCGCATCGATGTCGCGGTCGACGATGTCGTTGAAGGCGCAGCCGGCCGCCCGCATCAGGCAGGCGCCGAGGGCAAAGCCGAGGACCAGCCAGGCGTCATACAGGTCCGGCGTCTTGCGGAAGTAGACGAGCGCCAGGGCGATGCCCTGCCAGCCGGGCAGGAGCAGCAGCCAGATGCCGATCGGGCGGTCGAACCGACCCAGCTTCAGCCACGGCTTGAGGCCTTCCGGCGCATGACGGTCGACCCAGTTCGTGGGGGCGTCGGGAAGCGGGGCGAAGGTCATGCACGCCTTGTAGCCGGTTCCCGGGCCCACCGGGAGGGGCGTCGTCCCTACGGGTGAAGCGTCTCGCCGTGCTGGGTGTAGTCGAGGCCCTCGATCTCCTCCTCCTTCGCCACGCGCAGGCCGGTGGTGAATTTGCAGATCATCAGGATGGCGAAGGTGCCGATGCCGCTCCAGGCGATGACGGCGAGCAGGCCGATGGTCTGGTTGAACAGATTGGCGCTCGCGGCGACCGGGTTGATGGCGGCGGTGGCGAGGACGCCGGTCAGCAGGGCACCGACGATGCCGCCGACGCCGTGCACGCCGAAGGCGTCGAGGCTGTCGTCATATTTCAGGGCGCGCTTGAGCCAGACGGCACCGGCGTAGCAGGCCGGGCCGGAGACAATGCCGATCAGGAAGGCACCCTTGGGATCCACGAAGCCGGCGGCCGGGGTGATGCCGACCAGGCCGGCGACGATGCCGGACAACAGGCCCAGCAGGGTCGGTTTCTTGTGGTCAACCCACTCCACCGCGGTCCAGCCGATGGCGGCCGCGCAGGCGGCGAGGATGGTGTTGAAGGCGGCGACCGCGGCGATCCCGTCGGCGGCCCAGGCCGAGCCGGCATTGAAGCCCAGCCAGCCGACGAACAGCAGTCCCGTGCCTATGGCGGTGAAGGCCAGGTTGTGCGGGGCCATATTGTCCCGGCCGAAGCCCTGACGCGGCCCCAGAACGAGGGCGCAGACCAGGCCGGCGATCCCTGCATTGACGTGGACCACGGCCCCGCCGGCAAAGTCGAGTACGCCCAGCGAGCCCATCCAGCCGCCGCCCCAGACCTGATGGCAGACCGGCGCATAGACGATCAGGTGCCAGAGGAAGAAGAACAGGATGGAGGCCGAGAATTTCATCCGCTCGGCGAAGGCGCCGGCGATCAGGGCCGGGGTGATGATGGCGAAGGTCAGCTGGTAGGCGATCCAGAGGAACTCAGGCAGGCCGGGCGCGAGGCTGTGGGCCGTCGACGGGGTGACGCCGTTCAGGAAGGCGGCCTGCAGACCGCCGATGAAGCCGTTGGTCGCCGCTCCGCTGGTCCCGAAGGACAGGCTGTAGCCGGTGATGAACCAGAGCACGGTGACGATGACCATGGCGGCGGTGGAATGGGCGATGGTCGCCAGCACGTTCTTGCGCCGCACCATGCCGCCGTAGAACAGGGCCAGACCCGGCAGGGTCATCAGCAGGACGAGGGCGGTCGAGGTCAGGATCCAGGCCGCCGAGGCCTCGTTCAGTTCCAGAGGCGCCTGATGCGCCAGCAGGGCCGTGGCTGGCACGGCCGTCCCGGCGAGGGCGGGGCCGGCGACCAGCAGGCCGCAGAGGCTGAAAAGGGCGGCAAGGCGGCGGGTCATCATGCGGGACGTCCGAGGCTGGAGACGGAAGGCTCGGCCCGAACCGCGTTCGGAGGCCGCGGATACGAATAGGAACCTATTGCACCGCAGCAGGCAAATCATTTCGTGTGCGGCGCAATAACTTGCTGTGTCGCTGCACAAGATCATACCCGAACGGGGCTCTACGGCATGACCTGACCGATGGCCTTCGCGCCTGCATCAAGTCGCGCGGTGCCGACCGATCCATCCCTCCAGGGGGGCGAGCCCGCGACCGTCGGCGGCGGGATTGACGGAGGCGACGACTGTGAAACGCCCCTCCGGCCGCCAGCCCACGGCGTCATGGCCGAGGTTGAAGGCGCAGGTCAGGACATCGTCGCCGTGTCGCCGCTCGAAGGCCAGCAGAGGGGGCGGCGTATCCAGGAAGCGCAGGGACCCGCGCCGCAGGGCTGGTTCGGCTCGTCGCAGGGCGATCAACCGCCGGGTCAGATGCAGGAGGGAGGCCGGGTCCGCCTCCTGACGATCCACCGCCATGGGCGGATGGCGCGGGTCGACCGGCAGCCAGGGCTCGACAGTCGAGAAACCGGCATGCAGCGCATCCGCCCGCCAGGGCATAGGGGTGCGGGCACCGTCGCGCCCCAGGGTCTCGGGCCAGTTGGCGATCGCCTCGGGATCGACCAGCCGGTCGAAGGGTACGTCGGCCTGGGGCAGGCCCAGCTCCTCGCCCTGGTAGACGAAGACATTGCCGCGCAGCGCCATCAGCAGAAGCAGGGCCATGCGGGCGAAGCGGTCGGGATCGCGGCCCTCGGCCCAACGCGAGACGGCGCGCGGCGCGTCATGATTGCAGAAGGCCCAGGATGGCCAGCCCTGGCCGGGCGCGCCGTCCCAGGCGATATTGGCGCGTCGCACCAGTTCGGGCGTCAGGGCGTCGGCGTACAGATAGGCGAAGCCGTAGGCGCTGTTCAGATGCGTCTCGCCGGCGGTGAAGGCCTGCATCTCGGGCTCGGCGGCCTCGCCCACAACCTCGGCGACGCTGAACCGGCCGGGGTATTCGTCCATCAGGGCGCGGACGCGGGCGAGAAAGGCCGGAATCTGCGGCTGCGACTGGTTGTGGACGTGGGCCTGGTAGTCGAACGGCCGGCTGCGCCTGCCACCGGCCGGGGCGGGCGGATTGTCGGTCAGGGTCGGATCGTGCACGGCGAAATTGATCGCGTCGAAGCGGAAGCCGTCGACGCCGCGGTCGAGCCAGAAGCGGGCAACATCCAGAAGTGCGTCCTGGACCTGTTGATTGTGCAGGTTCAGCTGCGGCTGCTCCGGCAGGAAATTGTGCATGTAGTACTGGCCGCGCCGGGCGTCCCAGGTCCAGGCGGGGCCCGCAAAGACCGACTGCCAGTTGGAGGGCGGCGAGCCGTCGGGCTTCGCGTCAGCCCAGACGTACCAGTCGGCCCGGAAGCCATCGCGCGACTGGCGACTGTCCCTGAACCAGGCGTGCTGGTCCGAGGTGTGGGCCAGGACCAGGTCGGTGATGATCCTGAGGCCCAGGGCATGGGCGCGGGCGATCAGCCGGTCGAAATCGGCCAGGGTTCCGAAGACCGGATCGACATCGCAATAGTCGGCCACGTCATAGCCGAAATCCTTCATCGGCGAGGTGAAGAAGGGGCTGAGCCAGACCGCGTCGACGCCGAGGGAGGCGATATGGTCGAGGTGGGCCGTGATTCCCGCCATGTCGCCGACACCGTCGCCATTCGTATCGGCGAAGCTGCGCGGATAGACCTGATAGATGACCGCACCCCGCCACCAGTCTGCGGAGCCCGGGGGCTCATGCGGCGGGACGGGACTTTGATCGGTCACGCAGGGCCCTCCGTGGGCGATGAGGGTCAGGATCCGCGGGACGCGGCGCCGAGGGCCAGGTCCGCGGCCGACAGGCCCGTCAAGGCCGGCGCGCCGGCCGCCAGCTGATCGAAGGCTGCCATGATGTGGTAGAAGGAGCTGGCCGGCGCGGGCTCCTCGACGAAGGTGCCGTTCTCCAGAAGCTTGTCCCGCCAGCCGCCCGTCGGCTCGAGGTAGAGCCAGAGCCCGGCCAGGGCCGCCTGGGCGTCGGAGACCAGGGCCTGACGCTCGGCTCCGGTCGATTGTTCCGCCAGCAGCAGGGCCGCCTTCAGCCGTTCGGTCTGGGGCCACAGGCGGGCGCGGCCGCCGGGGGTCTGGCCCGGTTCGGGCAGGGCGTCGACGGCGACGTTTCGGCGCGGATCGACGCCGGACTTTCCGACCTCATACAGCTGTTTGCCGATCGCCAGCGCTTCGGAGGACGACCGGTCGAGGCCGTAACGGGTCAGCAGCCAGGCCCATTCGAACTGGTGTCCCGGCTCGACCAGACGCCCGTCCGCGCCCGGCGCGGCCGACCAGGTCTCGTCGAAGAACTCATGCAGCCGGCCCGTCGAGGGGTCGACGAAACGGGCCATCGCCAGGGCGGCGATCTCATCCGACAGGGCGGCGAAGCCGTCGTCGCCGAGGGCCTCCCAGGCCAGGGCCGCCTCGAGCAGGTGCATGTGGGCATTGGCCTGGAAGGGATGCGCTCCCGCCTCGCGCCAGCCGCCGGCCGGGTGTCGCCGCGCCGCCAGGCAGGTTTGGACGCTGTCGGCCGCGGCCGTGGCGAGGGGACGGCTCAGATCCAGCCGGTAGAGCTCGGACGCGGCCAGCAGGGCAAAGGCCTGGTCGTAGAGCATGACGGTGTCGTCGACGGCCCGGCCGGCCGGGTCCGAGATCGCGCGAAAGGCCCCGTCGCTGCGTCGGAAATCCCGGTCGAAGGCGGTGAAGCCGCGCTCGGCGAGCGCGGACCAGGGGCCGTTCCAGCCATGGGCGCCGGCGCGGCAGAAGGTCCAGACCTGCCGGGTCTGGACGCGTGAGCGGCGCGGGCCGTCGACCGCCCCGCCGCGTTCGTCGACGGTTTCGCGGAAGGCCCCGTCCGGACTGGTTCCGACCGTTCCCCACAGGGGCAGGGCGCTGGTCCGCAGCCATTGCGCCAGCCGGATCGCGGCGGCGCCGAGCCCTTCGGTCGGCGGTGCGGCGCGGACGCGCTCCACGAGGGCTTTCACATTCTGGGCCTGATCGAGGGCGCAGACGAGGACCGCGTCCCGTTCGGCGATGATGGCCAGGTTGGAGACGCCGAGGACGCCGACCACCATGCCGGGGGCGGCCCGGATGACGCAGCCGTCGGCCTGGTCCTCGACCACCGATCCCCGGCGTGCGCCGCCCGCCTCGCCCACGGCGTCCCAGGCACCGAGATCCGACCAGCCGAAGTCTACCGGCAGCACGCTGGCCCGGCGGGTCTTCTCCATCACCGCATAGTCCAGCGACCGCTTCGGCACCGCATTGAACGCAGGCGACAGCCGCACCACACCGTCCGGCATCGTTTCGGCTTCACCGAGCGCCTGTCGCACGGCGTGGAGGATATCGGGGGCGTGGAGTTCCAGCTCTTCCGTCAGGGTCCGGGCGGAGACGATGAAATTGCCGCTGTTCCACAGACAGCCCTCGGCGATGTAGCGCAGGGCCGTCTCGCGATCCGGCTTTTCGCGGAAGGCGGCGACCCGGGACAGGCCCGGGCCGGATTCCGGGCGGATATAGCCGTAGGCTTCCGAAGGCCCGGCGGGCTGGACGCCGAGCGTGACGATCGAACTCCCCGCCGCAGCGGCTGCCGCCGTCCGCACCGCGGCGCGAAAGGCGTCGTCGTCGGCGATGTGGTGATCGGAGGCGACAATGGCGGCGATGCCGTCCGGGTCGCGCCGGGCGATCCACTCGACCACCGCCGCCGCCGCCGGGGCGGAGTCCCGGGCCGAGGGTTCGGCGATAATGGTCGCGCTGAGACCGACCTCGGCCAACTGGTCGCGCACGGTCGCCAGATGGGCAAGGCCGGTGATCACGACCAGGGCACCGCCGCCCTCGGCCAGGGGGGCCACACGCTCGGCGGTTCGCTGGAAAAGCGATCGCGATTCAATCAAGGGGAGAAATTGCTTCGGTCGATCGGGCCGGGATTCGGGCCAGAGCCGGACGCCGGACCCGCCGCACATGATCACCGGAAAAATCGACATCAGCGCCCTCTCCGGAAGCCCTTTCCTTGAGCGGGACGCTCTTTGCAAGCCCGAACCGCCCCCGCCCCACACATCCCGATCGCGTGGAAGTGCGTAGCTGTGACAAGGCCGTGCTTGTTGTTTGACAGGACCACGTTACGATGTTTCGGCAAAAATACAGTTACCCGATGGAAGTGTACGATGTTTGACAGCTTTTCCGGCAGCCGCCCCGCGAGAATGAACGAAGACTTTGATGCTTCGCTCCAAATCGGAGGCGGATCGTCGGGTTCCGACTCGTCCTTCGGGGCCATCGCCAGCTATCAGGTCTGCGCCTGTTGCGCGCGCTTCCACGGGGCCACGACGGCGGCTGACGGCGGCGGCGGGCCGTATTTCGGACTGAACGCCGACGATCGCGGCGTGTTCGGCCCCAACGGAAAGCCCTCGCTCAGCTCGACCGACGCCGGCGCCCAGATTACCCGAACCAACCAGAGCTGGGCCGCGGGCCTCGGCACGGCGGCGACGGTGACCTATGCCTTCCGTGACTCGGTCACGACCATGCCGACCGACACCGCCGGCTTCTCCCAGTTCAGCGCGGTCCAGATCGCCGCCACCCTTCAGGCGCTGACCGCCTGGTCGGATGTGGCCAACATCACCTTCCAGCGCGTCCAGGACGTCGGCAGCGAATATTCGAACAACGCCACCATCCTGCTGGGCAACTACAGTTCGGGCCAGGACGGCGCGGCCGCCTTCGCCTATCTGCCCGGCGGCATGCCCGGCAGCACCGGCGCGAGCCAGGTCCAGGGCGACGTCTGGATCAACAGCTCGCTGTCCTACAACGCCGTGCCGACCCAGCTGGGCTATGGCCAGCTGACCCTGCTGCACGAGCTCGGCCACGCCATCGGCCTGAGCCACCCGGCCGCCTACAACGCCAGCTCCGGCGGCGTCATCACCTATGCCGCCAGCGCCATCTACTATGAGGATTCCCTCCAGTATTCGGTGATGAGCTATTTCAACGAGCGGGAGACCGGCGCCGATTTCCGCACGGACGGAACCGGGACGCGACGCTACGCCTCCGCCCCGCTGCTGGACGATATCTCGGCCTCCCAGCGCCTGTACGGCGCCAATATGACGACCCGGACGGGCGATACCGTCTATGGCTTCAACTCGACGGCCGGCCGGATCTGGTACGGTGCCACCAATGAGCTGAGCCCCCTGGTCTTCTGCGCCTGGGACGCCGGCGGGACCGACACCTTCGACTTCTCGGGCTATTTCAACAACGGCCAGATCATCGACCTGCGTCAGGGGGCCTTCACCAGTGTCGGCGGCCTGGTCGGCAACGTCTCGATCGCCCTCGGGGCGGTCATCGAGAACGCCATCGGCGGTCTCGGCTCCGACACCTTCCGCGGCAATTCGGTGGGCAACCGCTTCACCCTGAATTCCGGCGACGATGTCGTGGACGGCGGTCTGGGCAGCGATACGGTCGTCTTCTCGGGCACCCGGGCCACCTACACCGTGAGCTGGAACGGGCAGATCGGCACCGTTACGGGCAACGGCCAGACGGTGACCGTGACCAATGTCGAATTCCTGCAGTTCACCGACCAGACCATCGCGGCGACCCCGACCGGCGGTCTCGTCGTCGGCGGTGACATCACCAATGAGACCATTACCGGCTCGGCCCTGGCGGACGTCATCGGCGGCCTCGGCGGGACGGACACCATCGACGGCCTTGCCGGCAATGACAATCTGAACGGCGGGTCGGGTGACGACACCCTGAACGGCGGCGACGACGACGACATCCTGATCGGTGCCTTGGGCAATGACGCGCTGGACGGCGGGGCGGGAACCGACCTGGCCGACTACTCCGGCGCCGGTGCCGGCGTGACGGTGAACCTGACCAACGGCTCGGCCAGCGGCGGTGCCGGATTCGACACCCTGTCCAACGTCGAGGATGTGACCGGCACGGCCTTCAATGACAGCCTCACGGGTGACGACAACGCCAACGTCCTGCGCGGCGGCGGCGGCATCGACACCCTGGGCGGCGGCGGCGGCGACGACCAGCTCTTCGCCGGCGCGCCCGGCCAGGGTGGCGGCGCGCCGGACATCGTCAAGGGATCGGACACGTTCAACAATACGATCGGTACGGCGGTTTCGCTGGCCGGGGCCTTTGACCTGTTCTCCGATGCGTCCATCGCCAATTCGACGACGATTCCGCATGCGACCGTGGACGCCACCACCCATGGGGGCGTTGAATATTATTCGATCACGGTGACCGCCGGCGAGACGGTGATCTTCGATATCGACGGGGCCTCGTTCGACAGCACCCTGCGGCTGATGACCGGCGCGGGCGATGAACTGGCCAACAACGACGACAATGGGTCGGACGGCGGCGACTCGACCGATTCCATGCTGACCCACACATTCGCCTCCGCGGGGACCTATTACATCCAGGTCGGACGCTGGCTGTCGAACGTCGGCGAGACCTTTACCTCCGGTGCGCCGCCGGCCGGCGGCACCTACCGGCTGCACGTTTCCAGCCCGAGCCAGGCCCCGGTGCCGGTTGTCCAGCTCGGCTCGACCCTGAACGGCGAGGCCGGTGAGGATCAACTGGAGGGCGGTGCCGGAGCCGACACCCTCAACGGGGGTTCGGACAACGACCTGCTGACCGGCGGGGCCGGCAATGACACCATCAATGGCGGCGGCGGCTCCCTCGATGTGGCGGTCTTCTCGGGCAATCGCGCGGCCTATACGGTCAGTGTTTCGGGCGGCGTCACGACCGTTTCGGGCCCGGACGGAACCGACAGCCTGACCAATGTCGAGCGACTGCAGTTCGCCGACCAGACCACCAATGCCGCCGGCGATCCGCTGGACGGTGCCATCAACGGCACCGGGGCGGCCGACGCCCTTAATGGCGACGGCGGCGCCAACACCATCAACGGCCTGGGCGGCGATGACGTTATTACCGGCGGCGCCGGCAACGACACCATTGACGGCGGGTCCGGGACTGACACGGCGGTCTTCTCGGGTGAACGGGCCGGCTACACGGTCTCGACCGTGGGCGGGACCACCACGGTCACGGGTCCGGACGGGACCGACACCCTGACGACGGTCGAGCGGCTGCAGTTCTCCGACGTGACCCTGATCGTCGGCGCCGGTGGCGGCCAGTATATCGTCGGCACCGGCGGCCCGGACACCATCGGCGGCACAGACTTCGCCGATGAGATCCTGGCCGGCGCGGGCGACGACGCCATCACTGGCGGCACCGGAAACGACGCGATCGATGGCGGCGACGGAACCGATACGGCCGTCTTCGCGGGCGAACGGGCGGGCTATACGGTTTCCACCGTGGGCGGGACCACCACGGTCACGGGTCCGGACGGGACGGATACGATCACCACGGTCGAGCGGCTGCAGTTCACCGACGTGACTCTGATCGTCGGTGCCGGCGGCGGCCAGTATGTCGTGGGCACCGGCGGCGCGGACACCATCGGCGGCACGGACTTCGACGACGAAATCCTGGCCGGAGCGGGCGATGACGCCATCACCGGCGGGACCGGCAACGACGCGATTGACGGCGGCGACGGGACCGATACGGCGGTCTTCGCCGGTGAGCGGGCCGGCTACACCATTTCGACGACCGGCGGGGTCACCACGGTCACCGGTCCGGACGGGACCGACACCCTGACCAATGTTGAACAGCTGCAGTTCTCTGACGGCCTGTACGATCTTGCCGGGGACCTGATCGACGACAGCATCAACGGCACCTCCGGCCCGGACACCCTGGACGGTGACGGGACCGACAATACGATCAACGGTCTGGACGGCGACGACATCCTCGGCGGCGCGGGGGGCAATGACACGCTCAATGGCGGCGCGGGCGACGATGTGCTCGACGGCGGGGCGGGCAATGATGCGCTCAACGGCGGCGACGGCGTGGATACGGTCAGCTACGCCTCGGCCTCGGCCGGGGCGACGGTCCAGCTGGCCAAGACCAATGACCAGAACACGATCGGCGCCGGCCGCGATACGCTGTCGAGCATCGAGAACCTGACCGGCTCGGCCTTCCGCGACTATTTCACCGGCGATGCGGGCGACAACGTCCTGTCGGACACCCTCGGCGGCAACGACCGGTTCATCGGCGGGGCCGGCAACGACACGTTGTCGATCGAGCGCTCCGGCAACGGGGCGGCGACGGAGGTCACCCTGACCGGGGGTATCGGCGACGATACGATGACCTTCAACGGGAACGGCCGTTACACTGACACGGTGGTGTTCGAGGGCCAGGACGGCAATGACGTCATCTCGGCGACCGGAGCGTTCAAGGCCAATGTCAACGGCGGGGCCGGCAATGACACGGTCACGGTGGATACGCTCGGCGGAAGCTTCGTGGTCAAGCTGGGCTCGGGCTCGGACACCCTGGTGCTGGCCGGCACCGACGGTGGCTTCGGCGGCAGCGCGGCCAATATCGTGCGCGACTTTGTGGCGGGCGCCGGCGGCGACATCATCGACCTGACCGCGTACCTGGCCGGCGGGGCGCTCACCAACTACACCCCCGGCGACAACCCCTTCCTCGACGGCCATATGCGGCTGGTCCAGGCGGGTGCGGATA
>CAZFQC010000008.1:0-30202 GCA_964520795.1 uncultured Brevundimonas sp.
GGGCGTCCCACCAGCGCACGGCGTCCGCGTCGCGGGCGCTGAGCTCGGGATAGTCCTTGTCCGAGCCGACATCGGGGACGCGCCGCCATGAGCGGGCGCACTTGGGGTGGTCCGTAATGGGCTGGACTACCGCAGCCACGTTGAGGACTTCCATCATCTGGAAGGCACCAGCGGGCGGCGAGCCCTGAACAAGCTGGACCTGGCTGACCCGGAAAATGTCAGCGATCTCCTGTTGGTCGAAGCCGCCGAAGGCGAAAGCGATCTGCTCGTCAGTCACGTAGACGGTTAGGGCGGCGTCCAAACCAGTGCCGATACGCTTTTCGCGGCGATCAATCTCAAGGGCGCCGTTGGTCACCAGAAGGACCCGTTCGATTGCCTTCCAGCGGGCCTTCTCGCTGGAATCCTGCCATTCCGCCGGCGTTTCCGGGATCACCCGGGCGCAGTTGGAGCCGCCGTCCGGATAGCGCGTGCCCCAGGCCTCTTCCATGGTGAAGGGGGTCAGGGGGGCCAGCCAGGCGGTCAGGCGCATGAAGACCTCATGCATGACCGTGCGGGCCGCGCGGCGGCGGATCGCGTCGGGGCGGTCGCAGTAGAGGCTGTCCTTGCGGATGTCGAAATACAGGGCCGACAGGTCATTGGAGCAGAACTCCAGCACCGGGCGGACGACGTCCTGGAAGCGGTATTCGGCATAGGCCTTGCGGACGTCGCGATCGAGCTCCCACAGGCGGTGCAGGATGAAGGCCTCCAGCGGCGGCATCTGGTCGAGCGGCAGGCGTTCGGCCTCGTCGAAGCCGACAAGGGCACCGAGCAGATAGCGGACCGAGTTGCGAAGCTTGCGATAGGCCTCGACCGTGGTCTGCAGGATCTGTTTTCCGATCCGCTGGTCCTCGGCGTAGTCCACCAGGGCGACCCAGAGGCGCAGGATGTCGGCACCGGATTCCTTGATCACCACGGCCGGATCGGTGGTGTTGCCCAGCGATTTGGACATCTTCTTGCCCTGCTCGTCCTGGGTGAAGCCGTGGGTCAGGACGGCGTCATAGGGGGCGCGGCCGCGGGTGCCGCAGCCTTCGAGCAGGTTGGACTGGAACCAGCCGCGGTGCTGGTCCGAGCCTTCGAGATAGAGGTCCGCCGGCCAGTGCGAGGGGCGGTCGCCGCTGTAGCCATGGGCCGGGTCGCGCGTTTCCAGCGTGAAGGCGTGGGTGCAGCCGGAGTCGAACCAGACGTCGAGGATGTCCTCGATCTTCTCGTAGCGGGCCGGGTCGTGGGCCCCGAGAAAGTCGGCGTCGGGACGGGTGAACCAGGCGTCGGCACCGCCTTCGGCCACCGCGGCGGTGATGCGGGCGTCGACCTCGGTGTCGACCAGCGGCTGGCCGGTCTGTTTGTCGACGAACATGGCGAGCGGCGTGCCCCAGGCGCGCTGGCGGCTGATCAGCCAGTCCGGCCGGCCCTCGACCATGGAGCGGATGCGGTTGCGGCCGGCCTCGGGGTGGAAGTCGGTCTTGTCGATGGCGTCCAGGGCCCGCTCGCGCAGGGTGCCTTCGTCCGCCAGCGGCGTATCCATGCGGATGAACCACTGCGGTGTGTTGCGGAAGATGATCGGCGCCTTGGAGCGCCAGCTGTGCGGATAGGAATGCTCCAGCCGGCCGCGGGCCAGCAGGTTTCCGGCCTCGATCAGCCTGTCCATCACCGCGCCGTTGGCGGGTCCGAATTTGCCGGTCTTCTTGCCCTCGGTCTCCAGCACCTTGAGACCGGCGAACAGGGGGACGTGGTCGTAGTAGGCACCGTCGGGGTCGACGGTGTCCGGGACCTCGTGATGGCCGTGGGCCTTCCAGACCTCGAAATCGTCCGCGCCATGGCCGGGGGCCGTGTGGACGAAGCCGGTGCCTGCGTCGTCGGTGACGTGGTCACCGGCCAGCAGGGGCACGGAGAAGCCGTAGCCGGGGGCCAGGGCGGCCAGCGGGTGGGCGCATTCCAGGCCGGACGGGTTCAGGTCATCGACCCGGCTCCAGCCGGCGATCTTTGCGGCGCGGAAGACGTCCTCGGCCAGCTTGTCAGCGACGATCAGCCGGTCGCCCGGTTTGGCCCAGGGCTCGAACTCCAGTCCGGTCTCCATGGCCGTGACCTCATAGAGGCCATAGGCGATCTCGGGGCCGTAGCTGATGGCCCGGTTGGCCGGGATGGTCCAGGGCGTGGTGGTCCAGATGACGATCGACGGATTGGCGTGGCGGAAGGCCAGCAGGTCGTCAGGGTGGCTGTCGGTCGCGCCGGTGACGGGGAATTTGACCCAGACGGTCGGGCTGACGTGGTCGTGGTATTCGATCTCGGCGTCAGCAAGGGCCGTGCGCTCGACCGGCGACCACATGACCGGCTTGGAGCCGCGGTACAGCTGGCCCGAGTTCTTGAATTTATGGAACTCGCCGACGATGGCCGCCTCGGTGCCGAAATCCATGGTGGCGTAGCGGTGGTCCCAGTCGCCGAGGACGCCGAGGCGTTTGAACTGCTCGCGCTGCACATCGATCCAGCCGGTCGCATATTCGCGGCAGGCCTGTCGGAACTCGGCCTTGGAGACCTCGTCCTTGCGCTTGCCCTGGCTGCGGTAGCGTTCCTCGATCTTCCATTCGATCGGCAGGCCGTGGCAGTCCCAGCCGGGGACGTAGTCGACGTCATTGCCGAGCAGAAAGCGGCTGCGGACGACGAAATCCTTCAGCGTCTTGTTCAGGGCGTGGCCGATGTGGATGTCGCCGTTGGCGTAGGGCGGGCCGTCGTGAAGGACGTAGAGGGGCGCGCCCTCGGCCTGGCGCTGCTTGCGCAGGGCGGCATAGAGGTCGCCCCATTGCTCGATGATTGCCGGTTCCTTCTGCGGCAGGCCACCGCGCATGGGGAAGGGCGTTTCGGGCAGGAAGACCGTCTCGCGATAGTCGCGGCCGGTAGTTGGCGTGTCGTTGGCGTCGGCCATGAAGTCTCGTTTCGTCGTCGATGTGTGATCGTTCGCGTCGGTATCGATCCCGGCGTGCACGGGGCCAGAGCCCTGCGGCGCTACGCCGGGCGGCTAATCGAAATCGGGCGAAACACGCGGACGGTCATGGTGCGGACGGTCTAGCAGACGGGGAGGGCAGGACGCCAGCCGGGATTGCCAGTCGGGGGCGGCGGCGGGATAGTCGCGGGCTCGAGGGAGGGTTCCGATGCGTCACATCCTGATCGTCGCCAGCATGCTCGCCGGCCTGGCCGCCTGTTCGCCGTCGGGCGATGAAGCCGTCGAGCCGGCCGATGCGCCGGCCGCCCTGCCGCCGGGACGGCCCGCCATCTATGAGGCCGCGCGGGTCGGGCCCGAGGAATTCGTGCGGGCGCTCTACGCCGTCCACACCACGCCGGGGGCCAGTATGGGAGAGCCGCTGCGGCCGGGACAGGATCCAATCTACGACCGGATGCTTAACGCCATGATCGGCGCGGACTTCGCCAAGGCGGCGGGGGAGGTCCCGACGCTGAACTATGACCCGGTCTGCGATTGCCAGGACAGCGAGGGGTTCACCCTCGATTCGGTTACCGTCACCCAGGCCGGCCCGGCAGAGGCGGAGGCGGCGGTGGTGTTCACCAACGCCGGTGAGACGAAGCGGCAAACGCTGAAACTGGTGAAGGAGGGGCCGATGTGGAAGATCTCGGACGTGCTGGTTCCGGGGCGGCCGGCCCTGACCGAACAGCTGATGGCCGCGATCAGCTAGCGAGCGCCATCCGCGCCGCCGCGGCGTCGGCGTCGATCTGGACCTTGAGGGCGTCGAGGCCGTCGAAGGCCATCTCGCCGCGCAGGAAGGCGACCAGTTCGGTCTCGACCGTCTGGCCGTACAGGTCGCCTTCGAAGTCGAACAGCCAGACTTCCAGCAGGGGCCGGTCGATCTCGAACATCGGACGGACGCCGAGGTTGGCGACGCCGTCGACCACCCGGCCGTCCGGCAGGCGGGTGCGGGTCGCATAGACGCCATAGGCGGGCCGCATGTAGTCGGCCATCGACACGTTTGCGGTCGGTACGCCGATGGTGCGGCCGCGCTTGTCGCCGTGGACGACCTCGCCCTCGATGGCGAACGGGCGGCCGAGAATGGCGGCGGCGCGGGGCATGTCGCCGGCCTTGAGCGCCTCGCGGACTCCGGAGGAGGACAGCTTCAGCCCGTCGGAATCGTCGATGCGGTCGACGACGGTGACGCCGAAGCCGAGGGCCTCGCCCTGGCGACGCAGGCCTTCGGCCGAACCGGTGCGGCCCTTGCCATAGGTGAAGTCGAAGCCGACGGCGGCGTGGGCGATCCCAAGACCATCCGAGAGGACCTCGCGGGCGAAAGCCTCATCGGTAAGGGCGGCCATGCCGGCGTCGAAGGGCAGGAGGTACAGCCGGTCGACGCCGAGCGGGGCCAGGGCGCGGGCCATCTGGCCGGGGGTCATCAGGCGGAACGGCGCGGCCTCGGGCTGGAACCAGCGGCGGGGGTGGGGATCGAAACTGACCACGGCCAGCGGAACGTCCAGGCGGTCGGCGGCGGCCCGGGCCTCGGCGATGACCGCCTGGTGGCCACGATGCACGCCGTCGAAGGCACCGATGGCGACGGCCGCGCCGCGCAACGGCTCGGGCAGGTCGCGCCAGTCGGTAACGATCTGGATCAAGTCAGTCCTTCGCGGGGCGCCGGCGGCGGGGGACGCGGACCAGGGCGACGCCGTCCATGACCCGCTTGCCGTCAACGAAGCCCTCGCAGTCCAGCTCGACGCGGGCGCTCTCCGGATCGACGGACTTGACGCTGACGCGGACCAGAACCGTCTCGCCGATCCGCACCGGCATGTGGAAGCCGAGGGTCTGGGACAGGTAGATGGCCCCGGCGCCGGGCAGGATGGTGCCGACCACGGCCGAGCCGAAGGAGGCCGTCAGCAGGCCGTGGGCGATGCGGCCGCGATAGGCGGTCTTCGCGGCGAAGGCCTCGTCCATATGCACCGGATTGTAGTCGTCCGAGGCGTCGGCAAACTGCTGGATGCGCTGTTCGGTGACGAGGATGTTGGTTTCCGCCGTCATGCCGACGTGGAGTTCCTCGAGGATGTAGCCACCGGAGGGGTGTTTCGTGACAAGTTCGGTCATGGCCCGGCCTTAGCGCGATTTGCCTCTGAGTGGGCCATTTTTTGGATTCAGGCCGAAGCGACCTGAAGCAAAAATGGCCGTGGTCACCACGTCAGATCGAGCGCGGCGTAGCGGGCCCAGGTCGTTTCGGCCTTCAGCAGGTCCGCGGCGCGGGCCGGATCCAGTCGGCCGTCGGCACCGCGCGCGGCGTCGCCGTGGATGCCCTGGGCGATGAACAGGCAGTCGAGCGCCTGTTTGTTGGCGCCGAGCACATCGGTGACCACGCCATCGCCGATGCACAGCACGCGGGAGCGATCGACCGGGCGGCCGAGCAACCGCTCGCCCTCGGCCAGGGCCAGGCCGTAGATCGGGTCAAAGGGCTTGCCGGCCATGGTCACCCGCCCGCCGAGGCTTTCGTACAGATCGGCCAGCGAGCCGCCGCAATAGATCAGCCGGTCGCCGCGCTGGACCACGCGGTCGGGGTTGGCGCAGATCAGTTCGAGTCCGCGCGCGACGCCGGCGGACAGGCGTTCGCGATAGTCCTCGGGCGTTTCGGTCTCGTCATCGACCGGGCCGGTGACCGAGATGAAAGCGGCGTCCGATGCGCCCTCGGCGACCTGCAGGCCGAGGCCGTCATAGAGGGGCCAGTCGCGGTCGGGGCCGATGATCCAGGCCGGGCCGGGGGCGCGCTTCGCCAGTTCGTGCCGGGTGGCGTCGCCCGAGGTGACGACGGCGCGCCAGCTGTCGCGCGGCACGTTCAGGGCGTCGAGCTGGACCACCACGCCCGGGGCCGGGCGCGGCGAGTTGGAGATGAGGACGACATGGCCATGGTCGCGGTTGAACCGGCTCAGCGCCTCGCAGGCCCCGGGCCAGCTTTCGCGCCCGTTGTGGATCACGCCCCAGACGTCGCAGAGCAGGAGGTCGTAATCGGCGGCGATGTCGGACAGGCCGTTCAGGGCGTGGGGCAGGGTCATGGTGGGCTGATAGCCTTTCGGAGGCAGTCGGAGAAGCGTCTCCCTCCCCCGAAGTGGGCAAGGTGGTCGCGACGCGACCGGGCGGGGAAGTGTGTAGCGTGGTGCGGCCGGTGCGGGACTGGCGTTCCCCACCCGGGCGCGCGAAGGGCTCGCCGTCCCTCCCCATGAAGGGGAGGGAGAACGCGTTGCCGGAACACCCCTGTCCGCGCGGCGTTCGATCTCCGGAGCCCACAGGGAGAGACGGCATGCGGTCCATTCTGACGATGACGGCGGTGGTGGCCTGCGGGCTGGCAGTGTCGGGCTGCGCGACCATGCGAAACGACTACGCCTCGGCCTGCGAGCGCGACTATGCCCGGAACCGGGAGTTTTCGACCGGTGCCGGGGCCGCTCTGGGCGCAGCCGTCGGCGCGGCGATCGCCGGCCGCGACAACCGCCAGGAGGGCGCCGCCATCGGCGCCCTCGCCGGGGCCCTGATCGGGCGGGAGCTGTCCGAGGAGGATGATCCCTGCGGCTATGGCTTTGGCGGCTACAACCGCGACTATCGCTACGGCCGGGAACGGGTCTACTGGCAGGACGACGGACGCCGCTGGTAGCGGACCTGCGTCAGGCCGCCGGAGGCTGTCCGACCCGGGCGCGGATGCCCATCGGCGGCGCATGCTCGAAGGTGAGGGTGAGCGAAACCTGTTCGCCCTCGGCCAGCGGCTGTTTCAGGTCGAGCAGCATGATGTGGTTGCCGCCCGGTTGGAGCGCGACGGCCTGCCCGGCCGGCAGGGGCAGTCCGTTCTCCAGTTCGGCCATGGACATCATGCCGTTCGCCACCTTCATCTCGTGGATCTGGCCTTCGCCGGCCACGGGGCTGGAGACGGCGACGAGCCGGTCGTCGCGGCTGGCGGTCAGGGTCAGATAGCAGCCGGTCATGGCGCGGCCGTTTGGCGTGGGCCGGCACAGGGCGTCCGTCGTCGTGACGACGGCGGGGGCCTCCGGCGTCGGGGGCGGGTTGCACGCCGTCAGGGTCATCAGGGCGGCGGGGATCAGCAGGCGTTTCATCAGGCGCTCCTTGCGGCGCGGGCGTCGAGGCGACGGCGCACCAGGGTTGCGGTCCGCTCGATCGCCAGGGCGGCGATCAGGCTGAGACCGGTGAGGGGGTAGAAGAGGGCGAGGGGCAGGACGATGCCCAGTACGGCGGCGCGAACCCGGGGGTCGGGCGGGACTTCGGGGGCTCCGATGCGGCCCTTCGACAGTTTCGGCGGCCGGCGCTTCCACCACATCAGCACGCCGCTGATCGCCAGCAGCCAGATGGCGATACAGCCGCCCAGCATCAGCCAGCGGTTGATCCAGCCGTACTGGGTCCCCTGGTGGACGGCGATGCCCCATTCGAAGGCCCGGGCGCCGACGCCGAACTGGCCGTAGCGGATGTCCGCCCGAACGGCGCCGGTGGTCCCGTCGATATAGAGGGCGCGGGTGTCCTCGACCTGTTTGGTCAGCCGCGCCGCGGTGAAGGCCAGGCCGTGATCCGAGGGGATGGAAACCGTATAGGGCCGCGCCAGCCCCCGGGCTTCGGCGGTTGCGATGACGCGCGACAGGCTGGCGCCGCCGGTGTGGGCGGCGGGCATGACCATCCCCTCCATGGTCCAGCCGACGCCGACCGGGGCGTCCGCGGGATGTGCGGGGTGGACGAAGGGGCTTGCCGCCGCGGGGGCCCGGGGCCGGCCGAGACCATGGGCCTTCACCCAGCCTATGAACTGGTCGCCCCAGAAGGCGGACCAGGGCATGCCGGTGACGACGAGGAAGGCGATGACGGCGCCGGCGTACAGGCCGGTCACCGCATGGACGTCGCGCCAGAACGGGCGGCGCTTGGGATCGGACGGGCGGATCGAGACCACGCCGACGCCGCGTCCACGGGGCCACCACAGGAACAGGCCGGTGGCGACCAGAATGAGGGCCCAGCCGGCGACGATCTCGACGACATAGTTGGCCCAGCTGCCCAGCAGGATGAGGCTGTGCAGCTGTTTGACCGTCTCCATCACCCCGCCGTAGCCGGTGGAGCCGATGTACCGGGCGTCATACGGATTGACGAAGGCGGTGCGCTGGCCGCCGTCGGCCAGGTCGACGGTCAGGCGCACGGCCTGATCGGCCCGGGCCGGCAGCAGGACGTCGGAGACCGTCCCGCCGGCCCCGGCCTCGGCGGCGGCGACCCAACGGTCGGGCGAAGTGGTCGCGGTGCGGGCCTCCACCCGGGACAGGTCGCGATAGACCGCCCCGTCGATCTCGTCCGCGAACAGATACAGGGCACCGGTCAGGGCCATGAGCATCAGGAAGGGCAGCACCAGCAGACCGGCGTAGAAATGCCAGCGCCAGACGGCGCGGAAGGCGCCGGAAAGGGGGGCGTCGACAGGGCGCGCTCCGGGAGCCGCCCCCGGCGTCGCAGTGGTCTCGGGAGACATGTTTCTGAGATCCTGAACAGGGAAAGGCGCGCACCGACGGGGCGTCGGCGCGCAGGCATTCGGCGGGTTCAGGCGGTCGGGGGGGCTGTCGAGGGGGGCGGCAGACCGGCGCGCTGCCCGGCGGGCGGGGTCGCGGCAGGCTGATAGTCCGGCAGCACAACGACGCTCCGCGGCGGGGCCACGGGATGGATCGGCGACGGCGGGGGCGGCAGGGTTGTCAGGGCCGACAGGACGCAGTCGGCGCAGCTCAGGCTGTCCATCGGCCCGGAGGGCCGCGGCGAGCCGTCTTCATCATAGACGACCATGATCTGGTCGCCCGAGCAGAGCACGACCGGTTCGCCGGTCGCCGCCGAGGCCGCGACGGCGGATGGCAGCAACGAACCGAACACGATGGCGAACGTCGCGGCCAGGAAGGCCAGCGAACGCATCAGGGACCAGTGCTCGACAGGAGACGGCTTCACAGGTCCGCCTATAAGCCGGGCGGCGACGAGCGCAAGACCGTCATGATCGCTGCGGCCTCCTGCCCCAGGCGGGGGTCTAGCCGAACCGCCGCCGCTGATCCGCGCTGCGCAGCGTGGAGCGGATGAAGTCCGCGGGCGGGTCGGTCTCGGCCAGGACGGCTTCCTTGATGGCGCGAGGTTCGCCGAACAGGTGGCCCTGGCCCATGTTGACGTCGAGCTCGAGGATATCGACGATCTGGCGTTCGCTCTCGCATTTCTCGGCGATCAGTTCGATGCCGTAGCGGCGGGTCAGGCCGGCGAAGTCGGCGGCGGAGATGTCGCGCAGACTGGGCAGGGCGGAGGCACCGTCGAGGTCGAGCAGTTGTTCGATCAGCAGGTCGGCCGCCACCTTCATGAACTTGACGTCGGAACGCTGCAGGTCGGCGAAGTCGAGATCGAGGGTCTGGACCTTGTCGATCGAGAAGCGGAAGCCGAGGTCGGCCAGCTTGGCCATGTTGCGGGCCTCGACCGCGCCGCGGGCGTCGAAGGTGGCCTGGCCCAGTTCGAAGATCAGGGCCTGGTTGAGGTCGCGGTTCTCGCTCAGGAAGTCGAGGAACTGGGGGAAGAAGGTCTCGTCGCCCAGGGACGACAGGGCGACGTTGCAGAAGACGCCGACCTTGCGGTCCTGGCGCGCCAGGCGACGGACGATCTGGGCGCAGCGGAACAGCAACAGGTTGTCGATGGCGGGGACCAGCCCCTCGCCCTCGGCGGCCGAAAGGTATTCGGCCGGCATCATGACGCGGTCGTCGGCGGCGCGCAGCCGGGTGAAGCTTTCGTAGAAGATGGTCCGGCGCTGGGGCAGGGAGACGACCGGCTGGAGGTAGAGGTCGACGCGGTTCTCGGCCAGGGCCTCGTGGATGGTGGCCAGCAGGACGTTGGACTGTTCGCGGTGTCGCGCCTCGTAAGGGTTGGTCGGCACCGGCTGGGCCGCGCGCTGTTCCAGGGTCTCGCTCATCTGCTGGATCAGGGTCTCCAGCATGCGGACCTCGCCCGAGAGGGTCTCGTTGGAGGTCACGACGCCGGACTCGATGGCCTGGGCCAGGTCGCTCAAGGCACCCTGGGTCGACTCCATGGCGTCGGCCAGCAGGCGATGCGCCTCGCGGACCTGTTCGATCTCATTGCGCAGGGCGGCCTTGTCGGCGCGGCCGGCTATGCCGGTGTGGACGGCGATCATCAGCCCCATGGTCGCAATGGCGCCCGCCGCGCCTGCGCCGGCTCCGAGGCCCGCACGCCAGATGAAGGCGCCGACCGTCAGGGCCAGGAACAGGTAGCCGAAGAACAGAAAGCCCTGGGTGAGTGCGCGCATTGGAAACGGATCGTCCGTCTTCCCGGATGGAATCGCCCGAGTATCGGGGTATCAAAGCCAAACGCCTAGCGTCTGTGCACGGATTCTCCCCACTTCTTCGAGGTTAACGATGGAATTGTTCGATCTGAGCGGCAAGGTCGCGGTCATCACCGGCTCTTCGCGGGGTATCGGCAAGGCGATCGCCGAGCGGATGGCCGAGCACGGTGCCCGGGTGGTGATCAGTTCGCGCAAGGCCGGACCCTGTGACGAGGTCGCCCAGGCGATCAATGCGAAACACGGTGCCAGGGACGGCGAACCTCGGGCCATCGCCATCCCGGCCAACATCGCCTCGAAGGAGGACCTGCAGCGGCTGGTCAACGAGACCAACGCCGCCTTCGGCCAGATCGACATCCTGGTCTGCAACGCCGCGACCAATCCCTATGCGGGGCCGATGGCGGGGATCAATGACGAGCAGTTCGGCAAGATCCTGCAGAACAATGTCGTGTCCAACCACTGGCTGATCCAGATGGTCGCGCCGCAGATGCTGGAGCGGAAGGACGGATCGGTGATCATCGTCTCGTCGATCGGCGGCCTGCGCGGCAATGCCCTGATCGGTGCCTACAACATCTCCAAGGCGGCGGATATGCAGCTGGCGCGGAACCTGGCGGTGGAGTGGGGGCCGTCGAACGTGCGGGTCAACTGCATCGCGCCGGGCCTGGTGCAGACCGACTTCGCCAAATATCTGTGGGAGAACCCGGAGCTGCTGAAACAGGTGACCGACCCCGCGCCGCTTAAGCGGATTGGCCAGCCGGACGAGATCGCAGGGGCGGCGGTGTATCTGGCGGCGCCGGCCTCGGCCTATATGACCGGCCAGACGCTGGTGGTGGACGGCGGGATCACCATTGCCTGGTGACGGGGTCAGCTTCCGCCAGGACCTGATCTGGCGGCTGGAGTCGATGGCCTTTGCGGGCTTCATCGGCTTCATGCGCCTGCTCGGCGTGGAGCGGGCCTCGGCCCTCGGCGGCTGGTTGCTGCGGACCCTGGGGCCGCGGACGGGGACGCAGCGCACGGTGATGCGAAACCTGCGCATCGCCTTCCCTGACATGTCGCAGGCCGAGCGCGAGGCGCTGGCCCTGGCCCAGTGGGAGCAGACCGGCCGGGCCTTTGCCGAGACCGCGGTGATGGACATTCTGGTCAAGCAGAACCGTATCGAGGTGATCGGCCTGGAACGGCTGCATGCGATCCGGGACAGCGGCAGGCCGGTCGTTTTCGTGGGCGGGCATTTCGCCAATATCGAGACCCTGGCGGCAACGATCACGGGCTCGGGCGTGCCGTGCCAGATCACCTATCGCGCGGCCAACAACCCCTATGTCGACGCCCAGATCATCGCCGCGCGGGCGCGGTACGGGGTCAGGCTGTTCGCCCCCAAGGGCGGAGACGGCGCGCGCGAACTGCTGGCGGGAATGGCGCGGGGCGAGTCCGTGGCCCTGATGAACGACCAGAAATTCTCGGAAGGCCCCGAGGTGACCTTCTTCGGCCAACCGGTCAACGCCGCCCCCGGGCCGAGCCGGCTGGCGCTGCGATTCGGGACGGTGCTGCAGCCGATTTCGGTGGTGCGGCTGCCGGGGGTGCGGTTCCGGCTGACGGTCTATGAGCCGATCGAACTGGAGCGGACCGGCGACCGGCAGGCCGACATCGCCCGCGGCGTTCAGGCGATCACCAGCTTCATCGAGGACCGGGTGCGCGAGAGCCGCGTCGACTGGTTCTGGGTCCACAAGCGGTGGCCCGACCGTGTCTATGCCGCGCTGGAGCCGTTGCCCGAGGCCTCCCCGGCCTGATCCGAGGCGCGGCGCATCGGCCCCTTGTAGTTGGAGGCGGTGGTGCGGCGTCGGTCGGGACCGAAATAGCCGTCGGTCTTCACGAACGGACGCGGGCGGAAGATCACCGCCTGGATGCGGTCGAGGATGGCCTTGGCCGTGATCGGCTTGACCACGAACTCCGTCACCCCGGCGTCGCGCGCCTCATAGACGCGGCTCTTTTCCGAATGGCCGGTCATCATGATGATCGGCAGATAGGGATTGGCGGTGTCGGGGCTGTTGCGGACCAGGCGGGTGAACTCGACCCCGTCCAGCGGGAACATATTGAAGTCGACGATGGCCAGGTCGATCGCATGTTCACGCAACAACTCCAGCCCGGCCGCGCCGTCGCCGGCCTCACGCACCCGGCGCACGCCGGCCGACTGCAGCACAGCGGACGTGATCGCCCGCATGTGCTGGTTGTCGTCGACCAGCAGAACCTGGAGAGCCTGGAGTGATGACATAAATCGGGGCCGTGCCGGAATCGGCGGGAGGTCGAACAATTTAGTGGCGGAATGCCTGCGCGTCCATGACCGATCAGTGTTCAGTCATGACGTAAGCGGTTATACACGCTCAGGTATTGACCAGAAGCGATGGGTCCAAATTACGGTTGCGCCACTTCATGCGCCAGCAGAGGTGCGGCCCGGTGGCCCGACCGGTCATGCCGACCCGGCCGATCGGCTCGCCGCGGCGCAATTCCTGGCCCACCTCAACCTCGAGCCGGGACTGGTGGAGGTAGGCGGTGATCAACCCCTGGCCGTGGTCGATCAGGACCAGGCCGCCCTCGAAATGAAATCCTGGCCGGGCCAGGGTGACGCGGCCTGCGGCCGGGGCGCGGATCACCGTCCCCTGCGGCGCCGCCAGATCGATGCCATAGTGGGGCCGCGCCGGGGTTCCGTTGAGGACCCGTTGACTGCCCCAGGGGCTGGTGACGCGGAAGCCTTCCAGCGGCCAGACGAAACCGTCGCGGAAATGGTCGGCGTCGGTGCGGCTTGCGAAGCCCTCGGTCTTGAGCACGATCTCGCTCTGGATCCGCGCCAGCAAGGCCGGGTTCGAGGGCTCGACGGTCGAGGGCGGCAGCCCGTTGACTCGCGTCGAAGGAAACTGGCCGGGGACGATGTCGAGGGTGCGGCGGGCGCTGCGGCCGTCGAGACGGGTCTCGATCTCGACGCTGGCGGGGGCATCGCGATCGAAGCCGACGATGAACCAGCCCCCGGCGGAGGCGGCGGTCAGGGATTCGCCGTCGATGAAGACGAGGGCGCGGGGCCAGGTGCGGCCGAGGGCGTGCCCGCCCTGGACGAAACGACCGGTCAGGGTCAGGCCCTGGCCCTCCTGGGCTTGCGCGGAGCCGGCGGCCAACAGGGCGCCGGAGCCGAGAACGACTTCCCGGCGGTTCAGTATCACGCGACCTGGCCCAGTCGCTGGAAGGCCTCGCCGGGGCCGGCATAGGCCTCCTGCAGGCTGACCGACCAGTAGCGCAGGGTCTCCAGCGGGATGGACCTGCCGCTGACCGCGCAGGTCACGAAGCGGCCGGGCTTGAGCACGGCGAACTCACCGTCGCCGTAGTGGAGGGTCGCCTTGGCGGTCTGGGTCTTTGGCATGGGCGCAGGCTAGCTTGGCCATGGACGCAACGCCACGGCTTTCGCCTGTCAGAACAGATCGCCCTGTCCCGGAGGCGGGGCCTTCGGGCGGGACGGGGCAGGGGTCGCCTTCGGGCGCGTCGGGGCGGCGTCGCCGTCGATACGGGCACCGCGCGCGCCGTCGGCGAAAACCAGTCGGACGGCCTGACCGTTCTGGAGCGCGGCGGCGGCGGCGATCATGGTGCCGTCCTCGCTCTCGACACGCGCGAAGCCGGGCTTGGGCGTCTTCGGATTGAGCCCGGACAGGGCGCGGGACAGGGCGGCCAGCCGGGCCGAGTCCTGATCCAGACGGCGCGTCATGGCCGGGGCGAAGCGGTCGGCGAAGGCGGTCAGCCGGTCGTGGCGCCGCTCAAGCGCCCGCTTCAGCAGGCCGTCGGAGAGCCGGGCCGCGGCGGCGGCGAACTGGCGCTCGTGGACCGCGACATTGCGCTGAAGCGCCGAACCCAGGCGGCTGCCGGCGTGGTCGAGCCGCTGTTGCGGCAGGGCCAGCAGGTCGTCGGGCCGGGCGGGCAGGCCGCGGGCAGCGGCGCGCAGCCGGGTTCGGCGGTCCTCGAGGATGCGGCCGCCGGCCCGGGCCAGGCGGCGGTCGAGGTCGGCGACGGCATAGGCCAGGTCGGCCAGCACCGGTGTGGCGATCTCGGCGGCACCCGTGGGGGTGGGGGCGCGGCGGTCCGAGACGAAGTCGATCAGGGTCGTGTCGGTCTCGTGCCCGACGGCCGAGATGATCGGGATGGCGGCGGCAGCGACCGCGCGGGCCAGGGCCTCGTCATTGAAGGCCCAGAGGTCCTCGACCGAACCGCCGCCGCGGGCGACGATGACCACGTCGGGGCGCGGGACGGGTCCGCCGGGCACCAGGCTGTCGAAGCCGCGGATGGCGGCGGCGACCTGGCCGGCGGCGGCGTCGCCCTGGACCACGCAGGGCCAGACGATGACGCGGCAGGGCCAGCGTTCGGCGATCCGGTGCAGGATGTCGCGGATGACCGCGCCGGTCGGGCTGGTGATGACGCCGACCACGGCCGGGAAGGTCGGGATCGGTTTCTTGCGGCCCGGCTCGAACAGGCCCTCGCCGGCCAGTTTCGCCTTCAGCCGCTCCAGCTGGGCCAGCAGGGCCCCGGCGCCGGCGGCCTCCATGGTCTCGATGACGATCTGGTAGGAGGAGCGGGCAGGGTAGGAGGTGATCTTGCCGGTGACGATGACCTCGAGGCCCGACTCGGGCCGGACGCCGAGTCCGCGGACCGACCCCTTCCAGATCACGCCGTCGATGGCGGCCTTGTCGTCCTTGAGCGTCAGATAGACGTGGCCCGAGGCGTGGTGATTGACCTTGGAGATCTCGCCCCGCAGCCGGACATGACCGAACCGGTCCTCGAGCGTGCGCTTGAGGGCGAAGGACAGCTCCGAGACCGTCTGGGGCGGATTGTTGTCCCGCGCGGGCGGCGGCGGTTCATCAGCCGGGCCCTCGAAGACGTAGGAGTCGTCGCTCATGGGGAGAGGGTAGCGGGCGGAGACAGTGGCGGGAATGGGGGATATCGGCTCGCAGCCCGGCGGGTGCCGGTTGCGTTCGGCAGGTCGCACGTGAGAGCGTGATGTACCACACGGATGGAGGCGGTCGGACATGAATGGGATGTTGGCGCTGCTCCTTGCCCAGGTGGTCCTGAATGTGCCGGCCTTTTCGCCGCCCGGCGCGCTGCCTCCGATGGCGGATGCCTCGAGGCTGAGTCTGGTGATTGCTACCACGGTCTCTGAAACGGACCCGCAGCCCCTCTGCGACCGGCCCAACTGCACATCGCTTTTCCTGGGCCGATACAGCGACGGGCGGACCCTGGCGGGTCCGGCCGTCGGTCCGGCCTTCAGTGCCCGGGTGGAGATGGGGTCGCCGTGGAACATGCCCTATCGGCTGGTTCTGATTGTCGAGGACCGGCCAGGTGAGGACCGGCTGGTGAGGGCCATGGCAGGGTTCAACAGCCGCACCGGCCAGGCCTGCTTTGATCGTGGTGAAATCGCTGCGCTGAACTGGAGACCGGAAGGGGCAGGTGTGTCGCATGCCAACGGGACGATCTGCGTCACGGAGTTGAACCCGCAGTCGTAACGGTGGTTGTTCCCGAAACGCCCGGGGTCCGTGCCAACGGGCAGGGTGTTGCAGGGAACGACGTGCGCGAACGGGGCGCGGAAAGGTGGATCCGGTCAGGACAGGCGACGTCGGCCCCTCGGGACCGTTCGACGCCGTCCCACCGGAGAGCCGGGAACGACGCCGGGTCGCATGGCGGGGAAATCCCGTTCGCCCGGCCGGCCCGGGCCGGGGAGCGGCATGGGCGGCAGGGTGGAGGGCGGCTGAAGCACGGGTCCACCCGGCGACGGAGCCGCCGGCGCGGGCCCTGAAGGCGGACTGGATCGGAACATCCGCAGATCCGGCCAGCCGATCCGCCGGTACCGCTGCCCGTCCGCCGCCCAGTAGCCGCCGGCGTCACCCCAAAACCCGGGCAAGGGCGGGGGAAGCGGGGCACCGGACGCCGACCAGACGCTGCAGATAGCCTCAAGCGAATCTTCCGACTCGCCGCGAACGCGCCGGGTCAGCCAGTCCTCAAAATCCCGACGGGTGAGTATCCCGCGGGCGGTGAACTGATAGAGCGTCAGGGCCTGGCCGGAAGAGGTGTCCACATTGAACAGGACATTCGCATTGAAGATCGAGTCGACCCCGCCGCTGGTTCGCGCCGCCGGACTCCGACGGAAATAGCGCCTGACGACCACCGCCGGATCCCTGATCCGCATGTCATAGCCCGCGCGGAGCATGGCCGGATCCGGCTCCATCCGGGCCCCGCGATTTTCCAGGGCGCGGGCCCAGGCCTCGTTGAAGGTCTCGGCGAACTGGCTGTACTGGATCACGCCTTCCAGTTCGCGCGCATAGGCGGTCCAGAAGTCGCCGGGCTGTCTGAAGGCTCCCGAGGGCCAGGGTACGAGATCGTACTTCATCGGCTGCCGGGGGGCGGCAGAAGCGCAACGCTCGATATGCCGGTACCCGAAATGGCCGGCCCAGGTCTCGTCGATGAAGAGTCGCTGGCGTCTCTCCTCGGCCGCGGCGATCCGCTTCTGCTCGAAATGCTGCTGTCCGTCCCGGGACAGCCGCTCGATGGCGGAGACCCCGGCTGGCTGGCGTTGCAGGATGCACGCCCGTTCCCGGGCCATGAAGTCCCGCAAGGGCCGCTGGGCAGCGGCCAGTTCGGCATTGGCGCGCCGGATCGCGCCGGCGAGTTCTGTCGGGCTGGCCAGCAGGGGCTTGCCGCCCAGATGCGCGCTGACCCGGTCGCCGAAGTCGAAATTCGGGACCGGGGGCGGCGCGGCGTCGCAACCGCCGACATGACGGACCGGAGCCGCCGGCTCCTCCTCCTCATCCGGACGGATCCTGAGGATGAACAGACCCACGCTGCGTCGTCCGTCGTTGGTGCGAATCTCGACGACATAATCGCGGCCTTCCTTCAGCTCGCCGCGTCTGAAATCAATCTGGATACGGTTGTCGGCCCAGTCGACGATACGCCCGCGGGTGCGTTTGCCCCGCCCATCCTCGAAGATGAGGACATTGCCCTCGCGCGCGCCGAAATCCCTCCCGATCAGTTCCACCCGCGGGGCGTCCGACGGCAGGACCTGGATAATATTCTGGTCACGAAGCTCCGGATCCCGCGACAGGCGCACGATCGGCACGCGCGCGCACCAGTTGGCCGCGGGCTTCGAGCCGAAGGTGGGGGCCCGGTCGCGCGCTTCCGTCCGGCTGACATAGCCCTGGTCGATGTAGAAGGGATCGGCGGGATCGTCGCTCTCCACCTCGCGGGGACCGGTACGGATATGGGCGAGGGAGCGGACCGGCTTTCCGTCGGCCATCCGCCGGCGCGCCATGCGGCCGGAATAGGAGGGATGGGTTCCCTGCCACGCCATGTCGGCGACGAACTGGCAGGTCTCCTGCCATTGGTCCCACATCCGGTCGCGGTCAGATCGGCGCAGCCGATCCAGCATCTCCCGCGCCGCAGACCCGCCCCAGTGATCAGAGTGCGCGCGGGAAAAGGCACCGTAGAGGGTCTGGCGATCGACGCCGCCGATCGTCCGGTCCGGCAGGGCGGCCGGATCGAGGGGCTCGGCATAGATCGGCAGGCCGGCCTTGTCGCCGGTCTGCGCGTTCCAGATCACACCGATCCCGCCCCGGGCCAGGTCCGTGCCGTCAGGGTCCAGCAACTGCCGCCGCCACATCCGCCAGCCGAGCGCGGTCAGGTCCGACCCCTTGAAGAGGGCGACCTCCAGCGACTCTCCGATCCCCCGCCCCGTCAGGTCGGGCCTCACGCGGAGCTCCGCCAGCAAGGACAGCCCCGTTTTGCCCTTCCAGTCCCCCGAAGGGGTGACGACAAGCCCTTCGTACATGGACCGGTTGGTCGCCCACATGTCCCAGCAGGTCTCGTCGTCCAGCACACGAAACTCCGGGGCGTCGGCCGCGAGTCGGGCCCCGACGGCACCGAACCCGCCGCGGTCGCCGGGTCCGAGGGCCCGGATCACCTCCGCCCACCCCGCCTTGGAGCAGGCCAGCATCTCGCGCTGCTGACCTCTGACGTCCAGCGGCTGGTCCGGCCCGCCATAGCCCTTGCCGAAGGCACCGCGCCGCATGTCGGCCAGTCGTTCGTCACCGACCGCGGGCACGGGGGGCAGATCCGGCCTGGACGCATGGCGGAACTCCATGGGCCGCGCCGCATCCTGTCCCGGCAGGGGCGAAGACATGGCGTCGGCGGACCCGGTTGAGGACTCGGAACCATGGATAAAGCCCGCCACGGCGCCGATCGCCAGGCTCATCGGCATCGTCCGGTCGTCGATCTGGGTGCGGTCGGGGCCGTCCCAGCGTTCCCACATGTGGCCGATCGCCCATCGGTCCTGCAGGAAATGCTGCGCATAGCCCTCATAGATGAGCGCCTGGTGCTCGGCCTCCTTCAGGGCGTCGGCATGGGCCAGCCGCTCCCCGGCGGTCATCCGCGCCCGCATTACCCGGGCGCGTTCCGCGAAGTCGAGCGCAAGGGTGTGATACCGGCCGTACATTCGCGTCGCCTGGCTGCCGAAATGCACCGAGTTCAGACTGCCGAGCCACCCAATGAAGTCATGGCAATATCGGGTGTAGCCGGGCGGTCCGCCGATGGGGCAGGTCTGGTTCTTGTTCAGCCAGTCGGCCGGGCCGTAGCTGTAGTCGGGAAGCCCGGCGAAACGCGCCGGCTGGGGGATCAGCCGTTCCTCGACCCGGGTGCGCCGGACGTCACCCTCGCGATCCATGGATGCGAGTTCGTCCTCGCGGAAGAAGCTCGCATTGAGGTCGACGACGGTGACGTCAGCCGAGCCCTGGACGCCGAACAGGTCCACGACGCCGAGCTCGGTCAGGGCGAGGTCCGCCAGGGTCGAATGCTCCGGAATCGACTTGCTGCTTTCCTTGAAATAGGTCGACCGCCAGATGTCGCCCTCGACAACACGGGTGTCCCAGGCGGCGACCAGTACGGCGAGGGGAACCAGCAGGGCCAACAGACCCGAACGCCAACGTCTCATCCCGCCGCTCCTTCGACGGGACGGCAGACGGCACCGGAGTCAATGAAGACGGATTCGAAGGCATCCAACTCGGCCTCGAGGCCGGATGCGCCGACGAGGGCCCGGTCGAGGGCGGTGACGCAATCCGCCCCGCAGGCCTTGACGGTTGTACAGGTCCGTACCTGCCCCCCCGCCTCCATGCATTGGGTGACCGAATCGAGACAGCCGGCCCATGCCATGACCCTCGGGTCCGGTGCGGGGTTCACCTGAAGGACCTGACGGCTCAGGCTCCGGTCATTGGTCGGCCTGTCCTGCTCGCCACATCCGGCGACCACCAGCAGGGCGAACCCTGTGAACCAGGCACCCGGACGGAAAAGGGTCACGCCCTGCTCCCCTCGTGGAAACTCGAAAACCTATGTTGGACAAAGCGAACAGGTCAAGGAGCCGGTCCGGGCCAGGGGCATTCGGGCCAACACCGGACCTCGGGCCGCTCGCGACGGCCCACTGGACGTCCACAGTCTTCCCGTGAACGCGATCCGCGACTTGACCGCCTTCGCGCCTGCGGTCATTGCCCGCGCATGAATATCCTGCTGGTCGGATCGGGCGGACGCGAACACGCCCTGGCGTGGAGGATCGCCCAGTCGCCGCTGGTGCGACGGCTGGTCATCGCGCCGGGCAATCCGGGCATGGAAAAGCTGGGCGAACTGCGGCCGATGAAAGTCACGGACGCCGACGGGCTGGCGGCCCTGGCGCGCGAGATCAAGGCCGATCTGGTAGTGGTGGGACCGGAGACGGCGCTGGAGGCCGGGCTGGCCGACCGGCTGGCCGTGGCGGGCATTCCCTGTTTCGGACCGACGGCGAAGGCGGCGCAGCTGGAGACCTCCAAGGCCTTTTCCAAGGCCTTTATGGAGCGGCACGAGATCCCGACCGCCGGTTTCGGCGTCTATGAGCGGCTGCACGAGGCGCGGCAGGCGCTGACGGTGTTCAAGCCACCCTATGTGATCAAGGCCGACGGTCTGGCGGCGGGCAAGGGCGTCGCCATCTGCCCGGACCGGCGCGACGCCGAGGGCGAGATCGAGCGGATGCTGGGCGGCCGGTTCGGCACGGCCGGGGCGCGGGTGGTGATCGAGGAGTTCATGGACGGCGAGGAGGGCTCGCTGTTCGCCGTCTGCGACGGGACCCGCGCCGTGCTGCTGGGCGGGGCGCAGGATCACAAGCGGGCCTATGACGGCGACCTGGGGCCGAACACGGGCGGCATGGGCAGCTATTCCCCCGCACCGGTGTTCACGCCCGAGCTGGTCGAGGCGGCGGACCGGCAGATCGTCCAGCCGGTGGTTGCGGCCATGGCGGCCGAGGGCGCGCCTTATCGCGGCGTGCTCTACGCCGGGCTGATGGCGACGGCGGACGGGCCGAAGGTGGTCGAGTTCAACGCCCGGTTCGGCGATCCGGAATGCCAGGTGCTGATGATGCGGCTGGACGGGGATATCGTGCCCCTGCTGCTGGCCTGCGCGCGCGGCGACCTGACCCGGGCTCCGATGCCGGTCTTCAGTCCCGATACGGTGATCTGCGTGGTGCTGGCCGCCTCGGGCTATCCCGACAGTCCGCTGGAGGGCTCGATCATCCGCGGGGCCGAGCAGGATTTCGGCCCGGATATCCAGGTCTTCCATGCCGGGACGCGTCGCCGCGCCGATGGCCAGCTGGCCGCGGCGGGCGGCCGGGTGCTGAACGTCTGCGCCCGCGGCCGGGACATCGCCGAGGCCCGCGCGCGCGCCTATGCGGCGGTGAAGAAGATCGACTGGCCGAGCGGCTTTCACCGCACGGACATCGGCTGGCGGGCGCTGGAGCGGGATTCCGGGGGGAACTGAGGCCATGAACGACACCGCCCTGCCGCCCGAACCGCCCAGCCATTACCGCGACGGGAAGGAACGGCTGGCTGATCTGATCGTGCATCTGACCGGACTGGCGCTGGCGCTGGTCGGGGGCGGGATGCTGCTTGGGCTGGCGATCGGCTTCGGCAATGCCGGAAGCCTGACGGCCTCGGCCATCTATGCGGTCGGGCTGCTGACCATGTTGGGACTGTCGACGGCCTATAATTTCGCGGTGCCGCGGTTCCAGCCGCTGCTGCGCCGGTTCGACCATGCCGGCATCTTCGTCATGATCGCGGGATCCTACACCCCCTTCACGACCCAGCACCTGACCGGGGCCTGGGCCTGGGGGATGACGTCAGCGGTATGGGGGATGGCGATCTTCGCGGCCCTGGCCAAGCTGTTGCTGCCGGGGCTGGGCAAGGGGTTCTGGATTTTCGTCTATCTGGCGCTGGGCTGGCTGATGGTGATCGCCGTCCAGCCGATCATGCAGAGCCTCGGCCTGCCGCCGTTGATCCTGATGGCGGTCGGGGGGCTGCTGTATTCGGTGGGCGTGGTCTTCTACGCCAACAAGGCGATGCGCTACCGGCGGGCGATCTGGCACGGCCATGTGGTGGTGGCGGCGGCGGTACACTGGGTGGCGGTGCTGCTGGCCGTCCTGAAGTAGGCGGGCTCAGGCAAAGGCGAACAGGAGCCGGCCCTGGCCCATCCGCTCGCGCAGGGCCGGCAGGTCGGTATGGGCGACCGAAAAACAGCCGTAGCTGCGGCCCAGCTTGCCTTCGCGGGCGAGGAAGTCGGGGTCGGCGTAGTCCGCGCCGTGGACGATGATGGCGCGTTCGCGGGCGCGGTCGTTGGAATACTCCAGCCCGTCCAGAAGCACGTTCGGCCCCTGCTGGGCACCATGGCTGGCACCCGCGGTGGCGTAGGCACCGACCGAGGACATGTAGCTCTCGGGCGTATTTGAGAAATTCTGCGCGAAACCGGAGTGCGCCGGATCGGAGCCGCGGCCGTGACAGGTGCGCAGGGCGGTAACGTGGCCGCCGACCAGATCGACCTCGTACAGCCGCTCCTCGCCCGAGAAGCGCTTGAAATCCACCAGATACATCCGGTCGCGCAGCGGCACCCGGCGGTGGTGGATGTCGAGCGCGGCCATGGCGCGGTCCATGAGTTCCTTGCGCACCACGCCGCGCGGATCGAGCGGCGGAGGCGAAACCTGCACGGTCTGGAGGACCGGGTCGACGGGGGCGAGGGCAGGGCGGGGCGGAAGCGCCGAGGACGCCAGCGGGCGGAAGCCGGCAGCCTGGCTGGCGCTCGTCGTGGCGCAGCCCGAGAGCATCGCCGCGCCGCCCAGAATAAAGCCTCGTCTCGCCAAGCGCATGCGACGCCCCTCGCACGGTTACAGAACAGGTCACAGATTGTTTCAGGTCGTGACGGGTGTTTCAACCTGAGCCTTGGTCAAGACCCCCGGATGTGTAAGGTGCAAACCCTGTTCCGGGAGGGTTTCGTGAAGCTGATCACAACATTGCTGGCCGCTGCGGCCTTGTTCTCGACCACTGGAGTCGCGGCGCAAACGCCCGCACCCACACCGGTTTCCCCTGTCGAGGGAACGACGTTCGTCCATGTGGGGCGGCTTCTGGCCGATCCCGCGACCGGCGTTGTGCAGCGCGATAAAACTCTCGTGATTGAAGGGAACCGGATCGTCGAAGTGCGCGACGGCTTCGTCGGAGAAGGCCGGATCGTCGATCTGAGGTCGTCCTTCGTGCTGCCGGGCCTGATCGACAGCCATGTGCACCTGACCAGCGAGCAGAACCCGAACAGCCGGCTGGAAGGGGTCACCGAGTCTGACGTCGACCAGGCCTTCGTCGGTGCCCGGTTCGCGCGCCGGACCCTGATGGCCGGGTTCACGACGGTGGCCGATCTCGGCGCCACGAACGAGACGATCTTCGGCCTGCGGGACGCGGTGCGGCGCGGCGACGTGCCCGGACCGCGGATCATCGCCTCGGGCGAGGCGGTCTCGGTCCACGGCGGCCATGGCGACATCAACGGCTACCGCGAAGACATCATGCATATGTTCACCGGCGAGAGCATCTGCTCGGGCGCCGACGACTGCATGCGGGCGGTGCGGCTGCAGGTCCGGTCGGGTGCCGACATCATCAAGATCACCGCGACCGGCGGCGTGCTGTCGAACACGGCGGCGGGGCTGGGCCAGCAGTTTTCGGATGCCGAGCTGGCGGCCATCATCGGCGCCGCCCACCGCATGGGCCGTCAGGTGACGGCGCACGCCCACGGGGTGGACGGGATCAACGCCTTCCTGCGCGCCGGCGGGGACTCGATCGAGCACGGCACCTATCTGGACGATGAATCGATCCGGCTGTTCCGGCGCGAGGGGACCTATCTGGTGCCGACCCTGCTGGCCGGTGATTTCGTCGGACGGATCGCCGCGGGGCCGGACAATTTCTTCACTCCGGCCCAGACGGCCAAGGCGCTGGAGGCCGGTCCGAAGATGCTGGACATGGCCCGGCGCGCGCACGAAGGCGGGGTCCGGATCGCCTTCGGCACGGACAGCGGCGTCTCGGCCCATGGCGACAACGCCCAGGAGTTCGCCCTGCTGATCCGGGCGGGCCTGACCCCGCTGGAAGCCATCCAGTCGGCGACGGTGAATGCGGCGGCGCATCTGCGCATCTCGCAGGACGCCGGCCGGATCGCGACGGGCATGCCGGCGGACCTGATCGCCGTCAGCGGCGACCCGCTGACCGATGTGACCGAGCTGGAGCGGGTGCGGTTCGTGATGCGGGGCGGGGTGGTTTACCGCGAAGAATGATCCTTCTCCCGTTGGGAGAGGGAGGACAAGAGCAGCCGCTGGAAGGCCGCCTCGTCCTCGAAGGTCGCCTTGACCGGCCAGGAGAGCACCCGCGTCCGCCATTCGGGGGTCAGGCGGAACCAGTCCTTTTCGGTGGTCACCAGACGGGCGTGCTGACGCTCGGCGCGGTCGGCAAGGAAGGCCAGGTCTCCCTCGCGGAAGGCGGCGTGGTCTGGGAAGGGGGCGAAGTCGACCAGTTCGGCTCCGGCGGCGTCGAGGGCGCGCTCGACCTTCCACGGCTTGGCGATCCCGGCAAAGGCGACGATGGGACCTGTCGGCGGCGGCGCAGCGGGGGTCAGGCGGGCGACATGGACCGGCAATCCGCCGAAGGCCGCCAGCAGCTCGGGATCGACCCCCGGGGCGTCGGCGGGCAGGAGGACGACCACGGCGTCCGCGCGGGCCAGGCCACGTCGGAGCGTCTCGCGCATCGGCCCTGAGGGAAACACCGAGCCGTCGCCGAAGGGCCATTCGTCGCCGCGGGTTTCGCCGTCGACGACCACAAGGCTGAGCGTCTTCTTCAGGGTCGGGTTCTGGTGGGCGTCGTCGAGGACGAGGACCGCAGCGCCGGCGGCCGCCGCAGCGCGGGCACCGGCAACGCGGTCACGGGCGATCCAGGTCGGGCCGCCGAGGGCCAGCATCAGGGGCTCGTCGCCGACATCGGCGGCAGTGTGGACAGCGGCGTCGACCCGGGTCGGTTCGCGCAGGGACCCGCCATAGCCGCGCGACAGGCCGTGGGCGTTGACGCCGGCCTCGTGCAGCAGGCGGATGGCCTCGCGGGTCACGGGGGTCTTGCCCGAGCCGCCGACGGTCAGATTGCCGACCGAGATGATCGGAATGCCGGGATCGACCGACTCGGTGCGGGCGATGCGGCGGGCGGTGGCGGCGGCCCAGACCCAGGACAGGGGCTTGAGCAGGACCCGGGCCACAGCGCCGTGGCGGGCGTCGCGCGTGTACCACCAGCGGGGTGTGTTGAGCTTCATCGGCGGCCTCGCCGGGGTGCGGGGGGCAGCAGTGGGGCGACGGTTTCCCAGAGGCGGTCGAGACCCGAGCCGGCCTCGGCGGCGGCGCGGCGGCCGCGCTCGCCCATGGCCCGGGCGGCGGCATCATCGGCCAGCAGGGGCCCAAGGACGGCGGGCAGGTCCCACGGAGCATTCACCACGGCCAGACCCCCGGCCTCGACAAGGGCGCTTGTGACGGCGGCCCAGTTGGCCATGTCGGGACCGGTCACTGCGGGCTTGCCGAGGCGGGCGGGCTCCAGCGGATTGTGACCGCCGACGGGGTGCTTCTCCAGTGCGGCCGAGAAGGAGCCGCCCATGACCACGACATCGGCCAGACGCAGGAACAGCCCCATCTCGCCCAGGGTGTCGGCCAGATAGAGGTCGGTCTCGCGGTCCGGCTCGCGGCCCTGCGAGCGCCGGGCGAAGCGGTAGCCGTCGCGTTCCAGGGCGGCGGCGATCGCCGCGCTGCGCTCGGGGTGGCGGGGAACGAGAATCAGGCACAGCCGGTCGGTCAGCCGGTCGAGGGCGCGGACCAGGGCGATCTCCTCGCCGTCGTGGGTGCTGGCGGCGACGACCACGGGGCGGTCACCGATGGCGGCGCTGAGGCGGGTGAAGGCGGCGGCGTCATGCGGCGGGGCCTCGCCCGAAAGCTTGAGGTTCACATGGCCGTCGATCCGGGCACCGAGGCTTTCCAGCCGCGCGGCCGAGGTCTCGTCCTGGGGCAGGATGCGGTCGAAGGCGGACAGGATTTCCCGCGCCGCGCCGGGGAAGCGTCGCCAGCCGTCGACGGTCTTCTCCGTGATGCGGGCACTGGCGAGGACCAGTTTCACGCCCCGGCGGCGGGCCTCGAGGATCAGATTGGGCCAGAGTTCGCTCTCGACGAAGACCGCCAGCGAGGGCCGCCAGTGGTCGAGGAAGGCCATGACCGCGCCCGGGGCGTCGACGGGGGCGAATTGGTGGATGACGCCCGGCGGCAGACGTCCGGCCAGCAGGGCCGCCGAGGTCAGTGTGCCGGAGGTGACGAGCACCGCCAGGTCGGGACGCTGGCGGCGCAGGCGGTCCACCACCGGCAGCAGGGACAGGGTTTCGCCGACGCTGACGCCGTGCAGCCAGACCAGATCGCCGGCCGGGCGGGCGACGGAGGCGCGACCGAGCCGTTCATCGACGCGGGCGGTATCCTCCTTGCCCTGTTTGGCACGGGCGTCGAGCAGGCGCGGGACCAGCGGCTCCAGCAGGCGGGTCAGCAGGCGCCATGCGATCAGGGCGGGGCTCACCGCGAGGGTTCCAGCCCGGTGATGGAGTCGGCCTCGGCCTCGACCGCATTGAGCCGTTCCGTCCAGGCCGCCCCGACCTCGGCGAGTTCGGCGCCCTCGGGATAGTCGGCGACGTCCCAGACGATGGCCCCCCGGGCGAAAGGCAACGGCAGGATGGCGCGGTCCCAGCTGTTCAGCCGGATCGCCGGCTTGCACGACAGGCCGATGAACAGCACCGGCGACTTTGACAGTCTCGCCAGCAGGGGCAGGCCCTCGGCCATGGTCCGGGCGGGGCCGCGCGGGCCGTCCGGCGTGATGGCCAGGGCCCCGATCTTGAGCTGACGCAGCCCGTCGCGAAGGGCCTGGGATCCGCCCTTGGCCCGGTCGGCCTTGTCCTTGTTGGCAGAAGAGCCGCGCACGGCGGGAATGCCCTGCAGGGCCACGGCGCGGGCGATGAACTGACCGTCGGGGCTGAGCGAGATCAGGGCCTTGACGGGCTGGGCCCGGTCCAGCGGCCAGCAGGCAGGAGACAGGCTGATGCGCGAGTGCCAGAAGGTGCAGAGCACGCCCCCGCCCTGCTTCCAGACGGCTTCGGCCACGCCCTCGTTCCGGTGCGTCCAGCGGATGGTGGCGAAACAGAAGCGCATCCACCCGGCCAGCAGCCAGGCGAGGATACCCTGGATGAGAGGGTTGCGGAGCGGCCTCATGACACCGTCGATACGGTGACGGGATCCCCGTCCAGCGACTGCTGCTTCGCCAGCCGGGAATAAAGGCCGCCCAGCTTGACCAGTTGAGTGTGGGAGCCGGTCTCGACCACCCGCCCGGCCTCGATCACGTGGATGCGGTCGGCATTGCGGACGGTGGACAGACGGTGGGCGATCATCAGGGTCGCGCGGCCCTGCATCAGCCGTTCGAGGGCCGCCTGTACGAGGGCCTCGCTCTCGGTGTCGAGGGCGCTGGTGGCCTCGTCGAGCAGCAGGATGGGCGCGTCCTTGAGGAAGGCGCGGGCGATGGCGATGCGCTGGCGCTGGCCGCCGGACAGGCGCAGGCCGGCCTCGCCGGCGCGGGTCTCATAGCCCTCGGGCAGGGCGGAGATGAACTCGTGGGCGGCGGCGGCCCGGGCCGCGGCGACAATATCTTCGGCGGTCGCGCCGGGACGGCCGTAGGCGATGTTGGCGGCCAGGGTGTCGTCGAACAGGAAGGGCTCCTGGGTCACCAGGGCGATCTTCGCACGCAGGTCATGCAGCTTGAGTTCGCGGATGTCGCGGCCGTTGACGGTCACGGCACCGGCGGTGACGTCATAGAAGCGCGGCAGCAGGCTGAGGATGGTGCTCTTGCCGCCCCCCGAGGGGCCGACGAGGGCTACGGTCTCGCCGGGCGCGACGGTCAGCGAGACGTCCGACAAGGTCGGGGCCCCGCCTTCCTGGGTCGGGGCATAGGCGAAGGAGACGCGGTCGAGGGCCACGGTGACCGGGCCGTCAGCCAGCGGCGCGGCGTCGGGGGCCTCGCGGATCTCGGGCTGGATGTCGAGGGCGGTGAACAGGCGGCGGGCGGCGGTCAGGCCCTCGGCCATGACGGTCTGGAGATTGGTCACCTGCCGCAGCGACTGGCCGGCGGCCATCAGCAGGCCGATGTAGGCGGCGAAGGAGCCGACGCTCATCGCCCCGTCCTGCGCCCGCCAGCCGGCATAGGCCATGACGGCGGCGACCACGATCATGGCCACGAGGTTCGAGAAGGGACCGGCAAAGGCGCGTGAGTCGGCACTCTTGATGACGTGCCTCTGGCGGCGGGCGACGACTTCGCCGACGCGGTCCTGCTCGGCGGCCTCGCGGTTCTCGATCTTGATCAGGCGGACGCCGTCCAGATTCTCCATCAGGGCGGTGGAGAGGTTCGAGGTCTCCTTCATCGCCCCGGTGGTGGCCTTGCGCACCCGTTTGCCGAAGCGGCCCATGACGAAGGCGATCAGGGGCGCGCCCAGCAGGACGATCAGCGTCAGCCGCCAGTCGCTCCAGGCCATATAGGCGATCACGGCGACGAGGGTCAGGGCGTGCTGGGTGTAGTTGACGACCCCGTTGGTGAAGGCCTCGCGCACCAGATTGGCGTCGAACAGCACCGAGGAGACGAAGCCGCCGGTATGCTGGCTGCGCAGCCGGGCGAGGTCGGCGCGGATCATGGCGCCGAACAGCCGGATCTGGATGTCGCCGACGATGCCGTGGCCGAGGCGGTTGACGAGGGCGGCCTGGCCCAGGGCTGCGGCCGTCCAGATCAGGCTCGCGCCGACGATGATGGCGGGAATCCAGACCAGGGCCCGGCCCGGCGGGACGGTGAAGATCTTCCAGATCGTCACGGCCTCGCCGAGGAACAGGCCGTTGATCGCCGGCTCCAGCAGCTGCAGCACCGTGGCCGCCATGATGCCGACCACGGCGGCGCAGGCGATCGACAGGAACAGGGGCGTCCGGTGGTGCGAGAGATAGTCGCGCCAGATGCGGCCCAGCAACGGACGCAGGCGTTCCCTTTGGGGTTCCTTCTCGTCGGCGGCGGGGATGGGCGGCGTCATGGGTCGGAGGTCGGACGGCTGGGGCGGCAAGTCAAGCGGGGATGGTGGTCAGCGACTGAAGGCGGGTCATCCGTCAGGCGTCGGTGCCCAGACGCCGCTGCACCAGAATGATCGTCCCGACGACAAAACCGCAGAACAGGGCCCCCTCGATGCCGCCGGTGACGGCCTGGGTGACGGGGCCGAAGTCGCCTTCTCCGACCATGGCCCCGATCGGGTCGAGGCGGAGGCGGGAGGTCGGGAACTGGCGGGCCAGCAGGTCCAGGCTGCCGCCCATCAACCGCCCGCCCATCAGGGGGATAAGGACGCCGACGGCCGCGCCGGTCAGGGCTGTGGCGGCGGCGGTGAGCCGGAGGCTGAGCCCGCGGCCCGCATGGAGCCAGAGGCCGAAGCCGATCACGGCACCGAGCAGGGCCCCCTCGCCGGCACCGGTCATGTTGCCCGGGGCCTGGCCGAACAGCAGGTTGAAGGCGTCGACGCCCAGCAGTTTCACGAACGCTCCGACGATCAGGCCGCCGAAGGTGGCCCCGATGATGCTGCCGGGAGAGGCGCGGCCCCAGGCGCTCCTGGCCGCCGCAATGCCGACGCTGACGCCGCCGCCGCCGATCACGCCGACGACGACCGTGAGGGCGATCAGTACGAGGATGATCGAACCGGCGCCCATGCCGGACGGGAGGGGGCCGGCGGCACCGAGGCCGTAGAACAGGCCGCCGAGCGCTCCGGCGATACCGCCGCCCAGCACGCCGGCGCCGCCGAGCTGGCGCGACAGGGCCCATAGTCCTTCGGGCGCGGGGCTCGACTTCGGCACCGGTGACAGCGCAGCAGCAGGGGGCTCGGCGCCCGGCGGTTCGACGGGCGCGATGAAGCGGTAGCCGTGCTTGGGCACGGTCTCGATGAAGCGCGGCCTGGCGGCGTCGTCGCCGAGCTGACGCCGGATGGTGCGGATGCACTGGGTCAGGGCTTCGTCGGTGACCGGAACGCCGCGCCAGACCTCGTCGAGGAACCGGTCCTTCGACACCAGCTTGCCCCGCTCGCGCACAAGCAGGGCGAGGGCGTCGAGATAGCGGGCGTTAAGCTCGACCGGTGCGCCGTCACGGGTCAGCCGACGGTCGTCCGGGTCCAGCAGGAAGGGGCCGAAGCGGAAACAGCCGGGGGCCATGGTTCAGGGATACCTCGGTCTTTGCACGGGCCGCTTGAGCGGCAAGCGTCAACCATGCGTCGCGGCAAGGCAATGTGTTTCGTGCGCCGGGATGACGGGCCGATTGCGACCCGCTATCTGCGTTCCATGGCGCGATACGATCTCAGCACCCCGGGCGGCCGGTTCAAGGCGCGGTGGGACTATGTCTGGA
>CAZFQC010000009.1:0-29264 GCA_964520795.1 uncultured Brevundimonas sp.
CGCAGGGACATGGGGGTGGAATAGACGCTCGGGCCGGGCCGGGAAAGGCGGGGGCTCGCAGGTGATTGGTGGTTGGTGATTGGTGGTTGGCCGATGCCTGGGCAAGAGCACCTTCCGCGCCGCCCTTCCGCCGACGACGAGGCAGAAATCACCATTCACCAACCACCAACCACCAATCACCAACCACCATTCACCACTCCAACCCCGCCTCACCCCGCAGCACCGCCTCCGCTTCCGCCGTGTGCTTGGCCCCCGACCGGTCGTGCAGCACCAGCGGCGGCAGCAGCCTCAGCGGCGCCTTGCCGGTCCTGATCGCGCTGACCAGTACCCGCCTGGCCGGCTCATCCGCATGGGGGTGCACCCCGCGCACGGCGAACGATCCCGCCCCTTCGCCCAGCAGCGCCAGCAGATCCGCCAGCCGGTCCGCCCGGTGGATGACCACGATCCGCCCGCCCTCGCGCACGGATTTCAGCAGGAAGGCCGTCCAGGCCTTCAGCCCGTCGTCGGCCATCCAGGCCCCGCGCTTGCCCTCGGCGGGTGCCCGCAAGGCGCCCGGGTCGTCGAAGAAGGGCGGGTTGCTGATCGCCCAGTCGAACGGCGGCAGGTCCAGCGCCCGGAAGCCCGCCGCCACATCGCCCTCGATGATCGACGCGTCGGCACCGTTCAGCGCCGCATTTTCGCGCGCCAGGGCCGCCATCGCGGGATCCCGCTCCAGTCCGGTCAGGGTGGTGCCCGGACATCGCGCCGCGACCTGCATCAGCACGGCGCCGGCGCCGCAGCCCGCCTCGACCACGCGCTGGCCCGGCCCGGCCGCCACCGTCGCCGCCAGCAGGGCCGCGTCCATGCCGGCGCGATAGCCCTTCACCGGCTGGCGCAGCCGGACACGGCCACCCAGCAGGGCGTTTTCAACGGTATCACCCCCCTGGGGCGGAAACGGTGCGACGGTCACGCGGCTTGACCCTTCATGGACCGATCACCATTGTGCGCCGCATCGTCGCCGGGCAAGGCGGCGACTGGATTTTCGGGCGCGATTCTCCCCTGCGCCGCCCTGCCGAAGAGTAAGTCGTTGGACGCTGTCACCGTCGCCGAGCCCCGCTCGAAGGGCAATGTCGAGCCGCTCGTGCAGTTGGCGACGCCCGATATGGCGACCGTCGACGCCCTGATTCTCGACCGGATGCAGTCCCAGGTGCCGGTCATCCCCCTGCTGGCCGAGCATCTGATCTCCGCCGGCGGCAAGCGGCTGCGGCCCCTGCTGACCCTGGCCGCGGCGCGCGCCACGGGCGCGGCGGGCGATATCGATGCAGCGGTCAAGCTGGCGGCGGCGGTCGAGTTCATCCACACGGCCACGCTTCTGCATGACGATGTGGTCGACAGCTCCAACCTGCGGCGCGGCAAGGTCGCGGCCCATCTGATCTGGGGCGCGCCGTCCAGCGTCCTGGTGGGTGACTTCCTGTTCGCCCGCGCCTTCGAACTGATGGTCGAGACCGGCCAGATGCGCGCCCTGGGCATTCTGGCCCGCGCCTCCAGCGTCATCGCCGAGGGCGAGGTGTTGCAGCTGACCCGCGCCCACGACCTGAATCTGGATCAGGAAACCTATCTTCGCATCATCTCGGCCAAGACCGCCGAGCTGTTCGCCGCGGCGGCCGAGGCCGGCGCGGTCGGGGCGGGGGCCGACGAAGCGGCGGTTCTGGCCCTGCGCGACTATGGTCTCAACCTCGGTCTCGCCTTCCAGCTGGCCGACGACGCCCTGGACTACGGCGGCACGTCCGAGGCCCTGGGCAAGAACACCGGCGACGACTTCCGCGAGGGCAAGGTGACCATGCCCCTGCTGCTGGCGGCCGCCCGAACACGCGGCCGCGAGGACGCCTTCTGGGACCGCACCATCAACCAGGGCCAGCGCACCGAGGACGATTTCCGCCGCGCCCGTGAACTGGTGGTCGGTACGGGCTCTGTCAGCGCCACCCTCGACATCGCCCATGAATACGCCGACGCCGCCAAGGCGGCCCTGCAGGTGCTCCCGGCCAGCGACTGGCGCGAGGCGCTGGAACAGCTGGCCGATTTCGCGGTCAGCCGGGCGGCGTGATCGAACTCAACAAGCGATCGCCTCCACCTGGCCGGAAGCGGCGAAGTCCAGCAGCGGTCGGTCCCGCGTGATCAGTCGATATCTCATCGCCCGCGCAGTCGCGGCGACGATGCGATCCGCAGGATCGCGCAGCGGCGGCCCAAGCAGCTGTGATGAGGCAATCAGAATATCCGGCGTCAACGGCGCGAGATCGACGCCCAATTCCAACACCTGCTCGAACCAGGTCAAGGGCGGAAGGCTCAGCACCAGTCGTCCCTTGGAAACCAGAAGACCGATCTCCCAAGCTGTAATCGGCGAGACGAGAACCTGCGTCCCGATCTTTTGCGCTTCCTGAAGCGCCGCCTCACCTTCCGGTCTGAACGCGGCTCCGGCCTGAAGCCATATCGCCGCACAGGTATCGAGCAGGATGGGGCGGACCGTCACCGGTCAGCATCCCAGATTTCGCCGGTAGGAGCGGTGATATCCACGCCCTCAGGAATGGTCACGGTGCCACCCAACTGCGCCCGGATGCGATCGAGAAAACCAATGCTTCGTGCTGATTGGGCTGAAGGCGCGATCGGGGGCGAAACAGAAGCGCCCGACTTCCGAAACACCAGCCGACGCGAACCCATGTCGACACGTTCCGTGATGAACCCCGCTGCCAGCCAGGCCTTGGTCATCACGTTGTTGGAAGGGTTGTTGCTCCACCAGGCCCGAATGCCACTGGCCTTCGTGGGAAGACGGAAGCCGAGCACGCGCTCGATTTCTGTGAAACTCATCGGCACTTCCTGCGCATGTTGTGCGGACAGGAACTGGGTCAGGGGTTCATATTTCGACATGGATCATCTCCTTTCTCAAGGAGAGAAACACAGTGTGTGTGTTATGGAAAGTATGTGTGTTATTTCAGTGAGGCGCAGAACCGCTGGATGCGCCGGCAAGCCTCCTCCAGAACGGTCTCCGACGTCGCATAGCTGATGCGGAAATAGGGGCTGAGGCCGAAGGCCGAGCCCTGTACCACCGCCACGCCTTCTGCATTCAGAAGCTCCGTCGCGAAGGTGTCGTCGCTGTTGATCACCGCCCCACCTTCGGTGGTCTTGCCGATCAGTCCCTCGATCGACGGATAGACATAGAAGGCGCCTTCCGGCGTCGCGCAACGGATGCCCGTCGCCTGATTGAGCATCGACACCACCAGATCGCGCCGCGCCTCGAAATGCTTCGCCCGCTCGGCAATGAAGTCCTGCGGCCCGTTCAGCGCCTCGACCGCCGCCCACTGGCTGACCGATGACGGGTTGGACGTGGTCTGCCCCGCCACCTTGCGCATCAGGTCGATCAGCGGCTTGGGCCCGCCGCCGTAGCCGATGCGCCAGCCGGTCATGGCATAGGCCTTGGACACCCCGTTCACCGTCAGGGTCCGGTCGTAGAGATCGGGCGCGACCTGGGCGATGGTCCGGTAGTCGAAGTCGCCGTAGATCAGGTGCTCATACATGTCGTCGGTCATGATCCAGACCTGCGGATGGCATCGCAGCACCGCGGCCAGCGCCTCCAGCTCGGCACCCGTATAGGCCGCGCCGGTCGGGTTCGACGGCGAGTTGAGGATCAGCCACTTCGTCCGCGGCGTGATCGCCGCCTCCAGCGCCGCAGGCTTCAGCTTGAAGCCGTCGGCCTCATGCCCGACCACCCGCACCGGCTCGCCGCCGGCCAGCAGCACCATATCGGGATAGGACACCCAGTAGGGTGCCGGCACGATCACCTCGTCGCCCGGCGACAGGGTGGCCAGCAGGGCGTTGTAGATCACCGTCTTGCCGCCCGGGGCGACATGGATCTGGTCCACCCCGTAGGTCAGGCCGTTCTCGCGAGCGAATTTCGCCGCCACGGCCGCCTTCAGCTCGGGAATGCCGTCGACGTCGGTGTATTTGGTCTCGCCGCGCCGGATGGCGGCGATGGCGGCTTCCTTGATGTTCTCGGGGGTGTCGAAGTCCGGTTCGCCGGCCCCCAGCCCGATCACGTCGCGCCCCTCCCGCTTGAGCTCACGCGCACGGGCGGTCACCGCCAGGGTGGCCGAGGGCTTGACGCGGGCGAGGGCGGAGGACTGCAGGCTGGACATGGCGACTCCCGGGGCGAATGAACTCATTACGCAGTTGCGAAAGCCTGATCAAATGGTCCGCGCTCGCCCGGCGCGCGCGGCGGTGCTAATTCCCGTCCCATGCGCCGCCTCCTCGACTTCATCCTCAACATGGAAGCCCGTCGTTGGCGGGCCGCCCTGGCGACGGCGCTGCTGCTCGGCGCGACCCTGGGTCTGCTGGCGATTGGCAAGAGCCAGTTCGGTCTGGCGGCAGAGGAGAATCTCGAGGCCTGGCTGCAGGGGTATCGCGGCAGTCCCTGGGCCTTCTTCGCCACCGTGGTGCTGTTCATCGCCGCGGCCTTCATCGGTGCGCCGCAGTTCATCCTGATCGCGGCCTGCGTCGTCGCCTTCGGCCCCTCTCTGGGCTTCTCCTACAGCTGGGCGGCGACCGTGATCTCGGCGGGCGTGACCTACTGGCTGGGGCGCGGGCCGACGGCGCGGCTGGTCGACCGGTTCGGCGGCCGGACGATGGGCCGGCTCAAGGGGTTCGTCGGCAAGAACGCCTTCTACGCCAGCTTCATGATCCGCAATGTGCCCTCGGCGCCCTTCATCGTCGTCAACATGGCCTTCGGGGCCGCCCGGGCCTCGTTCTGGCGTTTCCTCGCCGGTTGCGCCCTCGGTGTCCTGCCCAAGACCGCCCTGGTGGCCTTTTTCGGCGGGGCGGTGGTGGCGGCCGCCAGCGGGGACGGCGTCTGGACCTCGCTGATCCTCGCCGCCGTGGCTGCGGTCTGGCTGGCGGCCATGCTCGGCGTGCGCGAACTGGTGAAGCGGCGCGAACGGGCCTCGGGGTCTGAGTGAATCATCGGGTCAGCGGGCGGCCTGCCGTCACGTTCCGGTGAGGGCGAAGCCCGTCAGACTTTTCGGGGTCGCTCGCGCGGCGACAGGGCTTGTATTCGCCGTCGCACAAGGGCAAACGAGCCGTAAGGTCGGTCAGGCGATATACGATCAGGAGGCGGCGCGTGGGGATGCGTGGCGCCGGGGCGTCGCCGAAGCGGATCGAGACTGACGCACGCCCCCTTCAAGGCCCGAACGAACGGTATCCCGGACCCATGTTCTCAAGCATTTTCGGCGCGATCTCCAACGACATCGCCATCGACCTCGGCACCGCCAACACCCTGATCTACATGAAGGGCAAGGGCATTGTGCTGAACGAGCCTTCGGTGGTGGCCCTGCGCAACGTCGGCGGCCGCAAGATCGTCCACGCCGTCGGCATCGAGGCCAAGCAGATGCTGGGCCGCACGCCCGGCCACATGGAAGCCATCCGTCCCATGCGCGACGGGGTCATCGCCGACTTCGAAGTCGCCGAGGAGATGATCAAACACTTCATCCGCAAGGTTCATAACCGCAAGGGCTTCGTGAACCCCAAGGTCATCGTCTGCGTGCCGTCGGGCGCCACCGCCGTCGAGCGCCGCGCGATCAACGACTCCTGCCTCAACGCCTCGGCCCGTCGCGTCGGCCTGATCGACGAGCCCATGGCCGCGGCCATCGGCGCCGGCCTGCCGATCCACGAGCCGACCGGCTCCATGGTCGTCGACATCGGCGGCGGCACCACCGAGGTGGCCGTCCTGTCGCTGTCGGGCATCGTCTATTCGCGCTCGGTCCGCGTCGGCGGCGACAAGATGGACGAGGCGATCATCTCCTACATGCGCCGCAACCATAACCTCCTGATCGGTGAGACCACCGCCGAGCGCATCAAGAAGGACATCGGCACAGCACGCATCCCGGCCGACGGCGAAGGCCTGTCGATCGACGTCAAGGGCCGCGACCTGATGCAGGGCGTGCCCCGTGAGGTCCGCATCTCCGAACGTCAGGCCGCCGAGGCCCTGGCCGAGCCGGTTTCCCAGATCGTCGAGGCCGTGAAGGTCGCGCTGGAAGCCACCCCGCCCGAACTGGCCGCCGACATTGCCGACAAGGGCATCATGCTCACCGGCGGCGGTGCCCTCCTGCGGGGCCTGGACGCGGAAATCCGCGACCACACGGGCCTGCCGGTCTCGGTCGCCGACGATCCGCTGTCCTGCGTGGCCATCGGCTGCGGCCGGGTTCTCGAGCATCCGCGCTGGATGAAGGGCGTGCTCGACTCGGCCCTCTAGGGTCCAGGTCAAAACCACGCCGCAAATCACCGCTATCGTTGTCCCGTAGCCGGTTCCCAAGCGGCACGGATTTTGCGATAGGCTCGACAAATCGGCCGGGGGCGTCCCGCTGATTCCCTTTTCTGAGGAAGGCGCGCCGTGGCGTTTCGCGACGGACCGTTCGAGAATATCAAGGTGCCGCTGGTCTGGACCGCGGCCGTGACCGTCGTTGTCGCGGCCATCGGCTGTATTTTGCTGCTGATCAGCGACGCCCGCGCCCAGACCTCGCCCTATCAGCCCGTGCGCTCCGGCGTCGAAGCGGTCGCCGGTCCGGTCGGCGGCGTCTTCGCCGCCCCGGTGCGCTGGTTCGGCCATGCCTCGGACTATGTCGGCGGCTATTTCTTCGCCGTTTCCGAAAACCGGCGGCTCAAGCGCGAACTGGCGGAGCTGCAGCCTTGGCGCGACCAGGCCATCGCGCTCAAGAACGTCAATGCCCGCTACGAGGCCATGCTGGGCATCCGCCCCGAACCGCCCGTGGCCATGCAGACCGCGCGCTCGATCTCCGACGCCCGCGGTCCCTTCTCCAAGGCCCGGCTGCTCGACGCGGGCTCGGCAAAGGGCGTCAAGGTCGGCAATCCCGTCATCAATGAACACGGTCTGGTCGGCCGCATCGTCGGCACTTCGCCCGGCATCAGCCGTATGCTGCTGGTCACCGATGTCGCCAGCCAGATTCCGGTGCTGGTCGATCGCACCGATGCCCGCGCCATCCTCAAGGGGGACGGCAGCGGCAATCCCCGGCTGGAGTTCATGCGCGGCGTGGGTTCGGTCCAGGTCGGCGACCGCATCCTGTCGTCGGGTGACGGTGGCGGGTTTCCGCGCGGCGTCCCGATCGGCGTGGCGGCCCGTGGCATCGACGGCAGCTGGCGCGTCAAACTGTTCAGCGACCGGGGCGCCATCGACTTCGTCCGGGTCATGCTGTTCGAGGATTTCGGTCAGCTGATTGGCCGGGACGATCTGAACGCCCCCCCGCTGGCCGCGCTCGGCACCCTGACCGAGGCGACGCCCGAACAGGCGTCAGCGATCACCGATTCCGCCGCCCGACGTGACGCCGCGCGCGTTGCGGCCGAGCAGCGCCGGTCGGATGCCGCCGCCGCGGCCGCCGTCGAGGCTGCACGACCCCGCCCGGCCGTCCCGGTGCCTGCCGCCGCCACACCGCCGCCGGCTCCGGCCGCCCCCGGCCCCGGGGGGACCGAATGAGACGGCCGGTCGCGGTCCGCGTTGTCGGGCCGGTGCAGTGGATCGTCATTCCGGCCCTGGTCACGGTCGCCGTCACCATCCTGCTGGCGACCCCGGTCGAGCTGTTCGGCCTGCACCTGCCCGAGCCGGTCATCCCCATGGTGCTGGCCTTTTCCTGGCCGCTGATCCGGCCCTCGATCACCGCGCCCCTGGTGCTGGCCGGGCTGGGCCTGCTCCTCGACATCCTGACCTATGGTCCGCTCGGCCTCTGGGCGCTCGCCCTGCTGGCCATCTATGCAGTGGTCCTGGTCTCCCGCAGCTTCCTGATCGGGCAGGACACGGCCGTCCTGTTCGCCTGGTACGCCGCCTGCTGCGCCCTGGCCTTCCTGATGGCCTACCTGGTGGTCACCCTGATCGCCCGTAACCCGCCCAGCATCCTCGCCCTGATCGGCCAGGTCGTCCCGACCCTGCTGCTGTTCCCGTTCGCCGACCGGATGATCGAGCGGTTCGAGGACGGCGACGTGAGGTTCCGATGAGCTCGGAACCCTCCATCTTCTTCTCCGACGTCAATGAGCGGCAGGGCTCCTTCCTGCGCCGCACCTTCGTGGTCGGCGGCCTGACGGCGCTCGGCGGTCTGGCCCTGACCGGACGCCTGGCCCAGCTTCAGGTCATCCAGGCGGGCCAGTACGCCACCATGGCGTCGAACAACCAGTTCAACTTCCGCCTCGTGCCGCCGCCGCGGGGGCGCATCCTCGATCGCGATGGCGTCGTCATCGCCGGCAACCGCCCCAGCTTCCGCGTGCTGGTCGTGCGTGACGAGACCCGCGACCTCGACCAGACTCTCGACCTGCTGGGCCGACTGCTGCCCGACACCATGGACCGCCGGCGCTCCATCATCCGCGATGTCAACGCCGCGCCGCGCTTCAGCCCGGTCCCGGTCAAGAGCGATCTGACCTGGGAGGAGTTCGCCCGGGTCAATCTGTACGCCAATGAGCTTCCGGGCGTCATGGCCGACATGAACGAGGCCCGCTACTACCCCTATGGCGGGGCCTTCGCCCATGTGATCGGCTATGTCGCCAAGCCGAACGACCGCGACATCAAGGCCATCGAGGATCGGGGCGAGCAAGTCCCGGAAATCCTCTACAATCCCGGCTTCCGCATCGGTCGTCAGGGGGTCGAAAAGTCGTTCGACACCGATCTGCGCGGCGAGGCCGGCGGCAACCGGGTCGAGGTCGACGCGCGGGGCAGGGTGGTGGCCGAGGATGTCGGCGGCTCCAAACCCGCCGTGCCCGGCAAGGACGTGGTCCTGACCCTGGACGCCGATGTCCAGAACCGGGCGCTCGAGGTCTTCGGCGAGGAATCCGGTGGCTGCGTGGTCATGGACGTCCGCAACGGGGACATCCTGTGCATGGTCTCGGCACCGTCCTTCGATCCCAATCTGTTCGTGGGCGGCGTGCCGTCGCGGGTCTATGGCGCGTTGCGGGACTATGAGCGCAAGCCTCTGCTGGACAAGGCCATCTACGGCAGCTTCCCGCCCGGCTCGACGTTCAAGATGACCACGGCCCTGGCGCTGCTGGACGCCGGCGTGAACCCGGCCGAGCGGGTCGTCTGCACCGGCGGCTATCGCTACGGCAACCGCACCTTCCGATGCTGGAAGCGCGGCGGCCACGGGGCGATGGACATGCACAACGCCATCAAGAACTCGTGCGACACCTATTTCTATCATCTGTGCAACCGGGCCGGGGTCGACCGGATCGCCCGGGTCGCCGAGGACCTGGGCTTCCACCAGACCTATGAGATCGGCATCGCCGGCCAGAGCAAGGGCACCATGCCGAGCCGCGCCTGGAAGGCCGACTACGCCCGGCGCACGCGCAACCCGAACCCGGACGCCGGCACCTGGTATCCGGGCGAGACCCTGTCCGTCGCCATCGGCCAGGGTGCCGTCTCGACCACAGCCCTGCAGCTTGCGGTGATGACCTCGCGCCTCGCCAATGCGCGCAAGGCGATCACGCCCCGGCTGGTCAAGTCGGTCGGCGGCGTCGAGCGGCCGTCGGCCGGTGCAAGGCGCGACCTGCCGTTCAGCCAGGAACACCTCAACATCGTGCGCGGCGGGATGGTCGCCGTGGCCAACGACGTCACCGGCACCGCCTATCGCGCCTCGCAACTGGGGCTGGGCGACATCCAGATGGCCGGCAAGACCGGCACCGCCCAGTCGCGCGACTATCGCGACGGCGAGTCCCGGGGGCCGCGCAACGCCAACTGGTCGCGCCGGGACCACGCCATCTTCGTCGCCTTCGCCCCGCACGACGCGCCGCGCTACGCCATTGCCCTGATCATCCAGCACGCTCCGGCCGGGGGCGCCGCCGACGCGGCGCCGAAGGCCCGCGAGATCATGAAGACCGTCCTGCTCAAGGATCCCGACATGCGCGCGCGCATCGAACGGCCGCTGCCGCCCGAGGCGATCGCTCCCGCCGGGGCCGACGAGGGCGAGCAGGGCGCCGCGCCGGGCGGTGAGGTCACCGGGGCCGCCGCCGCGGATGTCGCGCCTCCCACGCCCGCCCCCCGTCGCCCGCCGACCGCGACGACGGGCCCACGACCCTATCTGCCGGAGCCGCCGCAATGACCGCCTCGGCCCTGACCCGTCCGGGAGAACGCGACCGGCTCTCCACCAAGATCACCGAACTGGACTGGCGGCTCGTTGGCCTGATCTGTCTGGTCGCCTTCGTCGGTACGGCCATGCTCTACTCGATCGCGGGCGGAGACTGGCAGCCCTGGGCGGTCAAGCACGCCATCCGCTTCGGTGCCCTGCTGATCGTCATGCTGGGCATGGCCATGGTTCATCCGAAATGGTGGTTCCGGGCGGCCTATCCCCTCTATGGCGTGCTGTTGCTGCTGGTCCTGATGATCGAGTTCACGCCGCTGGGCTATGTCGCGGGCGGAGCGAGGAACTGGTTGAACCTCGGCTTCATCCGCATCCAGCCCGCCGAGTTCGTGAAGCTGGGCCTCGTTCTGGCGCTGGCGCGCTGGTACCACAGCCATACCGCCCAGGAGGCGCGCTGGTCCTGGAAGCTGTTGATCCCGGCGGCGATGATTGGCGTTCCCTTCCTGCTGGTCGCCAAACAGCCGGACCTCGGTTCGGCCATGGTCATCGGCCTGACCGGCGCAGCGGTCATGTTCGTCGCGGGACTGAGCTGGCGCGTCATCGCCGCCGGCGGCCTCGCAGCCCTGGTCACCATCCCGCCGTTCGTGATGTTCGGCATGCACGACTATCAGCGCAACCGCGTCCTGACCTTCCTCAGCCCTGAATCGGACCCTTCCGGCACGGGCTACAACATCATCCAGTCCAAGATCGCCCTGGGCTCGGGCGGGGTGCTGGGAAGAGGTTACGGACTGGGCAGTCAGAGCCAGCTGGAGTTCCTGCCGGAACGGCACACGGACTTCATCTTCTCGACTGTGGCCGAAGAGTTCGGCTTCGTCGGCTCGTTCGGCGTCCTGGCCTGCTATGTCGCCATCATCCTGATCTCCCTGCGCATCGCCTCCCTGGCCCACAGCCATTTCGGCCGCATCGCCGCGGCGGGCATGACCTCCTTCTTCGCCCTGTTCGTGCTGATCAACGGGGCCATGGTCATGGGTCTGGCGCCGGTCGTCGGCGTGCCGATGCCGCTGCTGTCCTATGGCGGATCGTCCATGATGACGGTCATGTTCGGCTTTGGCCTGATCCTCTCGACCCGCGTCCACCGCTACGCCGAACTGCCCAAGGGCCACGGGCTGTTCTAGGCGCCATCCAGATCGGCCTTCGGCGGGCGGAGGTTCATCACAACGGACACAACGAGTTCACGTCGGGCACAACGGGTCCGGAGCGCCGATGTCGCCTCACCACGTTTGATGTTTCCACACGACCTCGGACACCGGGTCTGGTGGATTTTTCAATGCAGCGAAGCCGCAATCAAGGCGCCCATGAAGCCCTGACCTTGAGACTCTTCGATCCCGTCGTGTTCGTTGTGAACTCGTTGTGTCCGTTGTGATGAACCTGTGGGCCGCTGCACCCTCTACACGAAGGGGAGGGATCGCTACGTTGCTCCAATGACCGACAAACCAAAGTCCGCCGCACCGCCCGCCTTCGTCCCCGACTGGGGCGACAAGCCCTGTCCGAAGCCGGGTCTGCCCGCGACGACGCCGGAACGCACCGCCGCCCTGATGGACGGCGTGCAGATGCGCGAAAACCCCGCCGAATGGGCCTTCGTCCGCCTGTCCAAACTGATTGAGGATTTCGAGAAGGGGCTGGACCCCGACGACGAGATCGGCGCCCGCATCGTCGGCCTGCCCGGCGACGGCACCATGTCCATCGAGGACCTCGGCTTCTGGGGGCCGGACTTCATCATCTTTCTGGGCAAGAACTCCGACGGCAAGCCGGTCCGCCTGATCCAGCACTATGGCCAGATCAATGTCCTGCTGGATGCCCGAAGAAAGCCCGAGGAACGCCCGGCCCGCCGCATCGGGTTCCAGCTGTCGGAATTGGTCCGGACGACCAGCCCGAGGTGATCGGTCGCGCCTGGCGTCGCCAACAGTGTCTTCCCGCCCCGTGTCTTCTCGCCCCTCCGTGCCCCGAATCCGACCTTCGCGCCCCGTCGGCCGGCCTTTCAATCCGGCCCGGGACCGCCGTGCGACCGGTTCTGACGTAGCCGTCTGCATAGTGGACGAACGCCCGCCGGGCGGGTCTTTGACACCTTTTCACATGCCGCCCGCGCCGCCCGCAGGCGCGGTCGTACGGATGGCTCCGCCGGGCGGGTCTCCGCGCTGATCCCGATCGCATTTTTTGGGCGCGGATGGTGTCTTTCCGACCCCGGCCGCCTGTCGGACTAGAGGCTTGCAGCCCAGTCCGTGGCGCGCACCAGGCTGTCGACGATACCGGGCTCACTGGAGGCGTGGCCGGCGTCCGCGATGACGTCCAGCTTCGCTTCCGGCCAGGCGCGGTGCAGCGCCCAGGCGCTGGCGATCGGGGTCACCACGTCGAACCGCCCCTGGGCGATCCAGCAGGGGATGTGTTTGATCCGGCCGATGTTCTTGAGCAGCCAGCCTTCCTCGGGGAAGAAGCCGCCGTTCATGAAATACCAGCATTCGATGCGGGCGAAGGCGACGGCGAACTCGGGCTCGGCGAATTTTTCGGGGCGGGCGTCAGGGCCCTGTACGCTGACGGTCTCGCCCTCCCAGCTCGACCAGGCAATGGCGCAGCGCTCGCGCTCGGCCTTGTCGTCACCGATCAGCCGCTTGTAGTAGGCACCCATCAGGTCGTGGCGTTCGTCCTCCGGGATCGGCGCGACGAACCGCTCCCAGGCGTCCGGGAAGATGTTGGACGCGCCGTCCTGATAGAACCAGTGCAGCTCGGGCCTGGTCAGCAGGAAAATGCCGCGCAGCAGCAGGGAGGCGACCCGCTCCGGATGGGTGATGGCGTAGGCCATCGACAGGGTGGAGCCCCAGCTGCCTCCGAACACGACCCATTTGTCGATGCCGAGGCGCTCGCGCAGCCGCTCGATGTCCTCGATCAGCGTCCAGGTAGTGTTGGCCTCGAGCGAGGCGTTCGGCCGGCTGTTTCCACAGCCGCGCTGGTCCAGCAGCACGATCCGGTATCGGGCCGGGTCGAAATAGCGCCGCATACCCGGATTGACCGCGCCGCCCGGCCCGCCGTGCAGGACCACGACCGGCAGGCCCTGCGGATTGCCGCATTCCTCATAGTAGATGTCATGCACCCCGTCGGTCGGCATGAAGCCTGTGGCGTAGGGTTCGATTTCCGGGAACAGGTCACGGCGGGGCGTTTCGGGCGCGGGAAAGGCCATTCGGGTCTGGGGTCTCGTTTCGCGCCGTCAGGCGGGTGTGGGTTGTGAGCGCAGCGCGGCAATCAGCAGCAACACCCAGGCTATGACCATAAGCCCGCCGCCGATTGGTGCGATTGCACCCATCGCCTTCAGGCTTAGCAGAGCGATGGCCGACAAGGCCAGACAAAAGACCAGACCGCCGACCGCCGCCAACCATCCGGCCAGCACCACCAGCCGGTCGCGGCGCGGCCACACCGCGCACACCACGGCCAGGAGGGCGTGGACCATCAGATAGTGTCCGCCGGTGGTCAGCAGCGTCTTGACCTGCGGCCCGGCCCGATGGGCCGCGAACGCTCCGATCAGGACGGCGATCGCGCCGCAGAGGGCCGCGAAGCCCGCCAGATAGCGATTCATGTTCATGCCCCGAGGCTAGCCGACAGAATCCTGCCCGTCTGCTATCCCGCCCTGATGAATGCTGACCAGCGCATGACCCTGCAGTATGTGTTGCTCTTCGGAGCCACCGGGGTGAGCCTCCCGTTTGCAGGCCTGTGGTTGCGCGCCGAGGGCTTGACCGGTGCCCAGATCGGCGCAGTTCTCGCAGCGCCGATGCTGGCCAGGATCCTGACCGGACCCCTGCTGGCGGTCTGGGCCGACGGCTTTCGGCTGAGGCGTACGCCCATCGCCCTGCTCGGTCTGGTCATGGCCCTGGGTTACGGTCTGGCGGGGGTCGCCGACGGCTTCTGGCTGCGGGCCGGCGGCTGGTTTGTCGGTGCCACGGCCATGGGGGTCCTGATGCCCCTGACCGATGTCTTGACCCTGAGGTTGTCGTCCCGTCTCGGCTTCACCTTCGCGCGGCCACGCAGCGCGGGCTCCGCGGCTTTCGTGATCGCCAATATCGGCATGGGCGCGCTTCTGCTGACTGCGCCGGCCGACGGGGTCATCGTCTGGGTCGTGCTCGCCTCACTGGGCGTCGCAGCCGTGGCGTTCCTGGCCCTGCCTCCGGAACCCGTCGCGGACGGTGCGCCAATCCTCGGGCGCGAGCGCTTCCGCGGACTGGGTCGCCTGCTGCGTGATCGGGCCTTTCTGACAACCATCTTCGCCGTCGGCGCGGTGCAGGCTGCTCATGCCTTCCAGTACGGATTCTCCGCCATCCTGTGGAAGGCGCAGGGGATCAGTGAGGCCGTGACCGGCCAACTGTGGGCCTTCGGGGTCATCGCCGAGATCGCCCTCATGTGGGCGTTTGAGCCGTGGCGCCGACGCAGGGGCATCGGTCCGTGGAGCCTGCTCATGGTCGGTTCGGCGGCTGCCATGCTGCGCTGGGCCATAATGGCCCTGGCCCCGCCGCTGTGGCTGCTCTGGCCACTTCAGGCGCTGCACGCCCTGACCTTCGCCGCCACCTTCCTGGCCGGGATTCAGCTGGTCGATCGGCTGACGCCGCCCGATACCCACACAGCGGCGCAGATGCTCAGTTCAGTCCTGTCCGCAGGCGTGCTGATCGGCCTGGCGACGGCCTTGTCAGGCCCGCTCTACGACCGGTTCGGGGCCGGAGGCTACTGGGCCATGGCCGCGCTGGCGGGGGCCGGCCTGCTCGCCGCCATCCCGCTGCGGGGTCAGTTGGCGCGGGAGCGGGGCAGGGGTGATAAATGAAGCGCCATGGCCTGGGCGGCGGCCTTGACCGCCCGTTGGACGGCGGCGTCGGGTTCATGCTCGGGGGCGCGTAACAGGCCGATGGCCGGCGTGTCCGGCCCGTCCGGCAGGCCGGTCAGAATCCGGTAGAGCAGATAGCTGCCGGCGTCCTCCTCGGAGTCCGAACTGGCGTCAGCAGTGATGCCGACGTCGTTCAGCGCCCTGACGATGTCCACGACCGGTGCCGTGGCGCGAGCCATGCCGGGTCCGAAATCGAGTCGCCGGCCGCCGTCCAGCGACCGGTTTTCGGCCCGGATCTGGAGCCGGAAAGTGTCGCTCCGGCGCGTTCGTCCCACCAGCAGCAGGCCCCGGCAGGACCGGTCGCCGAGATGGGCGGAAAGGACGGCCGCCAGCGATTCAGGCTTGTCAGCCGCAACAGCGAGGGTGCGCGCGCCGACCGGGTTCCAGTGTTGGCCCGACAGGTCCTCGACGGGATCCCATCCCGACTCGTCGGCGTCCCAGGCGCAGATGACGAGAGCCGGCCGGTAATCCGGCCCGGACTCGTCCGTTGGCTCAACCATGGTCGGCCCGTATACGACAGTACTGTGACATCGGTCGGCAAGGTGTGGCCGAGCGGCCCGCGTCGTCAAGGCGCAATCGCCCGACAGGCGTCAGGTGCGGCGATATTCCCGCCTCAGGCGAGGTCCCCTACGGCCGCATCCAGCAACATGAAGGCCCGTCCGCCGTCCGAAGTCAGTCGCCCAAGAATTCCAGGTCCGTCGCTGGCAGCGGCGCGCGCCGTGAGGTCACGGGAGTAGGCGCGAACATAGGCCTCCGCGTCTGCCCGCAGGTCGGGATCCGTCAGGACGCGACGCGAGACGCTGCGGACGGCAGCCGGGGCGACCCGTCGTACGATCTGGCGTGCCCGGTCCGGGTCGCGCTCGGCCACAGCCTGCGCGGCTTCCTCAACCCGGGAGCGCGGCAGAAGGGCGTTCGGATCAACCCCCATCCGCCGGATGGCCGCAGTGATCCGCTCTTCGAGCGCCTCGGCCGCTTCGGCGGGCATGACCGGGGTATCGAGATCCAAAGGTGCCTCGCCGGGACCGTCATCGACCAGGTCGTTCCATCCCAACCGATCGCGGGCAGTCGAAGACGGCGCGCCTGATCCGGCCATGGGCTCGAGTTTCAGCCGGCCTCGCAGACCAAAGGCGCGCGACTCCTCGACCTTGGCCGGTCGTGACCTTGGGGTGTCGGGCTCAGCCGCAGGCGACGCGGACGCCTCGACGGGGTCACGGCGGCGCAGGGCGGGCGCATCACCCGAGACCACTCCCATGAGTCGCACGGCCTCGGTCAGCATGTCATAGTTGCGCCGTACCCGTTCCTGGAAGCCTGCGTCCAGGGCCTCTGTATCGGCGGCGGCTTTCTGTGACGCGGCGGCGAGGGCAGTGAGCCCTTCCTCAACCGAAGCCCTGACGGCTTCGACCCGCTTCTGGGCCTCTTCCGGCAGGCGGGAAGCGCGATCATCCAGATCACCGATGGTCTCGTCGATCTGGGCGAGCGCCGCCGTCATCCGCTCGACGGTCGATTCCAGCCGTTCCAGCGCGCGATCGCCGGCCACATCGACGAGGCCGCTGGTTTCGATGACGATCCGGCGGGCCGTGTCGACCCGCGCGTCGGCGGCCTGATCGGCCTTCTGCGCCGCCTCGAAGAGGGCTTCACCGAGACGGTCGGCGCGAACCTGGGCCTGCTCAGCGGCGTTGGCCGCAGCGGCGCGGGACTCTTCGGCCGTCGCCTGCAGGGCCGACAGGGCCAGTCTGGTCTCCTCGACCAGGGCGTCGCGAGCCTCGGCCGCGAGGGCTTCGAACCGGTCCAGCGCGAGTTTGGTCGCCGCGTCGAAGCCGTCGGCCTCTCGCTGGGACATCTCGACCAAGGCCCGGAACTGGTCGGTCGCGGCCTCGACCAGGTCCTTGATGGTCTCGGTCGTGCGGGTCGAGGTATCGCCCAGTTCTCCGGCCGCGGTCCGGGTCGCGGACAGCTGTTCGCTCAACTGGGCGCGCTGGCTCTCGACCTGGGCGGAGAAGTCTTCCTGATCGGTGCGCAGGGCATAGGCGGCGGTCACCAGGGCGGCGCGCTGCTGACCCAGGCCCTCCTCGACAGACTGGATCTGTTCGGCGACACCCGATCCGGCGTTTTCAAGCCTCAGGGTCTGGCGGGCCAGGTCATCGGCGGCGACCCGGGCGGCGTCCTGGGCCTCGCTGGCGGCAGCGGCGAGGTCGGCGGCGCGGGCTGCCAGGGCCGCCTCGGCTTCGCGAAGCTGGGTCTGGGCGAGATCGGAAGCGTCCACCACCATGCGGGACTGCCGCTCGACGGCGTCGATCACGCCGGCCGCCTGGCTGTCCATCCGGGCGGCGAGGACCTGCATCTTCTCCCGCTCTCCGCCCAGCTGTTCGGCAAGGCGACGCGCGGTCCGGCCCGCCGTCTCGGCGGCCTCGTTGAGGCGGGTGGTCTCCTGGGACAGGGCTTCGCGCAGCAGGGCCATGTCATTGCGGGCGCGTTCAGCTGCCAGAGATGCCTGGTCGATATCATTGCGCAGCGAGTGCAGGACTTCACCCGTCTGCTGCGCCGCCAGGGCGGTGGGCGCGATCAGCGCATCGGACAGTTCGCGGGCGCGGCGGGTTTCGACCGCAAGCCCGGCACCCTGACGCACCGCGTGGGCCAGCATGATGGCCATGCCGGCGGGGGCCAGTGCAATCAGCGCATAGACCGCGAGCCGAAGGGGCTCCAATTCGACCGCGCCCGAGCCGACCTCGAAGGCCAGCCAGGCGGCGACGCCGCCAACCCACAGGGCCGAGGCGACTCCCGCGACCAGATAGGCGTGACGGCCGGAGGGAGCAGGGTCCTCGCGACGCTGTATCCGGGCCGGAGGCGGGGGGGCTTCATAGGCGACCGGCGGGGTGTCTGCAGATGTGGCGAACTCGGGCGTGACGAGCGGTGCGGGACCTTCCCGCCCGGCCTCCGCCAGGGCCTTCTCCTCTGCGCGGCGCTGGTCCTCGATCTGGCGCCGTCGCCGTCGCTCGGACATCGGGCGATCTGCGGGGGAAGCTGGATCCACGTCCGGCACGGGGGTGTGGGCGGCGTCCTTGACCGGCTCCATAGCCAGCGCCGCCGAGTCCGGTTCTCTCGTGTTCATCGCGGGCCGTTGACGGGGTGATTTCATGAAGCGGCGATCTCGTCACGGTGCGCGTCGACAGCTGACGCGCGATAGGACCCTGCGACCCTAACGAGTCAAACGCGGCGCGGAAAGTCGAGTGCGTATGATTCCGGGGACAGTCGTCCCGCGCGGATCAGCAGTCCTGCTTGCGCTCGGTCGCGACGCCCAGCACGGCGGCCGAGGGGCTGTCCCCGCAGTCACGGACCCTGTGGATCTCACGCTGGGGCGGCTGTCTGGAGTCAAGATCCACACCGAACTGCGACAAGGCCGCAGCCGCGAGCATCGCGACGAACCCTGCAATGAACTCGATCAGCGCTTGCATCGCCGATCTCCCCCTGTCCGACTGACGGCGGCTGTTATGCCCCCAAAACTGCGTTCGGACAATCCTGGCACCCATGAACAATGCGTCACCATTGACCCGGCGAGCCTGGCCATGGAACGGAAGTCATTGGCGTGCGTCCTGTAAAGCTTGGGGCGCACATCGCCGTCACGCGAATCGGCCAGACCTGCGCCATGAACCAGACCGGGCAAGACCAGAGGCACAGCCTGCTCACGCCGGGCCGCAACTGCTGGCGGATCGAGACGGCGGACCGGTTCGCCGTTCTGATGGAGAACGCTGCCTATTTCGACGCCCTGCGCTCCGCGCTCGGCAAGGCTCGGCGCTCGATCGTCATCCTGGGCTGGCAATTTGATCCCCGAACCCGGCTGGACCCGCGGAGCTCGCATACAGACCTTCAAGCCCAGATCGGCCACCAGCTCCGTATGCTGGTGAAAGCCCGGCCGGAACTGGACGTTCGGCTGCTGATCTGGAAATCACCGCTCCTGATCGCCGCCTCGCAAGGCTTCTATCCGCACAAGGCCCAGGTGTGGTTCCGCAAACGGATGGTTGAATTCCGGCTCGATCCGCCTCCGGCGATCGGTGCCTGCCATCACCAGAAGGTGATCATCATCGACGACGCCGTGGCTTTCTGTGGCGGCGGCGATATCTCGACGGATCGATGGGACTCCGAAGAGCATCTGGACGGCGATCCGCGCCGTTGTCAGCCGTCCGGCCTGATCCCGCCGCCCCGGCACGAGGTGATGGCTGTGATGGACGGCGCCGCGGCGAGGGCGCTCGGTGACCTCGCGCGGGAACGCTGGTTCCGGTCGAGCGGCGAACGGACCGTCCCGGACGAGGTCGGGAGCGATCCCTGGCCCGACAATCTCGAACCGGATCTGCGCGGGACGCCGGTGGCGATCGCACGCACGGAACCCGCTGTCGCCGGACGCTCCGAGGTCCGGGAGAACGAGGCCCTGCATCTCGATGCCATCCGCAATGCGAAGCGTCTGATCTATCTGGAGAACCAGTACTTCACCTCGCCGGTCATAGCCGAAGCCCTGGGGGCGCGGCTGGCCGAGGAGGACGGTCCCGAGATCGTGCTGGTCTCGACTGGAACGAGTCCAAGCTGGTTCGACCGCTTCACCATGGACACAGCCCGGTCAGAGATACTGTTCCGCCTGGAGCAGGCCGACCGGCACAACCGCTTTTTCGCGTTCACGCCGCATACGCGCCAGGGCGAGCGGATTATCGTCCACGCCAAGGTCTCGATCTATGACGACGCGGTGCTGCGGATCGGCTCAACCAATCTGAACAACCGATCGTTCGGCTTCGACACCGAATGCGACATCGCTGCCGAGCCACTCGACAAGGCGGGTCGTGACGCCATTCGCCGGTTCCGTCAGCGGACCATCGGCCACTGGATCGGGGTCAGCGGCGAGGCTTTCGGCGCGGTCGAGGTTGTCACCGGAACGGTGGGCGAAGCGATCCAGCAATTCGATACCGGCCGAATGCATGCGCTGGGCGCGGAGCCGCCGTCGCGCCTGGAGCGGCTCATTGCAGAGTTCCAGCTTGGCGATCCGACCTCGACGCGGGACGCCTTCCGGCCGTGGAAGCGGCGAAGTCGCTCACATCGCACCCTTCCGGCACCTACGGGGCCCTGATCTCGAAATCGATGATCAGCGGCAGATGGTCCGACGCCATGCGGGCCAGGGGAGAAAAGGGCGCCTTCACGGCCGTAACCACCAGCTCCGGGCTGGTGAAACAGTGGTCGATCCGGATGGCCGGAAAGCTCGATGGAAACGTCTTGACCGAGGGCTTCAGTCCCAGACTGCGCTGGCAGTCGGCCATGTGCCGGGCAAGGGTCTGGTAGGGGCGGGTGATCGAGGTCGCATTGAAGTCGCCGGTCAGCAGGGTCGGTCCTACGCAGTCCGGATGCCCGAGCCACTCGCCCCCGACCAGGGCGGCTGCCTGGAGCCTTTGCTCGCGGGGCACGAGGCCGAGATGGGTGTTGATGACGTTCAGTTCGACGCCGTCGAAGTCGATCGCCGCCCAGATGGCACCGCGCGGCTCGAGGCCCGGCACCCCGCGGATCGAGGGCAAGGGGCCCGATTTCACCAGCCGCTCCGGCCGAAGGGTCAGGACGGCGTCGCCGTACTGCTCGGCCTCGACCCTCATGGCGGCGTGGAAATGGAAGGTCATGGCGAGGCCGTCGGCGATCGACCGGGCCTGGTCGACATAGCCGGTGCGGGCGCGGCCGACGTCCAGCTCCTGCAGGCAGACGATGTCCGGCTCATGTTCGGCGATGACGCCCACAATTCGGGCCACGTCGAGCTTGCGGTCGACGCCGACGCAGCGATGGACATTGTAAGTCAGCAGGCGGGGCATGATGTCCTGAAAGCGGGCCGGGGCGGCGGTCAGGCCAATACCACGGGGAATACGACATCAAAGCGTCGGGGGACGACCTTGGTTCAGATCAGGACCAGTCGATCCTCGATCTCGTTGGGGTTCGTCGACCGCGGCGGGAAGTGGTCGGCCAGAACGCCGCCGCACAGGCCGATCGCGATCTCGAAGCCGGCAGCAGCGTCGCCTTTCCTCATTCCACGGGCGAGCGCCTCGACGGCGTCGGCCCACACGGCCTGGTCGACCTTGCTGTGGATGCCTTCGTCAGCGACGACCTCGACCTGATGGTCTGACAGGGCCGCGAAGATCAACACCCCCGTCCGTTCCTGTGTGATGTGCAGGCCGTGGGCGAGGAACTGCTCCATCGCCGCCCGGCGCACCCGGGCCCGACGGATGCTGCGGGGCGTGACAAGGCGACGGACGCCCGGGATCGAGGTCAGAAGAAAGACCATCACGAAGACCGCCGACTGGATCAGGGCATAGGCGGCCAGCGACTGCCCCACCACGACGTCGGTGGAGGACAGATGGGCGGCCTGCCAGCCGTCAGCCAGTCCCGGGATCCAGGCTGGATCGAAACCGAATGGAATCAGGCCGAGCGGCAGGAGCAGGGCCGCTGCGGCCGCCCAGCCGAGCGAAATGTCGCGATAGGACGAGACCCGGCGCGCCAGCACGCAGAAGATCTCGCCCGAGGTCCTGGCCTCGGCCGCCGCGATCGCGTCACCGATGCGGGTCTGGATCTGGGGTGTCAGCTTGATCACCATCCGCCGGACGCTCCCCCGCCGCCGAAACTGCCGCCGCCACCGCCGAAACCGCCACCCCCGCCGAATCCGCCACCGCCGCCGCGACCGCTGTTTCTCAGCGCCTCGGCCGCGGCCCAGATCAGGATCGGGCCGACGCCGCCGCCGGGACGCCTGCGACCCCGCCCGCCGGCGCCGCCGATCATCGCGAGGATCATCAGGAAGAAGATGATGGCGATCACCACCCCGACGCCGATAGGGGCCTTGGAGCGGGGCCGTTCCGCCGCCGCCGCGCGGGCCTGGGCCTCGGCGGGATCCAGCCTCAGCTGGCGATCGATGGCGTCGACGCCACGTTCGACGCCGCGTTCGAAATAGCCCTCGCGGAAGGAGGGCAGGATCTCGTTCTGGATGATCAGGGCGGAAAGCGCGTCCGTCAGGACGGGTTCCAGGCCATAGCCGACCTCGATCCTGACCTTGCGCTCGCGCGGCGCGATGAGCAGCAGCACGCCGTTGTTCTTGCCGGCCTGGCCGATGCCCCATGCGCGGCCCAGCTGATAACCGTATTCCTCGATCTCATAGCCCTGCAGGTCCGCCACGGTGACCACAACGACCTGGTCTGTCGTGTCGCGCTCGAGGGCCTCGAGCTTCGCGGCGAGTTCCAGCTCCTTGGCGTCGGAGATCAGGTCGCCGTGGTCGATGACCCGACCGTTCAGGGGCGGAAAGGTCGGACCTGCGGCCAGGGCCGGCGTGACCGCTGCCAGCCAGATGACGGCCAGCAGGGCCGCTATCAGGCCTGCGACCTTCATCATAATTGGACCCGGCAGGGTGCGGATCACTGCGCCGCCGGGGCCGCGGGGGGAGCTGAGCCAGGTGCGGCGGCCGGAGCCGAACCGCCGGGGGCCGCCGGGTTCAAGGCGTCAAAATTCACACCCGGAGCCGACTGTGCCGCCTCGGTCGCCGAGAAAAGTTGCATCGGCTCGGAGCCGCCATGGATGGTGTTGGCCCAGATCACGGTCGGGAAGGTGCGCAGGGAGGTGTTGTAGTCGCGCACCGCCTCATTGTAGTCGCGCCGCGCGATGGCGATGCGGTTCTCCGTCCCTTCAAGCTGGGACTGCAGGGCGACAAAATTCTGGTTCGACTTGAGGTCCGGATAGCGTTCCACGACCAGCAACAACCGCGACAGCGCCTGCGACAGCTGGCCTTGGGCAGCCTGATAGCGCTGGAAGGCGGCCGGGTCGTTCAGGGTTTCGGGTGTGACCGTCACGCCCGTGGCCTGGGCCCGGGCCTCGATCACCTGGGTCAGTGTGGTGCGCTCGGCAATGGCGGCACCCTGGACCGTGGCGACCAGGTTCGGCACCAGGTCGGCGCGGCGCTGATACTGCGATTGGACATCGGCCCATTTGGCCTTGGCCGCCTCTTCCTTGGTCGGAATGGCGTTGATCCCGCAACCCGCCAAGGCGGGGGTCAGGATCACAACGGCCGCGAGGGCCGAAACACGGGGCGAGAAGCGGATCATCGACGTCTCCTGACGGGCCAGGATCCGAGTATCGTGGTTCAACGGCGACGGTTCAAGCGTCCAGGGGTTCGGGCGTGACGCCAATCGACCGGCAGGCTGCCGAATAGGTGTTCGCCAGCAGGCAGGCGATGGTCATCGGACCCACACCTCCGGGCACCGGCGTGATCTTGCCGGCGACCCCGGCGGCTTCGTCGAAAGCGACGTCGCCCACAAGGCGGGTCTTGCCCTCGGCGGCCTTGACCGCGTCGCGCGACGGCACGCGGTTGATGCCGACGTCGATCACAGCTGCGCCCGGCTTGATCCAGTCGCCGCGCACCATCTCCGGCCGACCCACCGCGGCCACCAGGATGTCGGCTGTGCGGCAGAGGGCGGGCAGATCGCGGGTGCGGGAATGGGCCACCGTCACCGTGCAGCTCTCGGCCAGCAGCAACTGCGCCATGGGCTTGCCGACGATGTTGGAGCGCCCGACGATGACGGCGTTCAGGCCGGTCAGGTCGCCCAGCTCCGCCTTCAGCAGCATCACACAGCCCAGCGGGGTGCAGGGGACCAGACCCGGCAGGCCGACGGCCAGCCGCCCGGCGTTGACGACGTGAAACCCGTCGACGTCCTTGTCCGGGTCGATCGCATCCAGCACGGCGGCTGCGTCGATGTGGCGGGGCAGGGGCAGCTGGACCAGAATGCCATGGATGCCGGCGTCGGCGTTCAGGCTGGCGATGAGAGCCATCAGCTCCGCCTGGGCGGTTGTCCCGGCGAGGCGGTGGGTGTCGGATCGCATGCCGGCGCGTTGGGTGGTCTCGCCCTTGTTGCGCACATAGACCTGGCTCGCGGGGTCTTCACCGACGATGACGACGGCGAGGCCCGGCTTGACCCCATGCGCCGCTTCAAGGCGAGCGGCGGCGGTGGCGACGCGGTCCACCAGACCGGCCGCGAAGGCCTTGCCATCGATCAGGGTCGCGCGGGCGGGGTCGGCCGTCATGGATTTCGGCTCCGGTCGTCAGGAATCGTGCGGTCGCCGCGATTTACAGAGGGCGCGGTTCGGCGTCTATGATCGGAGTCGCATTCAGGGGGATATCCATGCGCCGTCAGACCATTCTCGCCGCCGTCAGCCTGCTGGCCCTGTCGGTTGCGGCGCCGGCCATGGCGCAGAGCGCCGGGACCCTGACGCCGGGCCGGACCGTCGAGGGCCAGATCGCCGACGGCGACGGCACGGCGGCCGATGACGCCTATCGCTATGACGACTATCTGATCCGGGCCCGCGCCGGCCAGCGGCTGGAGGCGGTCATGCGCGCCGACGACTTCGACGCCTATCTGGAGATCTTCCGCCAGGGCGACAGCGATGTCATCGCCAGCGACGACGACGGCCTCGGCGAGGGCACCCATTCGCGGCTCCGGTTCACGACGGAAGCCGCCGGAACCTATGTGCTTCGGGCCCGCACCCTGGCGGGGATCGAGGGCGGAGCCTACTCCCTCGCCCTGACCCAGCGCCCGCCGGCGGGTCGCGCGCCGCGGCCGTCGGCCATCCGGGTTGGCCAGTCGATCCAGGGCGCGCTGACCGCGAGCGATCCCGAGAGCGAAGGCGGTCAGGCCTATGACGCCTACACCTTCCGCGCCCGCGAAGGCGACCGGTTCGCCATCGACCTGACCTCTGACGATTTCGATCCGGTGGTCCGCGTCGGCCAGATGCAGGCGGGCGAGTTCAACGAACTGGCCATGAACGACGACACGCTGGAGACCGGCCTCAACTCGAGGCTGATCTTCACCGCCGGGACGGCCGGCGACTATGTCATCCGGGCGACGCCGCTCGGGGCCGGCGACCAGGGGGCCTATACGCTGGCGCTGGCGCGGGGTCCGGAGGCGGCGGCGGCCCAGGACATCGTGATCGGCGGGTCGGTCGAAGGCTCGCTGGCCGAGGATGACGGCAGGGGCGTGGAGGGCGCGACGGCCGATGCCTACCGGTTCTCCGGCCGTGAGGGCCAGCGCATCCGCATCGACATGAGTTCGGAGGCGTTCGACACCTATGTCGAGCTGTTCGACGCCAACCGCATCAGCCTGGCCGAGGATGACGACGGCGCGGCCGAGGGGACCAATTCGCGCCTGACCTTCACCCTGCCGCGCACGGGCGTCTATTTCATCGAGGCGCGGGCGTTCACCGAGGCGACCGGCGCCTATTCGCTGTCGGTTTCCGAGGTCGAGCCCGAAAAGGCCCCCGAGGCGCTGCCGTTCGGGTCGCCGATCCAGGGCGAGATCAGCGAGGCCGATTCGACGGACAGCGAGGATCGGGGCTTTGACGCCTTCAGCTTCCGGGGCGTGGCGGGCCAGCGGGTCCAGGCGATCATGCGCTCGGGCGATTTCGACACCTATCTGCAGATCGGCCGGGCCGGTGCCGAGTTCACGCCCCTGGCCTTCGATGACGATGGTCTGGGCGAGGGCACCGATTCCCGGCTCAGCTTCACCCTGCCCGAAGACGGCGACTATGTGCTTCGGGCGCTGCCCCTCGGGTCAGACGGCAAGGGCCTCTATGCGCTCGAGCTCAATGACCGTGGGCCGCAGCCCCAGCCCGGCAGCGTTCTGGTCGGGGCCACGGCGCGGGGCGTGCTGACCGAGTCGGACGCCACCGCCCAGGACAACAGCTTCTACGACGCCTATCGGGTCACCCTGAAGGAAGACGAGAAACTGTTGATCACCATGGTCTCCAACGAGGTCGACAGCTTCCTCATCGTCGGGCGCGAGCAGGACGGCGGGACGTTTGAAATGCTGGCTTCGGACGACGACAGCCTGTCGGACACCCACGCCAAGCTGGAATGGACCGCGCCGGCTGACGGCGTCTATGAGGTCCGCGCCGGGACCTTCCAGCAGGGCCAGACGGGCGCCTATGCGTTGAACGTCGAGAAACAGCCCTGACGGCTCGCGCCGGATCTTCGGGGCGCGTGGAGTGACGACGTGACCGGGATCGTGAACCGCAAGGACCAGCACCTCGACGTCATCCTGTCGGGGAAGGCGGCCCATGGACGCGACAGCGGCTTCGCGGAGGTCCGGTTCGTTCACGAAGCCCTGCCGGATCTGGATCACGGCAAGATCGACCTGGGGACCGACTTCCTCGGGCGGCGGCTTAAGGCCCCCCTGTTGATCAGCTCCATGACGGGCGGGCCGGCGCGGGCCGAGGCGATCAACGCCCGGCTGGCGGAGGCGGCGCAGTATCTCGGCATCGCCCTGGCGGTCGGCTCCCAGCGCGCGGCGCTGGAGGACGGCGGCGAGGCCGGACTGGGCATGGCGCTGCGGCTGCGGGCACCGGACACGCCGATCCTGGCCAATATCGGCGCGGCCCAGCTGACCCGCGGGTTCGGGGTGGATGAGGCGCGGCGGGTGCTGGACATGATCGCCGCTGACGCCCTGATCGTGCACCTGAACCCGCTGCAGGAGGCCTGCCAGCCCGAGGGCGACCGCGACTGGTGGGGCGTGGGCGCGGCCCTGGAGGCGCTGGTCAAGGCCCTGGACGCCCCGGTGGTGGTCAAGGAGACCGGCGCGGGGATCTCGGCCGCGACGGCCAGACGGCTGTTCGCCATGGGCGTGGCGGCGGTCGATGTGGCCGGGGCGGGCGGCTCGAACTGGGCGACGGTCGAGGGCGAGCGCGCCGAGTGCGAGGCGGACAAGGCCCATGCGGCGGCTTTCGGCGACTGGGGCATCCCGACGGCGCGGGCCATCGCCGAGGTCCGGGCGGCCTGCCCCCGAGGCCTGATCATCGGCTCGGGCGGCGTCCGCGACGGGGTCGACGCGGCCAGGGCCATCCGTCTGGGGGCCGACATGGTCGGTCAGGCGGCGGGCGTGCTGACGGCGGCGACGGTCTCGACCGAGGCGGTGGTCGAACATTTCCAGACCTTGATCCGACAGATGCGCACCGTCTGCTTCTGCACCGGCTCGGCCAATCTGACGGCCCTGCGCAAGGCGCCGCTGCAGGGCTGAGGGCGCTCCGGCAGGGGCGGGAAGGCACGGTTTCAGCCGAAAAATTTGATCGCATTTCGCGGCGAAGGCCGGGTCATGGCTTCGGGCGGGATCGGCAGGCCTGGGGGCGGTCCTGTCGAGGGAATTCAGTGTGTCAAAGACCGCGCCCGTGGGCGTTGGAGCATTGATGCACGCACCTGCGTCGATTTCGGTCGTGGGGGAGGAACCGGTGCGAAACCGTCCGCGAGGAAGGGGTCGAAAGGGTGGTTTCGGGGTTCAATGGGCCGGGAAGATCGGGGGTGAGAAGACACTGTCTCGCCGTCCTCACGCCGACGGCAGCAGATCCCCGGCGAACACCCGATACCGCCCCGCCCGGACGCCGTCCGTCGCCCGGGCGATATCCGGCGCGAAATAGTGGTCGGAGCCGTAGGCGGCGGCCGCTTCGCGGACGATGGCCCAGACCTTTTCCAGATCGGGCGACGAGGTCAGGGGGCGGTGGAACTCCAGGCCCTGGGCGGCGGCCAGCAGTTCGATGCCGACCACGGCGGCGGTGTTCTCGGCCATGTCCAGCAGGCGACGGGCGCCGTGGGTGGCCATGGAGACATGGTCCTCCTGATTGGCGGAGGTCGGCACGGTGTCGATGCTGCAGGGGTGGGCGACCATCCGGTTCTCGGCGACGAGGGCGGCGGCGGTCACCTGGGCGATCATGAAGCCCGAGTTCAGGCCGCTCTCCTTGACGAGGAAGGCGGGCAGTTCGCTCATCTTCGGGTCGACGAGGATGGAGGTGCGGCGCTCGGAGATATTGCCGATCTCGCACAGGGCCATGGCGATCATATCGGCCGCGAAAGCAACGGGTTCAGCGTGGAAGTTCCCGCCGGAGATGACGTCGCCTTCCTCGATGAAGACCAGCGGATTGTCGGTGACGGCGTTGGCCTCGCGCTCGAGCGTGGCGGCGGCGTTGCGCAGGACGTCGAGCACGGCACCCATGACCTGGGGCTGGCAGCGCAAGGAGTAGGGGTCCTGGACCTTGTGGCAGCCCTCGCGGTGGCTGTCGCGAATGGCCGAGCCGGCCATCAGGGCGCGCAGGCGGGCGGCGACCGCGATCTGGCCGGGCTGGCCGCGCAGGGCGTGGATGCGGGCGTCGAACGGGGCGTCGGAGCCCTTGAGCGCATCGACCGACAGGGCCCCGGCGGCGATGCCGGCGGCGAAGGCGGCCTCGGCCGCGAACAGGCCGGCGAGGGCGAGGGCGGTGGAGCACTGGGTGCCGTTGAGCAGGGCCAGGCCTTCCTTGGGACCGAGCACCAGCGGCTTGAGGCCGACGCGGGCGAGGGCGGCCTCGGCCGACAGGGTCTCGCCCTTGTGACGGGCCTCGCCGACGCCGATCAGGACGCAGGACATATGGGCCAGCGGGGCCAGGTCGCCCGAGGCGCCGACCGAGCCCTTGGACGGAATGCAGGGCAGGACGTCGGCGTTGACGAGGGCGATCAGGGCCTCAAGCGTCCCGCGGCGGATGCCCGAAGCGCCTTTCGACAGGCTGGCGATCTTCAGCACCATCAGCAGGCGGGTGACGTTGTCCGGCAGCAGCGCGCCGACGCCGCAGGCGTGGCTGAGGACGAGGTTCTTCTGCAGGGTCTCGAGATCCTCCGTGGCGATGGAGGTGTTGGCCAGCAGGCCGAAGCCGGTGTTGACGCCATAGACGGTGCGGCCCTCGGCGACGATGGCGGCGACCACGGCCGCGCCGCGCTCGACGGCGGTCCAGGCGGCGGGGGCGAGGGAGACGGTGGTCGGGCCTTCAAGGACGGCGCGAAGCTGGGCGAGGGTGAGGGGGGATTGGCCGATGGTGAGGGTCATGCTGTCTCTCCCTTCTCCCCTTGCGGGAGAAGGTGGCAGCCCGAAGGGCTGACGGATGAGGGGTTACGCCGACCTATCCGATCGGCAGTCGGGAGTCGAAGGATGGAGGGGCAGGTGCGACCCCTCATCCGTCTCGCTTCGCGAGCCATCTTCTCCCGCAAGGGGAGAAGGGACGTCATTTCAGGCTCGGAAGGTTCAGACCGTTTTCGCGCGCGGCCTCCTTCGCGATCTCATAGCCGGCGTCGGCATGGCGCATGACGCCCGTGGCCGGGTCGTTCCAGAGGACGCGTTCGAGGCGTTTCGCGGCCTCCGGCGTGCCGTCGGCGACGATGACCACGCCGGAGTGCTGGCTGTAGCCCATGC
>CAZFQC010000010.1:0-7025 GCA_964520795.1 uncultured Brevundimonas sp.
TCAAGATCGACCGTGGTGGCGGGCGCGGTGGCGACGACGCCGTCCGGGTCGCCCGCACCTACCAGCGTGAGTAGGGCCATCAGACTTGCGATCATGCGGAAATTCCCTGCCTCTGCTCATGTTTGGCCCGGATTGAGGCAAGACCATGATGCGGCATAACAATCCCCAGCCAAGCTGCTGCAGCTGGCATGGCCGTCGAGCCCGGGCCTTAGTCAATCCGCTCATGCGATAGCAAAATCACCCTCGCCATATGGACGTCCAGAACGGTCAATGCGGGTCTGACGTTCGGCCCGTAGCTGATCGGCGACGCAACGATACGCAGGGAGCGATCAGCCACCTCCACCCGAAAACAGTGGGCTCCCGGCAACTCCGTCCGCGTCACCTCGCATCGGGCGACCTCGGCGAGGGGGTTCGCCGCAATCTGACGCAGGACATTAGCGCAGTTCTGCCCAGCCTCGGTTGGAAACAGGTCGCAGGTCAGGGAGAAGGCCGGAATGCCGGCCGAAACCGCGTCCATGACGCGGCGAGTGACAAGAAAGCCGTTGGTGGCGATGTTGGCGTCTTCCGCCAGAAAGTAGTCGGAGTCATACAGATCCGTCTCTTGGCAGGCCGCGTCGTCGCGCACGACCTCGTCGTCCCGCATTTCGAAATAGTTCGCCGTCGGCGGCGTCATGAAATGAAAATGGGACGATGATTGAAAGCCCTCGGCGCTGACGGGGGTGTCGGCGTCGGCCGGGCCGCTTGCCGGCAGGCGGAAGGTCACGGTCAGCAGGTCGATCTGACACAAGCCGTGAACTGCGGTCGCCCGGGGCCGGGCGAAGAAAGTCATGTCGGTTAGCGGGTTGACCGGTGGATCACGACGCCCACCGGGAGGTCCGGTGAGCAAGTCGGCCAGTTGCGCCATGACACGGCGCGTCACCACCGGTTCAGGCAGCGAGCGGGCCTCGGCTTTCGTGATGGTCCCGGGACTGCTGGTCGCGCAGCCACCCATCGAGACCATCATCAGGCCGGCCAGAAGAGCATTCGTCCGCCGCACGCGTCCCTCCGATCTCGGCCCATCAACGAGGTGTTAGATCGGGATCAGAGGGCTGGCGCAACAGGCCAAGGTCAGGCCGTCCCGTCGCCGCGTCCGAGGGGGTCGGGCAACCGCTCACCCTCGGGCACGAAGCTTAGGGCCACGGAGTTGATGCAGTAGCGCAACCCCGAGGGTCCCGGTCCGTCGGGAAACACATGGCCCTGGTGACTGTCGCAGCGGGCGCAGCGGGTCTCGGTGCGGGTCATGCCGTGGGACCGGTCGGTGATCGCAAGGACGTGGGCCGGATCGACCGGTTCGGTGAAACTGGGCCAGCCGGTGCCGCTCTCGAACTTGGTGCCGGTGCGGAACAGCGGCAGGCCGCATTCGCGGCAACAGAACACCCCTGCCCGCTTCTCGCCCAGCAGGGTCCCGCAGAAGGGCGCCTCGGTGCCGTGCGCCAGCAGGACGCGCTTCTCTTCGGCGGACAGGTCTGCCTCCAGCGCCACACGCTGGCTGTCGCTGGGCGGCGTCAGGTCATAGCCGGACGGGGAACGCAGGGTCGGGTCGGTATCGTGGTCGGTCATGGCGTTGAATTAGGTACCGTCCCTCACCCACGCAAATTGCGCCGCCGGCCGAAAGCACGGTGCCCTTGTCATCCCGGACGCCGCGAAGCGGTGATCCGGGACGGTGTGCGGCATGTGGGACACCTCCCGGAAATCGCGAAGCGGTTATCCGGGAGACAGGCGGCAGCCGCACCAGGGCCTGACCTGTCTCCCGGATAGCTGCTGGCGCAGCTTCCGGGAGGGTGAAGTTGGTGCACTCAGGCGTCCCGGCTCTCCGCTTCGCTTCGGCCGGGATGACAAGGTTCGTTGCGGGAATCGAAAAGGCCGGCCGGGATGCCCGGCCGGCCTTTCCTGTCTTCCGGAGCTGTCCTGTTTACTGGAACAGCGTCGCCACCCAGGCCCGCACCGCGGTCTCGTCGGTCGGGTTGCCGGTGTAGGTCAGGCCCTGCGCGGGGGTGTAGGGCTGGTTGTTCGGGCGCGGACGCGAGGTCCAGGCCTTGTGACCATAGCTGAGGTCCGAATAGTTCGACGGCAGGCGTTCGACGGTCGGCTCGACGAAGATCGAGTCGGTGGCCGTGGTCGAACCGACGATGCGGACGTTCGGCAGTTTGGACAGCAGGTCCAGAGTATCCAGGCAGCCGCCCGAGCAGCCGGCGTCGACCAGCACGACCACCGGACCCTGCACAGGGTTGGGCGCGCCGGTGTCCGGCACGGCCGGGCGGCCGGCGAGGGTGAAGGTGGCGCGGCCCGCGGCGATGGCAGCGTCATAGGCGGCCACGATCTCGCGGGTCTGTTCGATCACCGGTGTCGCCTCATAGACGAACTGGGGATCCGCCTCCATCCGGCCGAGGGCGGCGGCGTACCAGTCGCGGTTGCCCTGGGTGGCGCGGTAGGTGATGTCGCCGGCGGCCGGCTGGCGGCTGACGGTGAACTCCGGCGTCCAGATGCGGTTGGCCAGGCCATAGCCGCGCGCGGTCGAGGAGTTCTCGCCCGAACCCGAGGCGGCGCGCAGATCCAGCACGAAGCCGAGCGGGCCCCGCAGACTGGCGGCCTGGGCCTCGACAGCCGCGTTGAAGGCAGGCCAGCCGGCACTGTCGGCAAAGGAGTGGACGTGCAGCCACGGGCGGCCGTTGATCGTCTCCACGGCCAGCGGGGTCGCGGGCGGCATATAGACGGTGGCGCGGTAGGCGGCCTCGAGGTCGCCGGCGACGATCGGCATCGGCCGGATCTGGAGCTCGCGCGGCCGGCCGCGGCCGGACTGGAAGCTGCACACCGACGGCACGCCGGCGGTGAACGGGTTGTTGCGGTTCCACAGCAGATAGGGGGCCGAGGTGACTCGGCCGGCCTCGGTCTCGAGGTTGCCTTCCCAGCGATCCAGCTTGGCACGGGCGAATTCCTCGATCGGCGTCAGATTGCATTCGACGACCACGTCGCCGATCCGCGGCGCGCCACGGGCACCCGGCTTCACATAGGTCACGACATAGCGGCCGTTACGCCAGCCGGTGGTGAAACCCGGCCAGCTGATGCCGAAATAGGGACCCATGCCTTCAAAGGTCGGGCTGACCCGGATGTTCGAATCGCGGAAGCCGCCGGCGTAGTAGCGCAGCAGATAGGCGTGGCTGTCGCCGCTGGTGACCCGACCGGCCATGCCCAGGGACTCCTGCAGACCGGAGTCGAGCCAGCCGAGGAAGCTCTGGCTCGCTGCGCCCGACACTGCGGGGGCCGGGTGGTTGGCGGCCAGTTCGTCGTGCGACCGCTGCAGGTCCTGCCGGGCGAGGGCCCGGAAGTCCTGGGCGAAGGCGGCGCCGGCGCTGACAACGAGAGACAGGGCGGCGGCGGCGACGAAAGTAAGCGGTCGGGACATCAGGTCAGGCTCCAGGCCAGTAAGCGGGACAGGGACGGATCAAGATTGAAGGGGTGGGGATGAACGGAACTGGAACGGGTTAAACCCCATCGGCACCGCCCTTGCCAAGCCCATACCCGGCTCAGGTGAACACCCTGTCCGGTTTACTCCCGCGGGATCGCGGCCTAATCGGGGCGGTCCCATCACGCAGCGATCACATTCACTCCAGAATCAAAGACGCATGTTCTCCAAAATCCTGATCGCCAACCGGGGCGAGATCGCCGTCCGCATCATCAAGACCTGCCGCCGCATGGGCATCAAGACCGTGCAGGTCTATTCCGAGGCCGACGCCGGCTCCCTCGCGGTCGAGATGGCCGATGAGGCCGTGCTGATCGGTCCCGCGCCCGCGGCCCAGTCCTATCTGCTGGCCGACAGGATTGTCGACGCCGTGCGCGAGACCGGGGCCGAGGCGGTCCACCCGGGCTTCGGCTTCCTGTCCGAGAACGCCGGCTTCGCCCGGCGGCTGCGCGACGAGGGCATCGCCTTCATCGGTCCGAACCCCGAGGCCATCGACGCCATGGGCGACAAGATCAGCTCCAAGAAGCTGGCCGCCGCCGCCGGCGTCTCCACCGTCCCGGGCCACATGGGCCTGATCGAGACGACGGAAGAAGCCGTCCGCATCGCCAATGAGATCGGCTATCCGATCATGATCAAGGCCTCGGCAGGCGGCGGCGGCAAGGGAATCCGCGTCGCCCATTCCGACGCCGACATGGCCGAGGGCTTCGCCGCGGTGAAGGCCGAGGCCCTGGGTGCCTTCGGCGACGACCGGGTCTTCCTCGAGAAATTCATCATCGACCCGCGCCACATCGAGATCCAGGTGATGGGCGACAAACACGGCAACGTCGTCCACCTGTTCGAGCGCGAATGCTCGATCCAGCGCCGGAACCAGAAGGTGATCGAGGAAGCCCCCTCACCCCTGCTGGACCCCGAGACCCGCGCCGCCATGGGTGCCCAGGCCGTCGCCCTCGCCCGGGCCGTCAACTATGACAGTGCCGGCACGGTCGAGTTCGTCGCCGGTCAAGATAAATCGTTCTATTTCCTTGAGATGAACACGCGACTTCAGGTCGAACATCCGGTGACCGAACTGATCACCGGCGTCGATCTGGTCGAACAGATGATCCGCTCGGCCTGGGGCGAGACACTGGCCTTCGAGCAGAAGGACCTCGCCATCAAGGGCTGGGCCATCGAGAGCCGCATCTATGCCGAGGACCCCTATCGCGGCTTCCTGCCCTCGATCGGCCGCCTCGTCCGCTATGAACAGCCGGACGAGGGCCCGCACGCCGACGGCTATACAGTCCGCAACGACTCGGGCGTCCGCGAGGGCGACGAGATCTCCATGTTCTACGACCCCATGATCGCCAAGCTGTGCGCCTGGGGCCCGACCCGCGACGCCGCCGTCGACGGCATGGCCCGGGCGCTGGAGGACACCCACATCCAGGGCGTCGGCCACAACATCCCCTTCCTCGCCGCCGTCATGGACCAGCCGCGCTTCCGCTCGGGCCATATCTCGACCAGCTACATCAAGGACGAGTTCCCGGACGGCTTCCACGGCCTGCTGCCCGACCGCCGCCAGACCGACATCCTGATCGCCTCGGCCGCCGCCATGAACGAGATCGCCGCCGAGGCCTCGGGCGACCCGTCCGGCCGCACCGACTGGATCGTGCTTATTGATCGCGACGCACACGGCGTCAGCCTCTCCTATGACGACGACGAGGCCCTGACCCTCGACCTCGCCGGTGAGGACCGCGCCCTTCAGCTCAGCGACATCGATTGGCGCCCGGGCCTGGCCCAGTTCCGGGCCGTGCTGGACGGCGTCCCCTTCACCGCCGAGGTCGCCCGCGTCGCCGACGGCTTCAGCATCCGCACCCGCGCCGCCCGCGCCCGCGTCCGCGTCCTCTCGCCCGCCGTCGCCGCCCTCTACGCCCGACTGCCGGAGAAGGTCGCCGCCGACACCTCGAAACTGATCCAGTCCCCGATGCCGGGCCTGGTCGTCGCCATTCCCGTGAGCGTGGGCCAGGAGGTCAAGACCGGCGAGACCGTCGCCATCATCGAGGCCATGAAGATGCAGAACATCCTCAAGGCCGAACGCGACGGCGTGGTGAAGACCGTCGGTGCCGCGGCGGGCGATCCGGTGGCCGCGGATGACGTGCTGGTGGAGTTCGAATAGGCCTCAGTCCCGCCGCGTGAACCGAAGCCCGCGCAGCAGGGGATCGCAATAGCTGAAGCCTGTGACCTCGCCGTCGGCATTCCGGTGGAACCGCGCGATCATCGAACCCTGCCGGAACACATCGGGCGACGTCGCCGCCAGTTCCAGCCGCCCGAGCGATCCCCGGCCGAAGCGCACGGCCACGCCTCCGTCGGCGTCGATCACCTCGGCCGAGGCGGCGGAGTCTCCGGCGTAGCATCCGGCGTAGACGTGAGAGGCATGCGACACGGCGGCGTCCCGTTCAGTGGAGCCTCCATCCTGACCGCGACGCCGGTGACCGGCATGAGCGAAACCTGAGCAATCGCTGAAACCGCGACATGGCGAGGACTCCCCGGCCGCCTCCAATGACACGGCCGGGGGCCGCGCCCGGAACCGCCGGGTCGCGATTGTCGTCTCACACCGGCGGCGCGCCTTCAACGACCGGCCCGAACAACCGCCGGAAGCTGCGCTTCAGCGCCTCGTCCGCCTCATCCATGGTCGCCGGCACGCCCAGATCGACCAGGCTGGTTACCCCGTGCTCCGCGATGCCGCAGGGCACGATGCCGCTGAAATGGTCAAGCTCCGGCTCCACATTCAGGCTGATGCCGTGAAAGCTGACCCATTTGCGGACCTTGACGCCGATGGCCGCGATCTTGTCCTCACGGGACCAGCCCGGCCCCTTCCGTTCAACCCATACGCCGACCCGGCCTTCGCGCACATCGGCCGGCACGCCGAACGCGCCGAGGGCACCGATGATCCACTGTTCCAGCCCGCGCACGAAGGTTCGCACATCCTTGCCGCGCTGGTTCAGGTCCAGCATCACATAGGCCACCCGCTGACCCGGCCCGTGATAGGTGAACTGTCCCCCCCGCCCGCTGCGATGGACAGGGAAGCGCGCCGCGTCCAGCAGGTCGCCGTCCTTCGAGGACACACCCGCCGTATAGAGCGGCGGATGCTCCAGCAGCCAGACCATCTCCCCGGCCTCGCCCGCCGAGATCGCCGCCGCCCGCGCCTCCATCGCCGCGACCGCCGCGTCATAGGCGACATGGCGTTGCGACACCGCCCATTCGACCGCGCGTCCGTCGACACGGACAAGCTTTGTTACGGTTTCGCTTAAGGCTTGGGAAAGCATGACGCCTCCAATGTGGGGGTCGGGAGCGCCATGCAAGTCCAGACCGCCCACGAACCCGTCTCCTCAGCGTCAGCGTCAGAGTGCCCAGTGAGTCAGATCGAAGCCGTCGATATCGAAATTTCGGTCGTCCTGGGGCGTTCCGTCCTGCCGATGAGCCAGCTGCTGCGGATGGGCCGCGGGGCGGTGATCCCGCTCGACGCCTCGGAGCACGACGAGGTCTGGATCCT
>CAZFQC010000010.1:7125-10470 GCA_964520795.1 uncultured Brevundimonas sp.
GCCGCGGGGCGGTGATCCCGCTCGACGCCTCGGAGCACGACGAGGTCTGGATCCTGGCCAACAATCATCCGGTGGCGCGCGGCGAGATCGAGATCCGCGATGACCGCATCGCCATCACGGTGACCCGGGCGGCGGACGTCTATGACTTCATGGCCGGAGCCGCCTGAGGGTGATTGGTGATTGGTGATTGGTGGCTTCGAAGCCGACTCTGACACGCGTTGCCGAGGCTGGATGGCAAGACCAGCAGCCACCAATCACCAATCACCAACCACCCCACTTCACCCCTTCCCTTCCACGCCGACCTCCGCTATCAGCCCCCCTCCGATGCGAGCGGTCGTGGCGGAATTGGTAGACGCGCAGCGTTGAGGTCGCTGTTCCCTAACCGGAGTGGAAGTTCGAGTCTTCTCGACCGCACCATCTGATTTGACAGGGCGAAACATCGGCGAACAGCTGATCTGAAAACAGGGGGGCCAAGCGTGAGCAAAATCGCAGACGCCCCCCTGCCCGTCACTTCCCGGATCGAAAGCGATCACCTCGCCCTCGACGAGGACTACGTCCTCACCGCCGCCTTCGTCGAAATGGTTGTCGACGCCTCTGACGACGGGGACGGGCTCAAGCTGCGTTCGCTGCTGGAAGATCTGCACCCCGCCGACGTCGCCGATCTGATGGGCTTCCTGACCGCCGAGCACCGTGCGGTGGTCGTACTGTGGATGCCGCCCGACCTGCTGGCGGAGACCCTGCCCGAGCTCGACGACAACATCCGCGAGGAGGTGCTGGAGCGCGTCCCGCACCTGACCCTCGCCGAAGCGCTTCAGGAACTGGATTCCGATGACGCCGCCGCCGTGGTCGAGGATCTCGAGGACGACCAGCGCGAGAAGGTGCTGGCGGCCATGCCCGAGGTCGATCGTGCCGCGATCGAGAACTCGTTGCGCTACGAGGAGGATTCCGCCGGCCGTCTGATGCAGCGCGAGGTCATGGCCGCGCCGTCGTTCTGGAACGTCGGTGACACCATCGACCACATCCGCAAACAGGGCGAAGACCTGCCCGAGCTGTTCTTCGACATCTACATCGTCGATCCGCTGAACAAGCCGATCGGCGGTCTGCCGGTCAGCGGCCTGCTGCGGGCACCCCGTTCGATCGCCCTCGTCGACATCATGGAGCCGATCAATGCGATCGCCGTCGACCAGGACCAGGAAGAGGTCGCCTACATCTTCGAGAAATACCACCTGATCTCGGCCCCGGTCGTGGATGCGGCGGGCCGTCTGGTGGGGCAGATCACCGTCGATGACATCGTCAACATCATCCAGGAAGAGAACCGCGAGGACATCCTGCGCCTTGCCGGCGTGCGCGACGAGGACCGGGGCTCGTCCGTGTCCGAGATCGTGCGCGGCCGCGTGCCCTGGCTGGCCATCAACCTGGGCACCGCGGTGCTCGGCTCCGTCGTCATCTCCTGGTTCGAGGCCACGATCGCCCAGATCGTCGCCCTGGTGATCCTGCTGCCGATCGTTTCGGCGATCGGCGGAAACGCCGGCACCCAGGCCCTGACCGTGACCGTGCGGGCGCTGGCGACGCGCGAGTTGAACAGTTCCAACGCCGCCCGCACCTTCCGCCGCGAACTGGCGGTCGGCCTGGCCAACGGCCTGGTGCTTGCGCCCCTGATCGGCTGCGCCGCGGGCCTGTGGTTCCAGAACTGGCGCATCGGTGCCGTGATCGGCATGGCCATGGTGCTGAATCTGCTGGTCGCGGCCACGGTCGGGGTTCTGACGCCGCTCAGCCTGTCGCGGCTGAAATTCGACCCGGCCGTGTCTTCGGCCGTGTTCGTAACGGCGACGACCGACTTCTTCGGTTTTTTGATCTTCCTCGGACTTGCGAGCATCGTGCTGTTGTAAAGCGGCGCATCCCTTGCTGGCTCTCTGATCGGGCGAGCGCGCCCGTCTCGATTTGGGTCAATCCGTGTCCGAAACGCCCACACCCCGTCTGAAGGTCTCCCGCGAGGGGATGGTCCTCATCAAGAGCTTTGAGGGCTTCCGTCCGCGCGCCGTTCAGGAAGAGGATGGCCGCTGGGTCATCGGCTATGGCCACACCGCCTCGGCCCGTGAGGGTTTGACGGTCGCCGAGGCCGACGCCGAACTGCTGCTGCAGTACGACCTCATGCCGGTGGTAAAGGCCCTGAACGAGCAGGTTCAAGGCCCGCTGAACCAGCACCAGTTCGACGCCCTGGCCAGTTTCGCCGTCTCCGTCGGTGTGGAGCGCTTCCTGTCTTCGGACGTTCTGCAGCGGCTGAATGCGGGCCATGCCGGCGAGGCCGCTGACGCCCTGATCGGCTGGCCGGAAGACGCCTCCGCCGACGCCCGCCTGCGCCGCCGCGCCGCCGAGCGCGCCCTGTTCGTGGCGGATCCCGCCGCTCCGGTCACCCTGGCCGAACTGCTGGCCGCCCCCCTGCCCCCGCCGCCCGTCGAGACGCCGGCCGAACCAGTCATTGAACCACCGGCCGCAGATGCGCGCGCCGCCGCGGTCGCCACACTGCTCGGCGAAACGGACGAGCCGGCCGAGCCCGCCCCCACCGGCCCGGACACGTCCTGGGCCCCCGCGGCTCCCGTTTTCGATCCGGTACCCTCCCAGCCGGCACCGGCAGTGACCCCGCTCAACCTGGACCGCTATTCGCCTTATTCCGCCGCCATCATCGGCCCCCTGCCCGGCTTTGGCCCGGCGGATCCGGTCGAATCAACCGCCGACGCGCCCGAGACTGCAGTGCCGGTGGAGGTCGAGGTGCCGGTGGAGGTCAAGGTGGCCGAACCCGCGCCCGTCCCGGAAGAGACGTCGGCCGGACACGAGGTGCCCGTCACCCCCCTGGTGTCCGCCGCGCCCGTCGCCTCGCCCTTCCCGGCGATGGACCCCGAACTGGTCCTCACCCCGGCCACGGAAGCCGACTTCATCGCGGCCGAGCGTCCGGTCTGGCCGGCCGAAGAGCGCGCCGCGCCCCCGGCCGCCGACGAAACCGTCCTGTTCGAGGACGAACCGACCCTGTCAGTGCTGCGCCACGAGGTCGAACCGGCCGGCCCGCGCCGCTTCGACTGGAGCGAAACCGGTGCCTTCCTGATCATGGGGGTCACCGGCCTGGCGGCCTGCGCCGCCTCGGCCGCGGCATTCCGCCTGTCGATCGAGCAGCCGTCCGACATGGGCGAGACCACTGTCCTCGGCTGGGTCCTTGCCCTGATCGGCATCATCTGCGTCGGCGTGTCCTCGTGGCACCTGTATGTCCGCTGGGGCAAGCCGGACTGACTTTCCGACGAGGGCGGGTGGTGCTAACCCCGCCCTCATGAGCATTCCCAACGCCCCCCAATC
>CAZFQC010000010.1:10570-29254 GCA_964520795.1 uncultured Brevundimonas sp.
CGAGGGCGGGTGGTGCTAACCCCGCCCTCATGAGCATTCCCAACGCCCCCCAATCGATGGAATTCGGCCTCGGCGAAAACGCCGACATGATCCGCGAGACCACCGCCCGCTGGGCGACCGATCGCCTGGCGCCCCTGGCCGCCGAAATCGACGAGACCAACGCCTTCAGGCGCGAACTCTGGCCCGAGATGGGCGAGCTGGGCCTGCACGGCATCACCGTCGAGGAGGAGTACGGCGGTCTCGGCCTCGGCTACCTCGAACACGTCGTGGCGATGGAAGAGGTCTCCCGCGCGTCCGCCTCGATCGGCCTGGCCTACGGTGCCCACTCCAACCTGTGCGTCAACCAGATCCGGCGCTGGGGCACGGAAGACCAGAAGCGGAAATACCTGCCCAAACTGATCTCGGGCGAGCACGTCGGCTCCCTGGCCATGTCCGAGGCCGGATCCGGCTCCGACGTCATGTCGATGCGCACCCAGGCCCGCAAGCAGGGCGACCGCTACGTCCTGAACGGCACCAAATTCTGGATCACCAACGCCCCGCACGCCGAGACGCTGGTGGTCTACGCCCGCACCGGCGAAGGCAACGGCGGTGTCACCGCCTTCCTGATCGAAAAGGGCATGAAGGGGTTCAGCGTCTCGAAGAAGCTGGACAAGATGGGCATGCGCGGCTCGGACACCGCCGAACTGGTGTTCGAGGACTGCGAGGTCCCGGAAGAGAACGTCATGGGCCCCGTCGGCGGCGGCGCCGGCGTGCTGATGAGCGGCCTGGACTACGAGCGCGCCGTGCTGTCGGCCGGTCCGCTGGGCATCATGCAGGCGGCGCTGGACGTGGTCCTGCCCTACGTCCGCGAGCGCAAGCAGTTCGGCAAGCCGATCGGCTCGTTCCAGCTGATGCAGGCCAAGGTCGCCGACATGTACGTCGCCCTGAACAGCGCCCGCGCCTATGTCTATGCCGTTGCCCGCGCCTGCGACCAAGGCAAGACCACCCGCTATGACGCCGCCGGGGCCATCCTGCTGGCCAGCGAAAACGCCGTGAAGGTCAGCCTCGAGGCCGTCCAGGCCCTCGGCGGTGCCGGCTATACCAGGGAATGGCCGGTCGAGCGGCTGGTTCGGGACGCCAAGCTTTACGACATCGGCGCCGGCACCAACGAAATCCGCCGCTTCCTGATCGGGCGGGAACTGCTGGGAAGCTGATCCGGACACCCTGCGTACGCGAGCGGGCGTGACGCCGCCCGCCGCCGCGCCTAGCGTCCTTTCATGACCCTGATCGAGACCTCGACGGGCCGGCCGCGCGCGTTTTCGGACGTGCTGGTTCTGCTGGCCGCCCGGCCGGGGGCCCGGCTCTGCCTCGGCGAGATCGTCGAGGCCTTCGGGGACCGGGCCTTCGGGCCGGTGATGTTCTTCTTCGCCCTGATCAACATGCTGCCGTGGCCGCCGGGCGGCACGACCCTGACTGGCGCGCCCCTGCTGCTGCTATCGCTCGAACTGGCGCTAGGACGCGAGACCCTGTGGATCCCGCGCTGGGCCGAACGCATCTCGGTCAATCGCGAGACCTTCGGCAGGCTGAGCCGTCGCTTCATGCGCCCGCTGCGCTGGAGCGAGGCGGTGTCGCGGCCACGATTCTATTTCCTGACCGGCGGCTTCGGACAGGGGCTGATCGGCCTGGCCTGCCTGTTCCTGTCAGCCGTGCTCGTACTGCCCATCTTCGGCGGCAATCTGGTGCCGGCGGTGGCCATGGGCTTCTTCTCGCTGGGCGTGATGCAGCGGGACGGCCTGGCCGTGCTGTTGGGCTGGCTGACGACGGCCGCGACCGTGGCCATCCTGTTCCTCGCCTGGACGCTGATCGTCGCGGGCGTCCAGCAAGGGCTGGAGGCGATCCAGCGGCTGATCTGACCTTCGATGCCATCGTCCCGGGCGATCGGCCGGGATTGACGTTTGGTAACTGGCGCCCGCCTAAGGTCTCGCCTAGATCGGATTCTCCCGCCCGGACGCCGCCGATGCCCGACTATGACTATCAGAGCGACGCCCGCCCCTTTTCGCAGGTGATCGAGGACATCGGCGTCAAGGACGACCCCCGGCTCTATCTGGGCGAACTCGTCAACGCCTTCGGCGAGCGCGGCTTCGGCGCCCTGATGCTGTTCTTCGGCCTGCTCAGCGTCGCCATCGGTATCATTCCGGGCACCACGACGATCCTCGGTGCCCCTCTGCTGCTGATGGGCCTGCAGCTGGCCATTCGCCAGGACCAGCTTTGGTTGCCACGGTGGGCGCTCAAACGCTGGATCGAACGCGAGACCTACCGCACCGGCGTCAAAAAGGTGCTGGTCCGCTTCAAACAGGTCGAGCGGCTGTCAAAGCCCCGGCTGGCGATCATGACCAATGAAGTGTCCGAGGTGCTGATCGGCATCGCCACCTTCATCCTGGCCTTCATCCTGGTCCTGCCGATCTGGGGCGGCAATCTGGTGCCGGCGCTGATCATCTCGACCTTCGGCTTCGGCCTGATGCAGCGCGACGGCGTCGTCGTCCTGATCGGCTGGGCGGGCGTGGCCGGCGTCGGCCTGTTCATCTGGCTGGCCTGGGAGCTGGTCAGCCGGGCCTTCGGACCGACCGTCCAGTGGATCACCGGCCTGTTCTGAGAGACGCCTTCGCGGCTCAGGCCGCCTGTTGCGCCCCGGGCCCCGGTCCGGCCAGGCCCTGCATGATCATCCGGTTGATGTCGATCAAGGCCTCGAAATCGTCCTCGCCCCGCATGATCGCCGAGGAATGACGGCTGACGAACAGGCTGATCGAAATGATCTGGGCCCGTAGCTCCGGGCTCATGGAATTATCGGGATCGGAGCAATCCGTGGCCAGCGCCGACCACAAGCGCCGGTTCCAGTCCAGGGCGTCGATGCGGGCCGCGATCTCGGAGGCGTCGAGGGTCGCGGCGTGCATGAGCGCCCGCGTGACCTGACCGAACAGCCGGTATTCCGTCTCGCGCGGGGTTTCAGCCCGGGAGGCTGCGGTCTTGTACGCCTGCAGCGACATTCGCCAGACTCTCCTCATAATCAACGAGTTTTCGCGCCGCCATCAGCGCCTTGTAATATTCGCGCGCCATGACATGGCGGGAGGCCGCCACGCAGGCGGCCAGAATCTCGGGGTTGCGGGACGCGCCCATGAACTCGCCGAGGCGCAGGGCGAATTCGTCATAGACTTTCGCAGCGGCGGTCTCGTCCAGGTACATCATCATGACCGGGAAATAGACGCGCCTGGCCGGGGTGGTGACGTCCTCGGGCTGGAGAATGTCCTTCTCGCGCAGGACGGACGCCTTGTTCTGCAGGATCAGCACGCCGCGGCGATCGCCATTCTGGACGACGGCGCCGTTGAGGACGAATTTCTCGCCGGGCTTCAGCGACAGCTTGAGCGGCATTTTCGGGAGCATCTCCTGACAGGCTCCCGGCAACGTTAGGGAGTCGGGACCAAACGCAGCCTAAACGAGCGTGGTTAACCATCTCTTGTAGGCCGCCGAACCCGACTCTCCGGGGAACATCGGACAAGCGCCGGACGTTGTCCTCCCATCAGGAGGCGGCACCATGCCCGGGATCAGCGACCAATCGGACGACCAGGCCCGGTCGGAAGTCCATGACGAGACCCACATCGACGATGAGGGCGACGGCGACGTCCTGCTGGATGAAGCGGATCGGGTGCTCGATGTGACCCGGATGGCCGGCGACGCCGACGAGGAACCGTTCGACGAGGACGCCGCGGACGATCCGGACGAGGTTCAGGGTGCGTCCGGCATCGAGGCCGAGGCCGACGCCCTGCTGGGTCTGGACGGCGAGCGCCTGACCGAAATCGATGGCGAAAGCGCCGGCGGGCGCGGCCCGGACGAGGTCGAACTGGTCTATTCCGGCCTGATGCGCAACGCCCGCGGCGCCCAGGGCAGCGCCGCCCACTGGGAAGCCAACCGCCTGTCCGACGACGACATCGCCGGCCTCGGCTATGGCCCCGACGGCGAAGAAGACCACCCCGCGAAATAATGGAGGGCGACATGACTGCTCAGAGCGACCACACCCCACCGTCCCCGCGCGACGACGGCGATCCCGAGACCCCGCACGCCCAAAAGGCACCCCGCGAAACCGGCAAGCCGGACCAGCTGCGCGAGGCTGCCCGCGAGTCCGAAGACCGCCAGGAAGCCCTGCTGGACGAAGGGCTCGAGGAAACCTTCCCGGCCAGCGACCCGGTGTCGGCCAAACGGATCACCTGATCGGTATCAGCCCTTCACCCGCCAGGTCGCGCCCTGCGGGCCGTCCATGACAACGACGTTCAGGGCGTTGAGCCGGTCACGGATGCGGTCCGCCTCGGGCCAGTCCTTGCCCGCCCGGGCCGCGGCGCGCTGTTCCAGCAGGCCCTCGACCTCGACCCGGAGGTCGTCGGACACCTCCCCTTCCAGCCATTCCGCCGGATTGGCCTGAAGCACACCAAGGATGGCACCGGCGGCAACCAGTTCGCCCTTGGCGCGGGCGACGACGCCGTGGTCGCCGGCGGTCATGGCCCGCTCGATCTCGCTGGACAGGGCGAACAGGCTCGCCATGGCCCCCGGCGTGTTGATGTCGTCCTCGATGGCCCTGAGGAAGTCCTCGGGCGGCTCGTCGCCGTTGGCCTCGACGCCGGCGGCCCGGTGCAGGGCGCCATAGAGCCGGTCCAGCGCCTTGCGGCTCTGGTCCAGCAGCGCCTGGTTCCAGTCCAGCGGCTGACGGTAGTGGGCGCTCAGCAGGGCCCAGCGCACCACCTCGCCCGGCATCGCCTTCACCAGATCGTGCAGCAGCAGGACATTGCCGATCGATTTGGACATCTTTTCCGCATCGACGGTCAGGAATCCGTTGTGCATCCAGTAGCGGCTGTATTCGGCGTGGGCGTCGGGCTCATGGGCGTGGCCGTGGGCGCAGACGCCCTGGGCGATCTCGTTCTCATGGTGCGGAAACACAAGGTCGATGCCGCCGCCGTGGATGTCGATCGGCAGGCCCAGCGTCTCCTCGATCATGGCCGAGCATTCGATATGCCAGCCCGGCCGCCCCGCGCCCCAGGGCGACGGCCACGAGGGCTCGCCCTCCTTCGACGGCTTCCACAGCACGAAGTCGTGCGGATTCTTCTTGTAGGGCGCGACCTCGACCCGGGCCCCGGCGATCATGTCGTCCAGATTGCGCCCCGACAGACGGCCGTAGGTCTCGTAGGACGAGACGTCGAACAGCACGTGACCCTCGGCGGCATAGGCGCAGCCCTGGTCCATGATCGCTCCGATCTGGGCGACGATGGCGTCCATATGGTCGGTGACATGGGGCGCGATATCCGGCGGCGAGACGTTCAGCCGGCTCATGTCCTCCAGATAGGCGGCCTCATAGCGGGCCGTGACCTCGCCGATCGGCGTGCCTTCGCGGGTCGCCTTCGCATTGATCTTGTCATCGACGTCGGTGACGTTGCGGGCATAGATCACATGGTCCGCGCCGTACTGACGCCGCAGCAGCCGCACCAGCACGTCGAACACCACCGGCGGCCGCGCATTGCCGATATGGGCATAGTCATAGACCGTCGGGCCGCAGACATAGAGGGTCACCCGGTCGGGGTCGCGCGGCGTGAAGACACGCTTTTCGCGGTGCAGGGTGTCGTGAAGCGTCAGGGGCATGGGGAGTCTTTGCGGGAGAGTTTTCTTGCGGGACGGACAGGCGGTCCCATATACGCCGCCAAGCTGATAAACAGTCCCCCGCGACTTACAAAGCCGCGCGTTCGAGAACCGTCCCATGAGCCTTGTCCCCGCCAAGCCCGTCCTGGTCGGCGAAAACGATCTGGCCACGCGCCGCCCGTCGCGGGAGGAGGCCCTGAAGGCCGTCCGCACCCTGCTGGCCTGGGCTGGCGACAATCCGGACCGCCCCGGCCTGATCGACACGCCCAAACGGGTGGTCGACGCCTATGGCGAATGGTTCGACGGCTATGACGCCGATCCGGCCAGGGAGCTGTCGCGGACGTTCGAGGACGTCCAGGGCTATGACGACATGGTCCTGCTGCGCGACATCGAGGTCGAGAGCCACTGCGAGCACCACATGGCTCCCTTCCTGGGCAAGGCCTATGTCGCCTACATCCCGCAGGAGAAGGTCGTCGGCATTTCCAAGCTGGCCCGCGTGGTCGAGATCTTCGCCCGCCGCCTGCAGACCCAGGAAACCCTGACCCAGCTGATCGCCGAAGCCATCGAATCAAACCTGCAGCCGGCCGGTGTGGCCATCATGATCGACGCCGAACACCAGTGCATGACCACCCGCGGCGTGCATCATCGTCACGTTTCGACCATCACCACCCGTTTCACTGGCGTCTTCAAGACCGACGCGGCGCTGAAGGATCGCTTCCTGAAGCTGGCGAAGGGCTGATCCGCTCGCCTGAAAGGCGTATTTGGAACAATCCCGGGCCTATGGAACCCCAACCGGACTGAACCCGCTTTACAAGGCGGTTCCGGGACGCCAAGAGACGAACCGAAGTCATAGCTTGCGCTCGCCGCGATCGCGCCGGGCCCGATGGAGAGAGTGACACATGGGCTCCAAACTTTCCGGACCCGCCGGCCAGGGCGGCAAGACGATCGAGCAGAACGCGGACATCAACGTCACGCCGTTCGTCGACATCATGCTGGTGCTGCTGATCATCTTCATGGTCGCCGCGCCGATGGCGACCGTTTCGATCCGCCTCGACCTGCCGCCGGCGACCCCGCCGGATCCGAATGAAGTGCCCAAGGAGCCGGTGTACATCACCATCCAGGACACCGGATCGATCTTCCTGGCCGACCGCCAGACCACGATCGAAACCCTCGCCGCCGACGTCTGTGTGGCCCTGGCCGTGCCGACCAACTGCCGCGAAGAGCGCATCTTCGTCCGCGCCCAGCCGGACGTGACCTACGACCAGTTCATGGAAGTCATGAACACCCTGCAGGAGAACGGCTTCTTCAAGGTCGGCCTGCTGAACGAAGACATCGAATAGCGCCACGTCGCGCTGAAGGATCGGGGCCGCGTCCGCCAGGATGCGGCCCTTTTTTCTTGTCCGCGATCAGGGTGCGCCGCCTTGTCGATCCGACACGGCCCGGTTCGACCCGGTCCGACCGAAAGCCGCTCCGCCATGAAAAAGTCGCCGCACTGGCGGGAACTGCCCGGATCAACCACGGGAGAAACCAGCATGGGCGTGCAACTTTCCGGTCCCGCCGGCCAGGGCGGCAAGGTCATCGAGCAGAACGCGGACATCAACGTCACGCCGTTCGTCGACATCATGCTGGTGCTGCTGATCATTTTCATGGTCGCCGCCCCGATGGCGACCGTTTCGGTCAAGCTGGACCTGCCGCCGCCGATTGACAGCGCGGAGGCCAGGGAGCCGGTCTATGTCACGGTCCAGACATCGGGGGCCCTGTTCATCGGCGGGCAGGCGACGACGATGGACACCCTGTCTGCTGATGTCTGCGCGGCCCTGGGCGGTTCAGCCTGCACGGACGAGCGCATCTTCATCCGGGCCCAGCCGGATGTGACCTACGACCGGTTCATGGCCGTGATGAACACTCTGCAGTCACACGGCTTCCGGCAGGTCGGCCTGCTCAATGAAGACATCGACTAGGCCCGGCGGGCCGACGGCCTATTCCACCGACTGACGCGGCGGAGCCGGTGCGGCGCCGGTTGCGGCGGGCGGGCTGTAAGGCCGCTCGCCGGCCGGCTCGACCGGCGCCGGAGTCGCCGCGGGCGCGGGCGCGCGCGCGGCGGGACGGGCGGCCGGACGACGCGCGGGAGGTCTGGCGGCGCGGGCCGGAGCCGGCGGCGGGGCGTCCGCTGTCGAAGCGGCCGCGGGCGCGGGCGGCGTTCCGGTCGGGGGAGCTGCCGGAGCGGGCGCAGGCGAGGCGGCGTCGGCCACCGGAGCGGCCGCGGCCGCCGCCGCGCGCGCGGCCAGCTGCTGGCGCGCCTCGAAGCGGCGGGCCAGCTTCTCGGTCAGGCTGCGGGCGGCGGCGGGCTCCATCTGCGCCATGATGGCGGCCAGCGACCGCGGGCGCATGGCGGCGGCGACCGGCAGGCGGACATCGTCGTCCAGGGTCGCGAAGACACGGGCGGCCTCCCGGGGCCGCATGGCGGAGTAGACCGCGACCAACCGGTCGTTCTCGGCCTTTTCCTGTTCACTGACCTGGCCCAGCAGCACCCGCACCTCGGCCTTCACGGCCTCAAGGGCGGCGACCTTGGCGTCCAGCTTCTGCTCGGCCGTAGCCAGCAAGGGCAGCATGGATGCGAGATCGGCGTCGCGCGCATCCAGCTCGGTCCGGCGGCCCTGCAACGACTGGATGATCCGCAGTTCCGCCGGCGAAATGCCCGCCTGCTGCGCCAGTTGTTCAGGCGTCAGGGCACAGACGGCGGCCGCCGCGGCGACCGGTGCGGCGGCGGCTCCGGTCGGCACGGCCTCCTCGGCCCAGGCGCGAGCGCCCTCGAACAGGCCGGGCGCAACGCCGACGGCGCGGACCAGGACCACGCCGCCGATGGCGACGGCGATCAGGGGCAGCAGGCGTGGGATCTTGCTCATGGTCGGCTACTCCAGCCCCCGGTTTGGCGAACGCCGCGCGTTCGTCATGGGGCCACAAAAGGATTCTCAGGCGGCGAAGAGGTCTTCGTCGAGGGTGCGACGGGTCTGGTTGAGGCTTTGTTTCGCAGCCTGGTTAGCGGACCGTCCTGCGGTCAGGGCACCGAGAATGGCGGCAACCGGCGCCGGTGCGCGTGCAGCCGGGGCCAGTCCCTGTATGCGTTCCGCCAGGGCCGCCATCCGCAGGGCGCGCTCATCTTCCGGCGTAACGGCGACGGGCGGCCGGGCGGCGACCAGAACCGGCTTCGGCACCTCCTCGGGCGGCGTTCTCGTCACATCTGGTGCCCGGGCGATCAGGGCTTCCAGCTGGGCCTTCACCTCCCGCGCCTTGACGATGCGATCGTGCAGCAGATCGGTCTCCTGACCGGAGGCACGAAGGCTGCCGAGCGCCGCCTCCGCCCGACCGGCGGCCGCATTGAGCTCCGTCACCGCCGTCGCGAAGGCCTGCTGACCGGCGCGCAGGGCCGAGAGCTTCTTCTCGAGCCGCACGCCATAGCCGAGCGCGGCCACCAGCAGGAGCATCAGGATGCCGTCCAGAATCATCCCGGTCATCAGCGTCTTCCCTTCGTCAGGCTGGTGGCGGTCTCGATACTGATCGGCGCCTCGACCCGGACGGCGATATGCTGACCCTTGCGGCCCATCTTGCCGGTCGTGACGGGGATGGATCCGCAGCGCACCGAAATGTCGGAATCCGGAGTGGCGTTCAGCATCAGGGTGTCGCCGACCTTCAGATCGAGCACCCTGGAGAGCGGAAGCTGTTGCTCGTCGAGCACCGCCCGGACCTCGGTTTCCGTGGTCCAGAGTTCGGTGGCCAGGTGGCCTTCCCAGATGTTGTCACGCCCGAACTTCTCACCCATGAACTGCTGCAGCAGCATCTTCCGGATCGGCTCGAGCGTGGCGTATGGCAGCAGCAGCTCGATGCGGCCGCCGCGGTCTTCCATGTCGATCCGCAGCTTGACCAGGATGGCGGCGTTGGCCGGGCGGGCGATGGCGGCGAAGCGGGGATTGGTCTCCAGCCGGTCGAGGCTGAAATGCACCGGCGTCAGGGGCTCGAAGGCGGCGCGGGCGTCCGCCAGCACGACCTCGACCATTCGCTGCACCAGCACCCGCTCGATCGTGGTGTAGGGCCGACCCTCGATGCGCAGGGCCGCCGTGCCGCGACGGCCGCCCAGCAGGACGTCCACGATCGAATAGATCAGGTTGGAGTCGACCGTCAGCAGGCCGTAGTTGTCCAGCTCCTCGGCCCGGAACACCGCCAGAATGGCCGGCAGGGGGATGGAGTTCAGATAGTCGCCGAAGCGGATCGACGAGATGTTGTCGAGGCTGACCTCGACGTTGTCGGAGGTGAAATTGCGCAGGCTAGTGGTCATCAACCGCACCAGGCGGTCGAAGACGATTTCCAGCATCGGCAGCCGCTCATAGCTGACAAGAGCGGAGTTGATGATGGCGCGGATGCCGGAGCGCTCGCTTTCGTCGCCCTCGCCCAGGTCGAAGCCGAGCAGGCTGTCGATCTCGTCCTGGTTCAGGACGCGTTCGGAGAGGGCGGACGGACGTGCTCCGCCTTCCATATCCGCATCTTCAGCGAACGGGTCGGCGCTTTCAGCGAAGGCCGCGTCGGTCATGCCTACTGCACCAGCATTTCTTCGATCAGAACGGCGTCCACCTTGCCGGGTGCCGCGATCAGATTGACCCGGCGGAGGATTTCAGCGCGCAGCTGGAAACTGCCGGCCGACCCGGCGAGGTCTTCCGGCCGCAGTTCGCGCAGGAAGCCCTGGAACATGTCCTGCATCCGGGGCATCTCGGCCTGCAGCTGCTCCGCGACATGGGCGTCGCGGGTCTCCAGCGTCAGCTTGAGCTTGAGGAAGGTCGGCCGGCCGTCCGGGGCCTGGATGTTCACCACCATGTCCGGCAGGGTGAAAAACGTGACGCCGTCGGGCCCCTCCGCGATCACGCCCAGCGAGGCATCCGCCGGGCCGTCAGCGGCGGCACCGTGTCCGCCCCCCTTCTTCTCCGCCTTCTTGTCGTGGCCGCCCTTCTTCTCGGCGCCGTGGCCGCCATCTTCGGCCGCGGCGGGCTTGGGCTGCATCAGGAAGAAGGCCGCGCCACCACCGCCGCCCAGCACCACCAGGGCCACTGGAATGACGATGAAGAGCAGTGGCAGCTTCTTCTTTTTCGGTGCCGCGCCGTCCTCGCCTTCGGCCCCACCGGCGTCCGAGACGGCTGGCAGGTTGGCGGCATCATCGCCGCCCTCCTTGGCACCCTTCTTCTTGCCGAATTTGAACATGGAACACGCCCCGAGAATCTCTGGGTCCATACGAACGTTTTTTGGTTAACGAGCCGCTAAGAACCGGCAAATCCTGCCGGGTCCACGGACGTCCACATCGAGCCAAAGCCCCGCCAGCACTGGGTTAACCCTGTTGGCACAAGCGTTGCGAGGGAGATGGCGAAAGGAGCCGCCCGTGGAAAACGCCGCCTATGTCGGACTGTCACGCCAGATGACGCTTCGCCGCGAGCTCGACATCGTGGCCAACAACATCGCCAATGCGGACACCACCGGCTTCAAGGTCGAGCAGCTCCTGGTGGGTGCCGAGGTCGGCGAACGGGCACGCAACGCCTTTATCCGTCCCGGCGTCAGCTTCGTGCTCGATAACGGCATCGGCCGCGACTACGGCCAGGCGGCGCTTGAACAGACCGGCCGTAACCTCGACTTCGCCATCGAGGGCGAAGGGGCCTTCTTCAAACTCAATGACGGGGCCGGCGAGGCCTATACCCGCGACGGTGCCTTCACCCTGGATCCCGAGGGCCGGCTGACGACCCAGGGCGGCGCGGCCGTCCAGGGCGACGGGGGCGAGATCATTCTGGACCGGTCGCTCGGTGAGCCCGCCGTCGCCGCGGACGGCACCATCAGCCAGAACGGCAATCCGGTCGGTCGCCTGTCCATCGTTCGCTTCGACTCCCTGGCCGCGCTCGAAAAGGGCGGCGACGGTCTCTATCGCAACGCCTCGAACGCCACGGCGATCGACGCCACCGACGCCCAGGTCCGGCAGGGCATGCTGGAAGGCTCCAACGTCAACCCGATACTCGAGATCACCAACCTGATCGAGATCCAGCGCGCCTACGAGAGCGTGACCCGGATGATCGAAAACACCAACGACCTGTCACGCCGCGCCGTCGAGCGGCTGGGCCGGGCCTAGAAAGGGAGACTGAGACATGCGTGCGCTCAGAACCGCAGCCTCGGGCATGGCCGCCCAGCAGCTGAACGTCGAGGTGATCTCGAACAACATCGCCAACATGAACACCGTCGGCTTCAAGCGTCAGCGGGCCGAGTTCCAGGACCTTCTGTACCAGAACGTCGAACGGATGGGCGCACAGTCGTCCAGCCAGGGCACGGTGGTTCCGACCGGCATCCAGATCGGCGCGGGCGTCAAGGCCGGCTCGGTGTATCGCATCACCGAGCAAGGCTCGCCGACCCAGACCGGCGGCCGTTACGACGTCGCCATCGACGGCCGGGGCTATTTCCAGGTCCTGCTCCCCTCCGGCGAGACCGCCTTCACCCGGGCCGGCAATTTCGCCCTCAACGGCGAGGGTCAGCTGGTCACCGACGACGGCTATGCGGTGCAGCCGAACATCTCGATCCCGCAGGACGCGGTCGATGTGTCGATCTCCAAGTCAGGTCAGGTCCAGGTCATCACCGCCGGCGAGACCGAGCCCTCGGTCGTCGGCCAGCTGGAGCTGGCCAGCTTCTTCAACGAGGCGGGGCTGGAAGCCATCGGTGACAACCTGCTGATGGAGACCGCCGCCTCGGGCGCGGCCAATGTCGGCACGCCGGGCGAGGTCGGCTTCGGCCAGTTGCTGCATGGCTATACCGAGGCGTCGAACGTCGACGCCGTGGCCGAGATCAGCGCCCTGATCATCGCCCAGCGGGCCTATGAGATGAACTCCAAGGTCATCACCACCGCCGACCAGATGCTGTCGGTCAGCGCGCAGGTGAAATCATGAGGTCCCTGATCATCGGAGCCGCGGCGGTCCTGATGCTCGCGAGCGCCGCCGTCGCAGGGCCTGTGACATTGAAGGCCAATCCGGTCGACAGCGATGGCCGGGTTACCCTCGGCGACCTGTTCGACGGTGCCGGCGCTGCAGCCGACGTCATGGTCGGGACCCGCGCAGGTCCGTCGATCGTTTTCGAGGCCGGACAACTCCAGAGCCTGGCGCGCCAGTCGGGGCTGGACTGGGCAAATCCGGCCGGGTTGCGGCGCGTGGTCGTTCGCAACGCCGCCGTCGCGCCGCCGGCGACCGGCCCCGTCCCGGTATCGGCCGCCGGCGCGGATCCCGCCCCGCCTGCCCCGGCTGTCCGGCCCCAGGCTGTCCGCGCTGCTCTCGCGGATCGGGTCATCACCCGCAACGACATGGTCGAGGTCGCCTATGAGGTCGGTGGCGTCCGCCTGACCATCACCGGCCGCGCCGAAGGCAATGCCGCCGCCGGCCAGCGGCTGGCGGTCCGGAACCTGCAGTCCGGGCGCACCATCGACGCCGTCGCCGTCGGCCCCGGCCTGGCCATCGCCGGACCGGCCGCCCAGGAAGCCCGCGCCACCCAGCAACTCGCCGCCCGATAGAGGGATACAGGTTTATGCGTACCGTATTGATTGCCGCCGCCACCCTCTCGCTCGGAGCCTGCTCTACCGCCATCGAGGCCGTCCGCGGCCCGGAACTGGCACCGATCGGCTATCCGGCGGCCCTGATGCCGACCAGCCAGACCTACCTCCCCTCTCCCGAGCAACAGCACGCCGACCGCGCCGCCAGCGCCAACAGCCTGTGGCGCGCCGGGGCCCGCACCTTCTTCGGTGATCAGCGCGCGCGCCGGATCGGCGACATCGTCACCGTCAACATCGACATCGACGACCGCGCCCAGACCCAGAACTCGACGGCGCGCAGCCGGACCAATGACATCTCGGGCGGGATCACCAACTTCTTCGGCCTCGAGAACAGCCTGGGCCAGGCCTTCCCGGGAGGCTTCGATCCGGCCAATCTGGTCGGCTTGGAAGGCGAGTCCAACTCCAACGGCTCCGGCTCCGTCAATCGGTCAGAGAAGGTCAGCCTGACCATCGCCGCGGTCGTCACCGACGTCATGGCCAACGGCAATCTGGTGATCCAGGGGCGGCAGGAAGTGCGCACCAACCGCGAGGTCCGCGAACTTACTGTCGCCGGCATCGTGCGCCCCGAGGACATCAGCTCGGCCAACACCATCGCCCATACGCAGATCGCCGAGGCCCGCATCAGCTATGGCGGTCGCGGGGACATCAGCCGCGTCCAGGCCGCGCCCGCGGCCCAGTCGCTGGTCGAGCGCTTCAGTCCTTTTTGAGGGGGCCTTGATCACAGGGCTCCGCCCTGTCGACCCGACGCGACCCCACCCGGGTTGGGCCGTTCGCCGAACGCGCGATAAATTCATCACACACCGGATGACGCGGAAATGCGTCCAAGCGGGGCCGTGAACCGTTAATGGAAAGTAGCGTTTCGAGACCAGACGCGAGTTTCCCTGATGTTCAAGATCGCCATCCCTGCCGTCGCCGCCCTCGGGCTGATCGCTTTCGCCGCCCGTTCGCAGGCGACGAACCTCGACGTCCAGGCCGAGGTTGCGCCGATGGGCTGGCACCTCAGCCACGACGGGTCCCTGGCCAAATTGGCCTATGGGGTTGAAAGCTCGGATCAACTGGCCCTGATGATGACCTGCGAACGGGGGCAGACCCGGGCCACGGTCTATGGCGACGTCCTGCCGACCGGCCCGCGGGTGACGCGGGCCTCGATGTCGACGGCGATTGATCCGCTCAGCGGCGCACTGACCGAGGAGACGCGGATTTCGGTTCTGGACCCGGCCCTGCAGCAGCTGGTGACAAGCGGCAAACTGGCGGTCGAGGCCGAGACCGGAATGTTTGAACTTCCGGCCAATCCGGCCGAACGCCGCCTGATCGGCGAGTTCTTCGCCTATTGCGGTTCTGACCGCGTCTGACCACAACGGTGGACGGACCAATCAGCGGGGGCTGAGCCATGATCGCCTTGTTCATCGCCGCGGCCCTGGCCGCACAGAGCCCGCCGCCCGAGCCCGCCTGGACCTGGACCCTGTACGCCGACGCCGAACCCGTGGTCCTCGCGCACGAAATCCCTGATACCGCCAGCCTGCGCACCACCCTCGAGTGCGAACCGGGGTCCAGCGTGGCGCGGCTGACCCTCTACGGCGGGCCAGCCCTGGGCGGGATGGCGCGGATCACTGCGGGAGACGCCTCCGCCGTGGCCGAGGCGGCGACGCCGCGGGCGGGGGCCATGCGACTGGCGCTGCGCACCGATCATCCGGCCTTCGCAGCCTTCACCGTCGACGGGCGGATGACCATCGTCGTCGGCGACCAGCGTCGACCGGTCGAGGTCTCCGCGTCCCATCTTGCCAAGCTGCGCCGGTTCGCCGAACTCTGCTCAGGCTGAACCCGGGAGACGTCGATGCGCGCGCCTGTCCTGATTGTCCTGACCGCCCTGGCGCTGGGCGCGTCTGCCTGCGCCACGGTTGAAGCACCGACCGAGCCGGCGCCCGGCGTGGCCTCCTCCGGCGCTCCGGCACCGGTGGCCGACCATGACTGGTTCTATCATCGCGACGGCACCGAGGCCCGTCTGGTCTACGGGCTGGCGGAGAGCGACGATCTGCGGCTGGGGCTGGACTGCAGCCAGGGCAGCGGCCGGCTGGCGCTGAGCGCCGTCGGTGGACCGGACGCGAAGCCCGAGATCGTCGTTGAGGCGGGCGGAGAGACGGAACGCTTTCCGGCACGATCCGAGCCTTCCCAGCTGCACGACGGCGTCTTCCTGACCGCCGAGGCCGAGGCGGACGCGCCCGTGTTCCAGCGATTCCGGCGGGACGGCTGGCTGGCCCTCTGGCTGGACGGCGAACGGCAGGCCTATGCCCCCCAGCCGGAGTCCACACCCAATATCGAGCGGTTCTTCACCTTCTGCGGTTGACGCGACGGCTCCGCTCCGGTGCAGTCCTGCCCGATCCGGGAGGGACTCATGAAATTCGCAATAGCCGCCGGCGCTGTCGCCATTCTCGCCGCCGCCGCAACCCCCGCCGTCGCCACGCCGGCTGCGGCCCAGGCCGAGGCGTCCCGCAACGCGGAGAGCCCGGCCCTGGCTGCGGTGCTGGCCGACTATGAGGCCTATCTGCGGTCGGTCGATCCGATCAACGCCGGTATGGAAGGCGACCGCGCCGCCCTGTCGCGCCTGCCCGACGGGTCGCGCGCCTTCGAACTGGCCCAGGAGCCGGTGCTCAGGGGATTCGCCGACCGTCTGGCCGCGATCGACGCCGCCGGCCTGGGCGAGGAAGACCGGCTGAACCACGCCTTCCTGACCTATGTGCTGCAGCGATCACGCGCCCGCATCCCGCTCGACACCGGCCGGATCGACGCCTTCAACTCCGAGGGCGGACCCGGACAGGGTCTGGCCTATGTCGCCGGCGTTACACGCATCACCAGTGTTGCCGACGCCGAGGCCTGGATTGCCCGGCTGGAGGCCATGCCGAAGAGCTATGCCGACCCGCTGGCCAATGCCCGGCGCGGGCTGGAGACCGGCATGGTCCAGCCGCGCTCGATCGTCGAGAACGCCCTGACCCTGATCGGGCCCGAGGCGGCTCTGACCCCGGACGCCGACCCGCTGCTCAAGCCCTTCGCGACCCTGCCCGCCTCCATTCCGGCGGCGCAGCAGGCGGCCTTGCGCGCGCGCGCCGCCCGGGCCGTAGCGGATGGAATCATGCCGCAGCGGCGCGAATGGGCGCGGTTCCTGCGCGAGGACTATCTGCCCCACGCGCCCGAGACCCTGGGCCTGGTCCACCGGCCCGGTGGCCGCGAGATGTACGCCTATCTGGTGCGCGGCTACACCACGACCGACCTGACCCCCGACGAGGTTCACGCCATCGGCCTGCAGGAGGTCGCCCGCATCCGGGCCCGTATGGACGTCGAAATGCGCGCCGCCGGCTGGACCGGCGACTTCGCCGCCTTCCTCGCCTTCCTGCGCTCCGATCCGCAGTTCTATGTCACCAGCCGCGAGGCGCTGATGGAGAAGGCGGCAGAGATGGCCAAGCGGGCCGACGACGGCCTGCCCGCCCTGTTCGGAACCCTGCCCCGCCTGCCCTATGGCGTCCGACCCGTGCCGCGCGAGATTGAGGCCAATTACACCACCGGCCGATACAACCCCGGCTCGATGGAGAACGGCGTCGCCGGCGGCTATATGGTCAACACCTCGAGTCTCAACCAGCGCGGCCTGTACGAACTGCCGGCCCTGACCCTGCACGAGGCGGTGCCCGGCCATCACCTGCAGATCGCCTTGCAGCAGGAGGCCGAGGACGGCCCCTATTTCCGGCGCAGCGTCGACGTCACCGCCTTTGTCGAGGGCTGGGGCCTGTACTCGGAATTCCTTGGCGAGGAGATGGGCTTCTACCGCACCCCCTATGAGCGGTTCGGCCGTCTCAGCTACGAGATGTGGCGTGCCTGCAGGCTGGTTTCGGACACCGGCATCCACTGGCTGGGTTGGGACATCGAACAGGCCCGCGCCTGTTTCCGCGACAACTCCGCCCTCGCCCCGCTGAACATCGAGACCGAACTGCAGCGTTATATCGGCTGGCCGGGCCAGGCCACCGCCTACAAGATCGGCGAGATCCGGCTGCGGGCGATCCGCACGCGGGCCGAGGCCGAACTGGGCGACCGGTTCGACATCCGCCGCTTCCACGACGCCCTGCTGGTCGACGGCCCCCTGCCCTTGGGTCTGCTGGATGCGCGGATGGACCGCTGGATCGCGGAGGAGAAGACGCGGCCGGCCGACTAGAGGCCGAGCGCCGCCCGCGCCTTTTTCGTCAGCTTCGCCGCGACAAGGGCGTGGGCAATGGCCAGATGCTCGGCAAGGTCGTTGTCCGGCCAGTCGGCCGGATCATCCAGATGCACCCATCTGGCGCGGGCCAGATAGGGCGCCGGACGGGCCCTGCCCTCTTCGGTCAGGACCTCGAAGGCGATGTCCGAGACCTTGAACGACAGACCGCCCATGCCGCCGACGATGGCGAACATCTTGCCGCCGACCTTGTAGGCGTCGTGATCGTCGCCGAACGGATGGTCCAGCGTCACGCCCGGTAACGCCAGGCAAGCCTTGCCGACACCCTGGCGATCCATCTTCAGGCCTCCACACCGACTCCGATCGGGCAAACGACCCCTGTACCGCCAATGCCGCAATAGCCGGCCGGGTTCTTGGCCAGATAGCCCTGATGGTAGTCCTCGGCGAAATAGTAGGGGCCGGCCGGCGCGATCTCGGTGGTGATGGTCCCGCGCCCGGCCTTCGTCAGGGCGGCCTGGTAGGTGTCGCGGGAGGCCTCGGCCTCGGCCCTCTGGGTCTCATTCAGCCAGTAGATCGCCGAGCGGTAGGTCGTGCCCACGTCATTGCCCTGGCGCATCCCCTGGGTCGGGTCGTGGTTCTCCCAGAAGGCCTTCAGCAGCTCGCCGTAGGTGATCTCTTCCGGATTGAAGACCACCTGCACCACCTCGGCGTGGCCGGTGCGGCCGGTGCAGGTCTCCTCATAGGTCGGATTGGGCGTGATCCCGCCAGCATATCCCACCGAGGTCACCCAGACGCCCGGCAACTGCCAGAAGATCCGCTCCACACCCCAGAAACAGCCCATGCCGAGAATGGCGGTCTCGAACCCTTCCGGATGCGGCCCCTTCAGCGGGCGACCGGTGACGTAATGGACCTCGTCGGTAGGCAGGGGCGTCGCCCGGCCCGGCAAGGCCTCGGCGGCGGTCGGCATTTCGTGGGTTTTCTGGAACAGCATGGCGAGAACTCCGGTCGATCGGTCGAACCTCTATATGGGATGTGTTCGGCGCTTGCCGAGGGGGTCCGGGTGTTCTATCAGCCTCGCCTCCTGCCGGATCGACCTCCGGCGGATTCACGCGCGTCGTGGAAACGGACAGGTGGCGGAGTGGTCGATCGCGCACGCTTGGAAAGCGTGTGTAGGTGAAAGCCTACCGAGGGTTCGAATCCCTCTCTGTCCGCCACG
>CAZFQC010000011.1:0-3614 GCA_964520795.1 uncultured Brevundimonas sp.
GGGCTCAGGCTCCAGCGCAGGGCACCGACGCCGGGACCGAAGCCGAGCAGGATTTCATCGGGCCGCGGCTCCATCACATCGATCCGCACCGGCGCGTCCGGCGCATAGTGCAGGGCCATGCGGCCGGGTGAGCGATGGCCCTCCCCGTCCTGGTTCAGCGGGCCGACGACGGCCTCGATCTCCTCGCGGGTGACCGAGCCGGGGCGCAGCAGTGAGACCCGGCCGTCCAGCACCGAGACGACAGTGCTCTCCACGCCGACGGCGCAGTCTCCGCCATCGAGGGCTGCCGCGGCGAAGGCCCCCGTCTCCTCGACCGCATCGGCGAAGGTGGTGGGACTGGGCCGGCCCGACCGGTTGGCCGAGGGGGCGACGACGGGCCGTCCGAAGGCAGCGATGACGGCGCGGGCGCGGGCATGGCCGGGGACGCGGACGGCGACGCTGTCCAGTCCCGCACGGGCCAGTTCGCAGACCCCGTCCCGGTCGCGGACGGGGGCCACAAGGGTCAGGGGTCCGGGCCAGAAGGCCTCGGCGAGGGCCCGCGCCCGGGCGTCGAACACGGCGATGGCCTCGGCCTGCACGGCATCGGCGACATGGGCGATCAGGGGGTTGAAGCGGGGCCGGCCCTTGGCCTCGAAGATGGCCGCCACGGCGACCGCGTTGCCGGCGTCGGCGGCGAGACCGTAGACGGTCTCGGTCGGCAGGATGACGAGGCGGCCGTCCGCCAGGGCGCGGGCAGCGTCCGCGTCGGACACGCTCAGCCGCGTTGCGCCTGAAGCGCCACCCGAACCGTCACCTGCCGTCCGACCAGCCTGTTCCAAGGCCCCGATGTCCCTATGCCGTAATCCGCGCGATTCAGGACGAATGCGCCCGCCAGATGCGCCCGGTCGCCGGTCACGCGCAAGTCCACCGGGAAGGCGATCGGCCGCGTCACCCCCTTCATCGTCACCCGGGCGCGCGCCGTGTAGCGGTCACCGCCGAGCGGCTCCAGCGACTGCAACTCGAAGCGGATCTGGGGATAGCGTGCGGCGTCGAGGAAGGCGGGGCTGGTGGCGCGGGCCGAAGCGACCGCAGGCGTCATCGCCAGCGAGGCCGACTGGACGACCACCGTGGCCCGGGTCCGGTCGGGATCGGCCGGATCGAAGGCGATGTCGCCGCGCCAGTCGCCGAAACGGCCGCTATGCGCGCCGCCGAAGGCCCGGACCGAAAGCTCGATGCGCGACGCGTCGCGATCCACGGTCCAGGGGATGGTCGTCGCCCCGGTCAGGGACAGCACGGCCAGGCCGGCCACAATCAGGGCGGCGAGTCGCCTCACGGCCTGCGCGGGATCCAGGGGATCATCCGGTGCAGGACGTTGTCCCGGTCCACGAACTGGTGCTTCAGCGCGGCCAGGACATGCAGGGCGATGAGGACATAGAACCCCTTCATCACCAACTCATGGATGTCGATGATGGACCGGAAGGCGTCCCGGCCGCCGGAGATCGGCAGCAGGGGCCAGTTGAACAGGCCGAACCAGCTCAGATCCCGTCCCGTGGCCGACACCGCGGCCCAGCCGGTCAGCGGCATGGCGATCAGCAGGACGTAGAACAGGATGTGGGTCGTCCGGGCCAGCACCTTCTCCCAGCGCTTCATGCCGTCCGGCATTGGCAGGGCCGGATTGGCGATCCGCCAGCCGATCCGCGCCAGGGTCAGGATCAGCACGGTCAGACCCAGCGCCTTGTGGACCTGAACGAATTCGCGGGAAATGGTCTGCCCCTCCGTCGCCTCATGGGCTGTGATCAGCAGCACCTGGGCAAGGATCATCACGGCGATCAGCCAGTGCAGGATCAGCGAGACGACAGAATAGCGGTTGCGCGGTTCGGCCATGGGTCCTCGGCATGTTGCATCCGCAGACTGGACCAGCCGAACGCGGACGCCAAGGCCGCTTGCATACCGTCGCGGCAAGGCGGCATGAACGGGGCGTACTCCGACCTCAAGGCCTGACCCCCATGACCTACCGCGCCCCCGTCCGTGATCTCGCCTTCGCCCTGCAGGCCGTGGCGGGCATCGACCAGGTCGCGGCCACCGGCGCCTTTCCGGACTATGACGTCGACCTGATGGGCGCGGTGCTCGAGGCGGCGGCGCAGTTCTCCGAAGGCGTGCTGGCCCCGCTGAACCGGATCGGCGACCTGAAGGGTTCGACCTGGGCCGACGGCGTGGTGACCGCCGCGCCGGGCTTCGCCGACGCCTATCGCCAGTTCGCCGAGGGCGGCTGGACCGGCCTGTCCGCCCCCGCCCACGCCGGCGGCCAGAACCTGCCCAAGGCGCTGGAACTGGCGGCCTATGAGACGGTGCACGCCGCCAACATGGCCTTCGGCCTGTGCCCAATGCTGTCGCTGGCCGCGATCGAGGCGCTGGAGGCCCACGGCACGCCGTCGCAGAAGGACATCTATCTGTCGAAACTGGTCAGCGGCGAATGGACCGGGGCCATGGTGCTGACCGAGCCGGGTGCGGGATCGGACCTCGGCGCCCTGACCGCCACGGCCACGCCGAACGGCGACGGGACGTATGCGCTGCACGGCCAGAAGATCTTCATCACCTGGGGCGACCACGACGCCACCGACAACATCGTCCACATGGTCCTGGCCCGCCTGCCCGACGCGCCCGCGGGACCCAAGGGGATCAGCCTCTTCCTCGCCTCCAAATTCCTGCTGAACGACGACGGCTCGCTGGGCGCGCGCAACGGTTTCCGTGCCGTCGGGGTCGAGCACAAGCTGGGCATCCACGCCTCCCCCACCTGCGTCATGTCCTATGAGGGCGCGACCGCCGAACTGGTCGGCCAGCCCAACCAGGGCCTGGCCCATATGTTCGTGATGATGAACGCCGCCCGCCTCGCCGTCGGCGTCGAGGGCGTCGGCATTGCCGAGCGGGCCTACCAGCATGCCCTCGCCTATGCCCGCGACCGGCGGCAGGGCCGCTCGGCCTGGACCGGCGAGGCCAACGCCCCGATCGTCGACCATCCGGACGTGCGTCGCATGCTGGCCGTGATGAAGGCGAAGATCGCCGCCGCCCGCGCCATCTGCCTGTCCACCGGCGTCGCCGCCGATCTGGCGAAGCACGCGGCGACCGAGGAAGACCGCCGCCGCTGGAAGGGCCGCGAGGACCTGTTCACCCCCATCGCCAAGGCCTGGTCGACGGATGTCGGCTGCGAGGTCGCCTCCATGGGGGTCCAGATCCACGGCGGCATGGGCTTCATCGAGGAGACCGGCGCGGCCCAATACTATCGCGACGCCCGCATCGCCCCGATCTATGAGGGCACCAACGGCATCCAGGCCATGGATCTGGTCGGCCGCAAGCTGTCCCAGGACGGCGGCCAGTCGGCCCACGACCTGATCGCCGACATGAAGTCGACGCTGGCGGTATTGCCGCGCCACTATTCCGGAAGGCCGGTCGAGATCCTCGCCGAAGGCGTCGCCGCCGTGGAAGAAGCCACGGTCTGGCTGCTGGAGCGCAAGGGCGCGTCCGATGGGGCAGCCGACGTGCTCGCGGCCGCCGACGCCTATCTGAAACTGGTCGGGGACGTCACGGGCGGCTGGATGCTGGCCCTCGGCGCGATCCACGCCCGCGACCAGCTGGAC
>CAZFQC010000011.1:3714-25704 GCA_964520795.1 uncultured Brevundimonas sp.
GATGTGCTGGCGGGCTGACATTTCCCGGCGTCATCCTCGGGCTTGACCCGAGGATGACGGGCACAAGAGTGCCCGATCAGATGTGCAGTACCCGCCCATAGGCATCCAGCGAGGCCTCATGCATCGCCTCGGACATCGTCGGGTGGGGATAGACGATGCCGTGGATGTCCTCTTCCGTCGCCTCCATGGCGATGGCCGTGACATAGCCCTGGATCATCTCGGTGACCTCGGCGCCGATCATGTGGGCACCGATCAGGGCACCTGTCTTGGCGTCGAAGATCGTCTTCACAAAGCCGTCGGTATCGCCCGAGGCGATCGCCTTGCCGTTCACCTTGAAGGGGAAGCGGCCGATCCTGACGTCCAGCTTCGCCTCGCGCGCGGCCTGTTCAGTGATCCCGACCGAGGCGACCTGCGGCTGGGCGTAGGTGCAGCCGGCGATGGGGGAATGAACGTTCGGGGTCTTGAAGCCGGCAATGAATTCAGCGGCGTGAATGCCTTCGTGGCTGGCCTTGTGCGCCAGCCAGGGCGCACCGGCGCAGTCGCCGATGGCGTAGAGCCCCTTCACATTGGTCTGGCAGTGGCCGTCGATGGTGATGTGGCCGCGGTCCATGTTGACGCCCAGGGCCTCCAGACCGATGCCGTCGGTATTGGCCGTAATTCCAACCGCGGAGATGCAGACCTCGGCCTCAAGGGTCTCGGCCTTGCCGCCTGCCTCGATGGCCACCTGCACGCCCTTGCCGCCCTTCGCCACCCTGGTGACCTTGCAGCCGGTGCGGAACTTCATGCCGCGCTTCTCGAACGACTTCTGCGCGGCCTTCGAGACCTCCTCGTCCTCGACCGGCATGATGCGGTCGACAGCCTCGACCACTGTCACCTCGGCGCCGAGGGCGCGGTAGAAGCTGCCGAACTCGATGCCGATGGCACCCGAGCCGATGACGACGATGGAGGCCGGCATGGCCTTCGGGGCCATGGCCTCGCGATAGGCCCAGATGCGGTCGCCGTCGGCTTCAAGTCCGATCTGCGGAATGGCCTTGGCGCGGGCGCCGACGGCCAGCATGACCGCCTTCGCCTCGACCGTCCGCGAACCGCCGGCCTTCAGGGCGATGACCACCTTCGGGGCAGCAGTGCCCTTCTCCAGCCTGGCCGAGCCCTCGATGACCTCGATCTTGTTCTTCTTCATCAGATAGCCGACGCCCGAGTTCAGCTGTTTCGCCACGCCGCGCGAGCGGGCGATGATGGCGGCGAAGTCGAAGCCGACCTTGTCGGCCGAAAGGCCGTAGTCCTTGAGGTGCGACAGGCTCTCGTATTTCTCGCCCGACTTCAGCAGCGCCTTGGTCGGGATACAGCCCCAGTTGAGGCAGATGCCGCCGAGGTTTTCGCGCTCGACGATGGCGACCTTCTGGCCCAGCTGGCTGGCCCGGATGGCGGCGACATAGCCGCCGGGGCCCGAACCGATGACGATGAGGTCGAATTCAGCAGCCATGTCAGATCAGCTTCTCGATATCGGCCTTGATGGCCTCGGGTTCGACCTGGGGGGCGTAGCGCGCGACCACGCGGCCCTCACGGTCGGTCAGGAATTTGGTGAAGTTCCACTTGATGTCGCGGCTGCCGAGGAAGCCCTTCTTCTGGCTGGTCAGCCAGGCGTAGAGCGGATGGCGGTCGGGGCCGTTGACCTCGACCTTGTCGAACATCGGGAAGTCGACGCCGTAGGCGGTCGAACAGAAGCTGGCGATCTCGGCGGCCCGGCCCGGCTCCTGGGCGCCGAACTGGTTGCAGGGGAAGCCCAGCACCTGGAAGGGTTTGTCCGCATACTGACGATGCAGCGCCTCCAGCCCGGCATACTGGCCGGTGAAACCGCATTTCGACGCCGTGTTGACGATCAGCAGGGCCTGGCCGCGATACTGCTCCAGCGCCATCTCGGCGCCGTCGATGGCCGTGGCGCTGAAGTCGTAGACCGAGGTCATTCCGCGTCTCCGATCAGGCCAGCATCGTCACGGGATCTTCGATCATCGCCTTGAAGACCTGCAGGAATTTGGCACCGATGGCCCCGTCGACGACGCGGTGGTCGCAGGTCAGGGTGACCGACATGACGGTGGCGACCGCCAGCTGGCCATTGACCACGACGGGCCGCTGCTCGCCGGCGCCGACGCTCATGATAGCGCCCTGCGGCTCATTGATGATCGAGGCGAAGGTCTTGATGCCGAACATGCCGAGGTTGGAGACCGAGAAGGTGCCGCCCTGGAACTCCTCGGGCTTCAGCTTGCGATCGCGGGCGCGTTTGGCCAGGTCCTTCGACTCGGTCGCGATCTGCGACAGGGTCTTGGTCTCGGCCTTGCGGATGATCGGGGTGATCAGGCCGCCATCGATCGCCACCGCCATTGCCACATCGGCGTGGTGGTGCATGGCGATGCCCTCGGGCGAATAGCTGGCGTTGGCCTCGGGCACCGCCTTCAGGGCCATGGCGCTGGCCTTGATGACGAAGTCATTGACCGAGACCTTGACCCCGTCCTTTTCGAGCAGGGCGTTGACCTTGACCCGGGCGGCCAGCAGGCCGTCGATGCGGCAGTCGATGGTCAGCGGGAAATGCGGCACATCGCGGAAGCTGTCGGTCAGGCGCCGGGCGATGGCCTTGCGCATGCCGTCCAGCGGGACGAGGTCGTAGCTGCCGTCCGGAATGCCCATCTGGGCCAGGGACTGGACCTTGCGGGGCTCGCCGGACGCGGCCGAGGCCGGGGTGGCGGCGGGTTTGGCAGCGCCGGTCGGAGCGCCTTCGAGGTCGCGTTTGACGATCCGGCCGTGTGGGCCTGTGCCCTTGATCGTCGACAGGTCGATATTGCCCTGGGCGGCCAGACGACGGGCCAGCGGCGAGGCGAAGACGCGGGTGCCGTCGGCCTTGGCCGGTGCGGCGGCTTTCACCCCCTCCCCCGCTTCGCGGGTACTCCCCCCGGCGGGGGGAGAAGGCGCGGGTGACTGTCCCCCCGTCGGGGGGACCGAAGCCTGCGGAGCAGGGTTCGAGGGGGCGGGGGCGGGGGCGGCTGCTCCGCCCTCATCCCTCAGCCGTGCGATCGGCGTATTGACCTTCACGCCCTCGGTGCCTTCAGCGACGAGGATGTCAGTGATCTCGCCCTCGTCGACGGCCTCGACCTCCATGGTCGCCTTGTCCGTCTCGATCTCGGCGATGACGTCGCCGGCCTTGACCGTGTCGCCGACCTTGACGTGCCATTTGGCCAGCACGCCCTCTTCCATCGTCGGCGACAGGGCGGGCATCAGGATGTCGGTCATTGCACGCTCCCCGTCGGTTCCTCGACCACGGTTTCAATGCCCGGCCCGTTGAGAACGTCCGAGATGCCGGCGAGGATCTTGTTGTAGGCCTGCTTCTCGTCGTGGCCGTGCCGGACATGATAGCCGTGGGCCATATGTTTGGCGGCCAGGGCCAGGATCTGGCCGAACTGGCGCGGATCGTTGAAGGCGGGCTTGACCGACATGACCGGCTCGCCCCTGGACCACCAGATGCGAAGGATCTCGACCGCGGCGGCGTCGGCGGCGACGCTGTCCGGGGTCTTCAGCTGGAATTCGGCGGCCTCGCTCATGCCATCACCGCGCGGACGGCCTTGACGATCTTGTCCACGCCGGGGAGCGACAGCACTTCCAGATTGGCGGCATAGGGCAGCGGCACGTCTTCCTGGTGCACCCGCAGCGGCGGGGCGTCGAGGTAGTCAAACGCGTGTTCGATGACCCGGGCCACGACCTCGGCGCCGACGCCCATGGGGCCCCAGCCTTCCTCGGCCGAGACCAGACGGCTGGTCTTCTTCACGCTCTCGACGATGGTCTCGTGATCCAGCGGGCGAAGGGTGCGCAGGTCGACGACCTCGCAGGAGATGCCCTCCTCCGCCAGCTTTTCGGCCGCCTGCAGGGCGAAGCCGACCATGCGGCTGTGGGCGGTGATGGTGACGTCGGTCCCCTCGCGGCGGACCTTCGCCTTGCCGATCGGAACCAGCCAGTCGTCGACCTCGGGCACGTCGAACTCCAGCCCGTACATCATCTCGTGCTCGAGGAAGACGACGGGGTTGGGGTCGCGGATGGCCGACTTCATCAATCCCTTGGCGTCGGCCGCGTCATAGGGCGCGATGACCTTCAGGCCGGGGACGTTGGCGTACCAGGCGGAATAGTCCTGGCTGTGCTGGGCGCCGACGCGGCTGGCGGCACCGTTGGGGCCGCGGAAGACGATGCTGGCGCGGATCTGGCCGCCCGACATGTAGAGGGTCTTGGCCGCCGAATTGATGATGTGGTCGATGGCCTGCATGGCGAAGTTGAAGGTCATGAACTCGACGATCGGCTTCAGCCCGGCCATGGCGGCACCGACGCCGAGGCCGGCAAAGCCGTGCTCGGTGATCGGGGTGTCGACGACGCGCTTGTCGCCAAACTCCTGCAGCAGTTCGCGGCTGACCTTGTAGGCACCCTGATACTGGGCGACCTCCTCGCCGATCAGGAAAACCTTCTCGTCGCGGCGCATCTCTTCGGCCATGGCGTCGCGCAGGGCGTCGCGGATGGTCGTCTTGACCAGTTTGGCGCCGGCGGGAATCTCGGGATCGCGCAACTCGACCTTCGGAGCAGCGGCGACGGGCGCCGATGCCGGTTCTGCGGAGGCCATCTTCGGAGTCTCCGAAGGCGTACTCGCAGTCGTCGATTTCCCACCCGATTCTGTCTTCGAAGTCTCTGCGCCCGCTTCACCCGCCAGACGGGCGATCGGCGTATTGACCTTCACGTTTTCGGAGCCCTCGGCCACCAGAATCTCGGCGACCTCACCCTCGTCGACGGCCTCGACCTCCATGGTCGCCTTGTCGGTCTCGATCTCGGCGATGACGTCGCCGGCTTTCACCGTATCACCCGCCTTGATGTGCCATTTGGTCAGCGTGCCCTCTTCCATCGTGGGCGAAAGGGCCGGCATCAGAATGTCGGTCACGCTGAGGCCTCCACATAGACGTCGGTATAGAGCTCGGAAGGATCCGGCTCGGGGCTTTCCTGGGCGAACTGGACCGCGTCAGCGACGATGGTCTTGATCTCGGCATCGATGGCCTTGAGGTCGTCCTCGGTGGCGCCGGCCTGCTCCAGCAGCAGCTTCACATGGTCGATCGGGTCTCGGGTCTTCTTGACCTCATCGACCTCTTCCTTGGCCCGGTATTTGGCCGGATCCGACATGGAGTGGCCGCGATAGCGATAGGTCTTCATCTCGAGGATGAAGGGGCCGCCGCCCTCGCGCGCGCGCTTGACCGCCCGGGCCACGGCGTCGCGCACGGCCAGCACATCCATGCCGTCGACCTGTTCGCCGGGGATGCCGAAGCTGGAGCCGCGCTCGCTCAGCTGGGTCGTGGACGACGAGCGTTCGATGCTCGTGCCCATGGCGTACTGGTTGTTCTCGATGATGTAGATGGCCGGCAGCTTCCACAGCTGGGCCATGTTGAAGCTCTCATAGACTTGGCCCTGGTTGGCCGCGCCGTCGCCGAAATAAATGAACGCGACCGAGTCATCGCCGCGATACCGCCCGGCGAAGGCCAGGCCGGTGCCCAGCGCCACCTGCGCCCCCACGATGCCGTGGCCGCCGTAGAAGCCGGTGGCGGTGTCGAACATATGCATCGACCCGCCCTTGCCCTTGGACGAACCGCCGATCCGGCCGGTCAGCTCGGCCATGACCTCTTTCGGGTCCATGCCGGCGCACAGCATGTGGCCGTGGTCGCGGTAGCCGGTGATGATCTTGTCGTAGCCCTGCTTGACGCTTTCCTGCACGCCCACGGCCACGGCCTCCTGGCCGATGTACAGGTGGCAGAAGCCGCCGATCAGACCCATGCCGTACAGCTGGCCCGCGCGCTCCTCGAAACGACGGATCAGGACCATCTCGCGATAGAAGCGGAGCAGGTCCTCTTTTGACGCCGTCGGCGTGTTGGGGATTTTCTTGGACGCAGTCTTTGCGGCGGGGGCTTTCGCCATCCGTCATCTCCCGGCTGAGCCCACACGGCAGGGCCTCTTGTCGTTACGGAAAGGGGCTTTAGCAGCCTTCGTTCCCGAAAGGCAAAGCGCTCAAGCCGAGCTGTAACGAAAGTTCACGCCCTCGGCGCGGGCCCGTTTGTCGCGACCGGGGCGGAGACCCGGATCACGTAGTCGCGGGGGTCGGCGAAACCGAGGACGGCGCGAGCGCGCTCTTCCAGGAGGTCGCGGGAAAGACTGTCGGTGCGCAGATAACGGACCCGGACCTCCAGATCCCGTCGCTGCTCCATGATGCCCGCCAGCTGCGCCTCGCGCCGCACCATCAGGACGTCGCGCTCATGCCCGCTCAGCAGGCCGCGCTGACCTGTCAGGGCCTGGACGCCCAGATAGACGACCAGCAACAGCAGAATGGCGGAGGGAAAATACGGCTTCATGCGTTCGGGCACTGCAGACGCTCCTTCTGAGCGTGGACTCAAGATTGATGAGTCCTGACCGAAAATGCCTAACAAACCGTAGCTTGGCCTTAACCTTTGTGCCCGTTGTGATGAACCGGCTCTGTCGGAGCAAGACACGCCCGCCCCGACAGGGTCACCGGTTCAGCAGCATGCCGTCGCCGAAATAGGCACCCTGATCGCCCAGCATCTCTTCAATGCGGAGCAACTGATTGTATTTGGCCGTGCGGTCCGAACGGGCCAGCGAACCCGTCTTGATCTGTCCGCAGTTGGTGGCGACGGCGAGGTCCGCAATGGTGGCGTCCTCGGTCTCGCCCGAGCGGTGGCTCATCACGGCGGTGTAGCCGGCGCGGTGGGCCATATCCACGGCATCCAGAGTCTCGGACAAGGTCCCGATCTGGTTGACCTTCACCAGAATGGAATTGGCCAGTCCCTCGCCGATGCCGGCGGCCAGGCGGGCGGGATTGGTGACGAACAGATCATCGCCGACGATCTGGCAGCGGTCGCCCAGTCGCTCGGTCAGCAGCCGCCAGCCGTCGAAATCGTCCTCGGCGCAGCCGTCCTCGATCGAGACGATGGGGAAGCGTTCGCACAGGTCGGCGAGGTAGTTGACCATGGCCTCGGCCTCAAGCGTCTTGCCCTCTCCGGCCATGATGTATTTGCCATCCTTGAAGAATTCCGTCGCGGCGACATCGAGGCCGAGGTGGAAATCCTCGCCGGCCAGATAGCCGGCGGCCTGACCGGCGCGGGTGATGAAGCTCAGCGCCTCCTCGGCGGAGGCGAGGTTGGGGGCGAAGCCGCCCTCATCGCCGACATTGGTGTTGTGGCCCGCGTCCTTGAGCTGCTTGCGCAGGGCGTGGAAGATTTCCGAGCCCATGCGCAGCGCCTCGGAGAAGCTGTCCGCCCCGGTCGGCAGGATCATGAACTCCTGGATGTCGATCGGATTGTCGGCATGGGCCCCGCCGTTGATGATGTTCATCATCGGCGTCGGCAGGATGCGGGCCGAGACGCCGCCCAGATAGCGGTGCAGCGGCAGGCCGGAGGAGATGGCGCTGGCCTTGGCGACGGCCAGCGACACCCCGAGGATGGCGTTGGCGCCCAGCCGGCCCTTGTTCTCGGTGCCGTCCAGCGCGATCAGGGCCTCATCGATGCGGCGCTGGTCCTCAGCGTCCATCCCGCTGAGAGCGTCGAAGATCTCGCCGTTGACGTTGTCAACCGCCTTGCCGACGCCCTTGCCGCCCCACAGGTCCTTGTCCCCGTCGCGCAGTTCGACCGCCTCATGGGCGCCGGTCGAGGCACCCGAGGGCACGGCGGCGCGGCCGAAGCTGCCGTCATCGAGGATCACATCCACCTCGACCGTCGGATTGCCACGGCTGTCGAGAATCTGGCGGGCGACGATGTCGGCGATATCGGTCATCAGGCGGGATCCGGCTGGAGGGGGACTGCGGCCCGTTTAGCCCGCACGCCGGCAAACGCCAACCGGCAGGACAGTGACTTGGACGTTGTCCTCGCCGGAATTTTGAGACACCGTCGTTCACTCGCCTGCCAGAAGCGGTGTCCCGCCGCTTGTTCAGATCGGAAATTCGTCGTGAAACACCTTTTCCTGACCTCGACCCTGCTGCTTTCGCTGGCTGTTCCGGCCGCCGCAGCACCGCCGCGACCGGAAACCCGCCAGCAGTGCGTCGCTGCGGTTCTTCGTGAAACCGCCCACCTGCAGCCGGTGCGCCGCCACATTGTGCGCGAGCGTCTGCTGCCCCGCTGCAGGCGTCTGCCGGACGGTCGCGCGGGGTAACGTCAGGCCCTCGCGTTACGACTCAGGCGCAGCCTTCGACGTACTGGATGCTGGGTCCGCCCGCCGCCACATGATCGGCCGTACCGTCCGTGCCGATGTGATAGGCGATGCCCCGGGCCGCCGGGTTCTGGACGTAGCCGGGCGCGCCGCCGACGCTCCAGCTGGTGATGTATTCGGCCGGAGGGGCAGAATATTTGTGCGGGCTGGCCGTCGCCGTCGGGCCGTAGGCGGCCTTGATCGCCACGGCCGTGTCGCCGACGCCGAAGCCCCGGTCGGTCTTGAGCGTTGACCCGCGCTGCAGCCAGATACTGGTCAGCACGCCCTGCTCCACCATCACGGTCAGGCCGGTCGGCGCGCGGGCCGGGTGGAAGGTGTCGCAGGATGCCGGGTCCGGACCACCGACGGCTCCCGGGTTGGAATCGGGGCCGAGTGCCACCTCGACCTCTGCGCGGGTCATGCCGATGCGCAGCGGGCCGTAGCCCTGGGCGGTCAGAACGTCGGCGGCCGGCGGGGCCGCGGGCGGAGGCGCGGATGCGGGCGTCGGCTCTGGATCCGGCGCGCCGCAGGCGGCGAGCGCGAGGATGGCGGTGGTCAGCATCAGGCGGCGGATCATGGCGCAACTCCTTTGGGTGGGAGATACAACGCACGAAAACGGCGCGCGGTGCACCGCGCGCCGTTAATCAGCTGCGTCCCGGCCCGGCCTGCGCGCTTCGCGCTCCGTTGGCCGGGATGACGAGGATCTGAAGTCCTAGTCTTCCTTGGGCGTCAGGACCTGGCGGCCGCGGTAGGTGCCGGTCTTCAGGTCGATGTGGTGCGAGCGGCGCAGCTCGCCCGTGTCCTTGTCCTCGACGTGCGGGTTGGAGCCCAGCGAGTCGTGCGAGCGGCGCATGTTGCGACGCGAGGGCGATACTTTGCGCTTCGGAACGGCCATGTCCGTCTCAATCTTCTCAAGGGTGGCGCCGGCGGAGGCGCGAAAACAACAGCGGCGGCCCGAAAGAGCCGCCTGCGAGGGCGGGCTTATGCCTCAACCCGGCCCGGAGTTCAAGCGGGAGCTTGTCCGCCGGTCGCCGCCGCCCGATCCACACGCGACAGGGCGTAGTAGAGGCTGTCCTTCCAGACCCCGCCGACGTTCCAGGTGCGCTCGGCAAAGCCGGTCCGGACGAAGCCCAGTCGCTCCAGCAGGCGAATCGAGGCGGCGTTCTCCGGATCGACGTCAGCGGTCAGGGTTTCGAGCTCGCCGGCCCGGAACACATGATCGATGGCCGCCCCGACCGCCTCTGACGCCAGCCCCTGCCCCCAGCAGTCGGGATGCAGGATGTAGCCGACGTCCGGGAGCTTCCAGAAGCCGGCCTTGCCGATCACCCGGCCGTCCAGCTCGACCACGAAGTCAGGGTGATCGGAGCCGTTGCCGATCATGGAGTCCAGCCACTCACGGGTCTGGTCCAGTGTCTCGTGCGGCGGCGTCGACCACCAGACAGTGGCGCGCGGGTCCGACAGGACAGCGTGCAGCCCCTCCAGATCGTCCGGGCGGGCGGAGCGCAGGATCAGACGCGGGGTGCGGAGTTCCACCGGCTCAGACCAGTTCGTGTTCCATAACGACGAAATAGAGGTCGTCACGCTTGGGCAGGCCGAAACGGGGGTTGCCATAGGGAAACGGCAGGGTGTCACCCGTGCGCCGGTAGCCCAGACGCTCGTACCAGGCGATCAGCGTGTCGCGCTGGGGGAAGACCGAAATCCGCACCCGGCGGGCACCATAGCGGTCGGCGAGCGCCGCCTCGGCGGACCCGACCAGCATGCGACCCAGACCGCCGCCCTGCAGCGTCGGCCGGATCGAGAGCATGCCGAAATAGCCGGTCCCCTCGCCCCGATCCGCGATCAGGACGCAGCCGAGCAGTTCATCGGCCCGCCAGGCCGTCAGAAGAACCTGTTTCGGATCGGCGAGGATGTCAGCGAGGTCGTCGGGATCCGTCCGCTGGCCGCCCAGCAGATCGGCCTCAGTGGTCCAGCCGGCGCGCGAGGACTCACCCCGATAGGCGCTCTCGATGAGGGCGTGCAGGGCCGGAATGTCGGCCGGGACGGCGTCGCGGATCGTGATCTCAATCATGAGCCAGCATTTCGCTGACCGCCTCGCCGATCGCAAGGGAGCTCGTCAGGCCGGGGCTCTCAATGCCGAACAGGGCGACCAGCCCGTCGAGGCCGTGGACCTCGCGGTCGTGCAGCCGGAAATCCGGCTGCGGCTCGCCCGGCCCGTGCAGCTTGGGTCGGATTCCGGCGTAGTCGGGGGTCAGGGCACCGGCGGGCAGGCCGGGCCAGAAGCGCCGGATATAGCCCTCGAACTCCGCCGCCTTGGCGGCGTCGACCGAATAGTCCTCGGTTTCGACATAGACGAGGTCGGGGCCGAACACGGCCTGTCCGCCCAGATCCTTGCGGTAGTGGGTGCCGAGCGCGCCGGGGATGGGCGGCGGATAGATCAGCCGCTCGAACGGTGCCCTGCCGGTCAGGCGGAAATAGACGCCCTTGCCGAAATGTCCGGGCGGGATGCGGTCGGCGGGGTAGCCCTCGATCCGGGCCGCGACAGCCTGCGCGGCCAGTCCGGGCGCGGTGACCAGCCGGCGTGTAGTCAGGGTGGCCCCGCCCTCCCCGCCTGCCGTGATCCGGAAGCCCCCGCCGGGCAGGGGCTCGGCCCGTTCGAACGGGGTGGAGACGACGACCGACCCGCCCGCCTCGCCGATCTCGCCCTCAAGGGCCAGCATATAGCCGTGACTGTCGAACACCCCGCTCTCGGGTGACAGGATAGCGGCATGGGCGCTGAGACCGGGCTCCAGCGCCCGCGCCTCGGCACCGGTCAGGTGTTCAAGGCCCTCGACGCCGTTGGCGCTTGCCTGAACGAAGATGGCCTCGATCCGCTCGACCTCGGTCTCGTCCGTGGCCACGACCAGCTTGCCGCATTTGCGGTGGTCGACCTTGTGACTGTCAAGGAAGGCGTAGAGCGCCCGCCGCCCCTCAACGCAAAGCCGCGCCTTCAGCGAACCGGTCGGATAGTAGAGGCCGCCATGGATGACCTCGGAATTGCGCGAGGATACGCCCTGACCGATGTGGAGCTCCTTCTCCAGCACCAGCACCGACAGGCCGCGCTTCGCCAGCGCCCGGCCGCAGGCCAGGCCGACCGCGCCGGCGCCCACCACCGTCGCGTCGAAGTCGAAGCTCATGCTTTCGGGCCGTACAACTTTGCGGCCCGCGCCTCGAAACAGCCCATCAGCCTGCCGACCGCGCGATCGAAATTGGCCTGCAACATCCCGTCCAGCAGCCGCGATCTGAAAGCGAAGTCGATCATGAACTCGACCCGCGTCCCGCCCGCAGCGGGCAAGAATTCCCACCGGTTCTTCAGGTGTCTGAACGGACCCCGGATCAGTCCGACCTCGACCACATCGCGGTTCCGGTCATGCCGCACCCAGGTCGAGAACCGCTCCTTGAGGAAGGAGAAGCCCACCGACGCCTCGGCATCGACCAGGCTGACGCCGGGTGCCTCCTCGCGCGGGCTCCAGGTCCGCATGGCGGTCACCCAGGGCACGAACTCCGGATAGGCGCGTACGTCGGCCACCAGCTCGGCCAGTTGGGCGGGCGCGTACGGCAGGATCCTGGTGACGCGGTGGACGGCCAAGCGCGGCTCAGCGCCCGGTCTGCGCCAGACGCGCCGCCCTCAGCCGGGCGAAGTCGTCGCCGGCGTGGTGCGAGCTGCGGGTCAGGGGCGAGGACGAGACCATCAGGAAGCCCTTGGCCCGGGCGATGGCCTCATAGGCCTTGAACTCGTCCGGGGTGACGAAGCGGTCGATGGCGGCGTGTTTGCGGGTCGGCTGGAGGTACTGGCCGATGGTGATGAAATCGACGCCGGCCGAGCGCATGTCGTCCATCACCTGCATGACCTCTTCGCGGGTCTCGCCCAGGCCGACCATGATGCCGGACTTGGTGAACTGGTTGGGGTCCCGCTCCTTGACCATCTGCAGGAGGCGCAGTGAGTGGAAGTAGCGGGCTCCGGGCCGGATCTTCAGATACAGCCGCGGCACGGTCTCGAGGTTGTGGTTGAACACGTCCGGCGTGGCGTCGATCATCACCTCGGCCGCCCCTTCCTTGCGCAGGAAGTCGGGGGTCAGGATCTCGATGGTGGTGTTCGGTGCCTGCAGGCGGATCTGGCGCACCACCTCGGCGAAATGGGCCGCGCCGCCGTCGGAGACGTCGTCCCGGTCCACGCTGGTGATGACCACATGGTTCAGACCCAGCTGGGCCACGGCCAGACCGACCTTGGCGGGTTCTTCGGGGTCCAGCGGCCGGGGCAGGCCCGTCTTGACGTTGCAGAAGGCGCAGGCCCGGGTGCAGGTGTCACCCATGATCATCAGGGTCGCGTGCTTCTGGCTCCAGCACTCGCCGATGTTCGGACAGGCCGCCTCCTCGCAGACGGTGACGAGGCCCTTGTCCTTCACGATGGATTTGGTGGCGTTGTACTGTCCCGAGCCGGGTGCCTTGACGCGCAGCCAGTCGGGCTTCTTCAGCACCGCCGTCTCCGGACGGTTCTGCTTCTCGGGGTGACGCAGCTCGGCCGGCGTCTTCGTCAGGGTGTCGATCAGCGTGACCAAGGCGTCGCGGGCTCCGGGCTGGGCGAAACCGCTATGTCGTCCTTCCTCGGGACGAAGGCAAGGCAGGCCGGATCCTCACGCAAGGTAACGCACCTTTTCAATACGGCGCGGCGGCCCTAGTTTGAGTCCCGAACCTATAAGGGCGCGGGTTAACCGCTTCCGCACGGAGGATGGACTTGCGCGTACCCCTGGATGCCAAGGATGGCGAACAGACCATTTTCGACGGCCTGATCGCGGCTCGCGACAAGTTCGGCGACAAGGAAATTCTCGAGGACCTGGACCGGAAGCCCCTCACCTATACGGGGCTGATCCGCGCCGCCTTCGTGCTGGGTCGCAAGATCGCCGCCATGACCGAGCCGTCGGAACGGGTCGGCATCCTGCTGCCGTCCAGTGCCGGGGTCGTCGTCACCTATTACGGCCTGCACGCCCACGGCCGGGTGCCGGTGATGCTCAATTTCACGTCTGGCCAGGCCAACATCAAGTCCGCGATCAAGGCTGCCGGGGTGAAGAAGATCCTCTGCGCCAAACGGTTCGTGACCCAGGCCAAGCTCGAGGACCTGCTGGACGATCTGGCCACGGTGGCCGAAATCGTCTGGCTGGACGACGTGCGCAAGACCATCGGCCTGCCGGACAAGCTGTACGGCCTGATGGCCGGCATGATGCCGAAGCAGTTCCGGGTGAAGACCGATCCGTCCTCGCCCGGCGTGGTGCTGTTCACCTCGGGCAGTTTCGGCGCGCCCAAGGGCGTGGTGCTGAGCCAGTGGAACCTGGTCGCCAACTGCCGCCAGGTGGCGCAGCACATCGACCTGAAGCCGGAATGGGTGATGTTCAATCCCCTGCCGACCTTCCACTGTTTCGGCCTGACGGGCGGGGTCCTGTTGCCGATCCTGCACGGGATGAAGGCCTTCCAGTATCCCTCACCCCTGCACGCCAAACAGATCGTCGAGCTGCTGCCCGATGTGAAGGCGTCGATCCTGTTCGCGACCGATACCTTCCTGAACCAGTATGCCCGCGTCGCCGCGCCCGACGACTTCGCCACCCTGCAGTTCGTAGTCGCCGGTGCCGAGCGGGTGCGGCCCGAGACCCATCACCTGTTCAACACCCGCTTCCACGGCCTGAAACTGCTGGAAGGCTATGGCGCGACCGAAGCGGCGCCGGTGGTGGCGGTGAACCATCCCGACCACAATCGCCCCGGCACCGTCGGACAGATGATGCCAGGCATGGAATGGCGCATTGACCCGGTCGACGGCATTCCGGACGGCGGGAGGCTGTTCCTGCGCGGCCCCAATGTGATGCGGGGCTATCTGTCGGCCGACGACCCCGAGAGCGTCGATCCACTGCCCGGCGGCTGGCATGACACGGGCGATATCGTCGACATCGACAAGGACGGCTATGTCTCAATCCTCGGGCGGATCAAGCGGTTCGCCAAGATTGGCGGCGAGATGGTGTCCCTGACTGCCGTCGAGGGGCTGGCCAGCGCGGTCTGGCCCGAAGCGCGGCACGCCGTGGTCTCCATTCCGGACTCCCGCAAGGGTGAGAAGCTGGTGCTGGTCACCGACCGCCGGGACGCCGACGTTGCCCGTCTGGCCGAATGGGCCCGCAGCCACGGAGCCCCCGAACTGGCTGTGCCGAAGAAGATCATGCGCGTGGCCGAGGTGCCCGTGCTGGGCACCGGCAAGACCGACTATGTCAGGATCCAGCAGATGGCGGAGCTGGAGCAGGCCGCCTGACGGACGGCTCTTGACTGCAACAGCTTCAGTTTCAATATGTCGAATGGCCCGGGTCGGGTCGGTGAAGCAAGGAACTGAACCCATGAACCTGTTCTCCAGGCTCGCGCCCCATCAGGACAAGGCGCTGGCGGGACTCCGCATCGTCTCCGGCCTGATGTTCATGCAACACGGCGCGCAGAAGATCTTCGGCTTCCCGGCTCCGGCGATGGGACCGTTCGACCTCGCCAGCCAGATGGGCATCGGCGGTGTGCTGGAACTGGTCGGCGGCGCGCTGATCGTCCTGGGTCTGTGCACCCGGCCGGTCGCCTTCGTCATGTCGGGCATGATGGCCGTGGCCTATGCCCAGTTCCATTGGCAGTTTGGCGGGGCCTCTTTCTTCCCGATGGTCAACCAGGGGGAGTTGGCGGCGTTGTACTGCTGGGTCTTCCTCTATCTCGCCTTCGCCGGACCGGGTGCCTGGGCCGTGGACCATGTCCTGAAGCGCAAGGCCTGACCTAGCCGATCCGCACGCCGGTCATCGAGATCGAACCGCCCTCGATGACATCGTTGAAGAAGCTGACGTCGTCGCCCGGCCGGCGCTGGGCGGCGACGTAGAGCAGCGGCAGATAGTGTTCGTCGGTCGGGACGCTCATCTGCGCATCCTCGGCCAGACCGACCCAGTCGATCAGGGCGTCATCGTCGCCGCGCAGCAGGGCCGCCTTGACCGCCTCATTGAAGCCGGACGCCCACGGATAGGGCTCGCCGCCGGCCCGCTTCCAGGTGCGCAGGTTGTGCACGAAGTCGCCCGAGCCGGCGACGATGATCCCATCCTCCCGCAGGGGCACCAGCCGCTTCGCCAGATCGAAATGGCCGCGCGCGTCGAGCCCGCGATCCAGCGAAAGCTGGACCACCGGCACATCGGCCTCAGGCCAGACATGGGCCAGCACAGACCAGGTCCCGTGATCGAGGCCCCATTGCGTCGTCGCCGTCGCCCCGGTCAGGTCGGCGACCCTCGCGGCCAGGCCGGGTGAACCCGGAGCCGGATATTGCATCGCATACAGTTCGTCGGGGAAGCCACCGAAATCATGGATGGTTTCCGGCTTCGACTGGGCGGTTACGGCAAGGCCGTTCGTCTCCCAGTGTGCGGAGACCATGACCACGCCCATCGGCTTGCCGACCGCCCGGCCCAGAGCCCGCCAGACGTCGGCGCAAGGCCCGCCGAGGGCGTTCATGGGCGAACCGTGACCGAAGAAGAGGGCGGGTTGGCGCATCGGAGCAAGCTGCCTTCGCATTAGAAACAGTATTGGTTTCTAATATGGGCCGAAACGCCCGGGTCGCAAGAGTCAGCCGCCGACCCGGGGACCGATGGGACAGACACGGTCATAGAAGGCGGGGTCCGCCGGCACAGCCTGGCCGCGCGTCAGCCGGAAGCGATGTTCAACCACCATGGCCTGCTGTTCGATGTTCAACCGGCCCCAGTCGCAGTCCACACCGACGGGATATTCATAGGAGGCCGGCCGATCGCCTGCCCGGATCTTGCCGGTCAGCAGATTGATGCCCTGCTGCGCCTGCCAGACATGGGTCAGTTCGTGGATCAGCAAGGCCTGAAGCTTCAGGGGCGCAGCCGCGATGTCGGATGGCAGGGTCCGCGCAGGCCAGACGATCCAGTCGCGACCGAACCAGCGTCCCGGCACGAAGGCCCGTTCGAAGGGCCAAAGCGCGGGCAGGAAGCGGATTGAATCGAACGCGAGGGCATCCCCGAAGGCCTCTGCGGCCAACCCCCGCTCGGCAAGCGTCAGTCCCCGGATCACGAAGGCGGCGGCGGCCCGGCGTATCCGCTCGCCGGGCTGACCCACTCCCAGTGCCAGGGCTCGAAGGCATAGGGGACGAAGCCGAACCGCCCGGCGTTCTTCACCAGCCAGCGATAGGTGGCACCGCGGCTCATGTGCAGACGGCTGGCCGGCGAGGTGTTGTCGACGCCGAGACCCTCGGCCTGGCCCACAAACAGGTCCACCGCCGTGCCGGTACGATGGGGCGAACAGACGGCGCGTCGCACCCCGTCGCAATTGCCGGCGGCCGCGCAGCGCGCGGCATCGGCCTCGGGGTCGCGGAAGCCGGAAAAGATCTGCAGCAGTTCCGGGTCATTGGCGATCTCGGGGACCTCGGCCCGGGCGGCGGCCACCATCCGGCGATAGGCCTCCAGCACGTCCCGGCGCAGCAGCCGGGTCAGCCGGTCGGCATGTTCCTCGGAGGCGACCAGATAGCCGAGCTGGTAAAGCGGCGGCGGATCGGGACAGGGCTCCTCGCGGACCCGCGCCATGATGAAAGGGCGCCGCTCCTGCCACAGGCCGCGGAAGGTCTGGAAAGTCGCCTGATCGAAGATGCCGGTGGACGGCAGCTGGTGCGCGGTCTGGAAGTCCGCCAGCCGGCGGGCGAAGACGGGGGAACTGGCGGCGCAGCTCGTGCCGAGCTCCTGCTGGATCAGCGGCACATAGGTCTCCCAGCCCCATTCGGCCGAGCCGAACGGCGCCCATTCCAGTGAATGCAGCGAGATGCCGTTGGCCAGGGCGGGGCCGCCCCAGTCCTCGATCTGGCGGTCGCAGAACTCGGCCTGCGCCCGCACCGGCCCGGCGACCACGAAGGTCGCAAGGGCGCTGATCAGCAGCAGGAACAGGCGTATCGGCATCGGGGAAGGTGACCCTGTCTCTGTGTTCGCCGCAAGGCCCTTCACGCCGCGACAGAACGCGGGATCGACGGCTCGCGTGATGCGCGCAAAGGCGGCATGGTGAGGGCACGGCCGACTCAGGGCCGGACCGCCGGACGCCAACATGACCGACGCCGCCCCGACAGCGCCCACCACGCCCCGCCGCTCCAACGCCGTCCTGGCGGCCTTCTCGGGCCCCTGCCTGCCGCTGGCGGCCTTCGGTGTGGCCTTGCCTGTGACCCTGCCGGAGTTCTACGCCACCCATGTGGGGCTGGAGCTGGGTGTGGTGGCGGCGGTCTTCATGGCCGTGCGGCTGATCGACATCGCCTTCGACCCGTTCATCGGCTGGGGCATGGACAGGACGAAGACCCGATGGGGCCGCTACCGGCCGTGGATGGCAATCTCGACGCCGATCCTGATGCTTTCGGCGCTGATGATGTTCGTCCTGGTCCAGCCGGGCGCGAGCGCGGCCTACCTCTTCGGCTGGCTGCTGGTTCTCTATCTCGGCTTCTCGATCGGCACCCTGGGCCAGTTGGGCTGGGCCTCGGTGCTGGCACCGCAATACGACCAGCGCAGCCGGGTCTACGGCTGGTGGCAGGTGTTCAACATCGTCGGGGTGATCCTGATTCTGGTCCTGCCGACCGTGGTGGTGAAGACCGGCCTCGGCGACTACGCCGCCGGCGTGCGCATCATGGGCTGGGCCATCATGATCGCCCTGCCCGTCACCATCGGCCTGGCCATGTTCGTCGTGCCCGAGCCCGTCAACGCCGGTGCCGCGCCGCATGGCGGCCCGAAGGCCTACCTCGGCCTGTTCGGCAAGAAGACGGTGCGAAAGCTGCTGTTTGCCGACCTGCTGCTGGGCGTGGCACCGGGCATCACCGGCTCGCTGCTGTTCTTCTTCTTCGGCCAGATCAAGGGCTACGACCACACCCAGGCCTCGCTGTTCATGCTGTTCTATTTCGTGGCCGGACTGGTCGGGGCGCCGTTCTGGGCCTGGCTGGCGACGCGGATCGGCAAGGACAAGGCCCTGGCGACGGCCAGCCTGGTGTTCGCCGTTTTCTACATCGGGGCGACGCTCGTCCCGGGCGGCAATTTTGCCCTCACGGCGGCCGCCATGTTCATCGCCGGCCTGCCCTATGCGGCTGGCCTGTTCCTGCTGCGCGCCATGATGGCGGACGCGGGTGACGAGGTCCGGCTCGACACGGGCGTGGACCGCACCGGCCTGATGTTCTCCATCCTGTCGGCCACCACCAAGATCGGCCATGTCGTCGCCCTGATCCCCTATCTGGTCCTGCAATGGGTCGGCTTCCGCGCCCTGCCCGGACCGGGGGGCAACAGCGAGATGTCGCTGCTGACGCTGCAGATCCTGTTCATCCTCGTCCCCGGCCTGCTGCTGGCGGCGGCGGCGCTGGTGCTCAAGGGCTATCCACTGACGCCTGCGCGCCACGATGAAATTCGCAAGGCGCTGGAAGAGCGTGACAGCGTGGCGGCAGTATGAGGCCGATCGACCGCCTGATCGGCATCATGGCGAAGCTGCGCGACCCCGTCGGCGGCTGTCCCTGGGACCTGGAGCAGACCTTCGCCACCATCGCCCCCTATACGCTGGAAGAGGCCTATGAGGTCGCCGACGCCATCGAGCGCGGCGACATGGACGAACTCAAGTCCGAGCTGGGCGACCTGCTGTTCCAGACCGTCTTCCACGCCCGCATGGCCGAGGAACAGGGGCTGTTCGCCTTTGATGACGTGGCGAACGCCATCGCCGACAAGCTGGAGCGCCGCCATCCGCACGTCTTCGGCGACGAGGCGGCCAAGCCGGACGGCGTGGCCCAGAAGGCGCGCTGGGAAGACATCAAGGCCGCCGAACGGGTCGCAAAGGCCCAGCACGGCGTGCTCGACGACGTCCCGGTCGGCCTGCCGGCCCTGGCGCGCGCGGCGAAACTGACCAAACGCGCCGCCCGCGTCGGCTTCGACTGGCCCTCGACCGACGAGGTGTTCGACAAGTTGCACGAGGAGGTCGCGGAACTGCAGGTCGAGATCGCCGCGGGGGATCTGGACAAGGCGCGTGACGAGGTTGGGGACCTGCTGTTCGTGGTCGCCAATCTGGCGCGGAAACTGGGGGTGGAGCCGGAGGACGCGCTGCGCGGGGCCAATGCGAAATTCGTCCGGCGGTTCGGGTTTATCGAGGCGGAACTGGCGAAGGACGGACGGGGGCCGGAGCAGAGCGATCTGGCCGAGATGGACGGGCTGTGGGACGCGGCGAAGGTGGCGGAGCGGAGTAACGGCTGAGACCCCTCCCCATTCGCTTCGCGAACAGGGAGGAGACAGGCCGCCGTAACCATAGAGGAGCCGCGGGCGAACACACTGACATGGCCTACTATGTCATTCCCCCCGCCCGCCTCTCACCGCATCCGAATCTGGGACGCCGGCTGAGGCTGTTTGGCCTTTTCAATATCCTCGCGGCTGCCGTCCTGGCGGGTGCCTTCACCGCGCGACCGGCCGCGCCCCCTGCGGCCGACAACCTGACCGTGGTCGAGCTGTTCACCAGCCAGGGCTGTTCGTCCTGTCCACCGGCCAATGCCAATCTGGCCCGGCTGGCGCGCCGGCCCGAGGTGCTGGCGCTCAGTTTCAGCGTCACCTACTGGGACCCGCTGGGCTGGCCGGACACCTTCGCCCGGCCGGCGTTCACTGCCCGGCAGCGGGACTATCAGCGCGGCCTCGGCAACGACAACGTCTGGACGCCGCAGATGGTCATCGACGGTCGCGCCGACGTAGTCGGCGGACGGATGGGCGAGATCGAAGCGCAGATCGCCACACACCGGCCATTCAGCGGACCGGTCGTCCGCTTCAACCCTCGCGGCGTGGGCCTCGCGGGCGGCCGCGCCCCCCGTCAGCCGGCCGACGTCTGGCTGGTCCGCTATGAGCGCGAGGCCATCCATGTGCCGGTCGCGCGTGGCGAGAACAGCGGACGCACCCTGCCCCACGCCAATGTAGTTCGCGAACTGGTGCGGTTGGGACAGTGGCGCGGCCAGACCGTAGGCTTCGCCCTGCCGCCCGCGCGCACCGGGGGGCTTGCGACGGCTGTGCTGGTTCAGGCACCGGACGGCGGGCCGATCCTCGGAGCGGGGCGCGCCACCTAGCCGAACTGCCGCTCGAACCGGCCCAGCGCTGCCGGATGCAGCCGCACCACCACATGCGTCCGGCCCTCGTCGTCCGTTTCGCGGCCGGTGACGCGCCCGTTCTCATACAGCCAGGCCAGCGCCTCGCCCTGTGAGGGCAGCAGCGTCAGCTCCGTCTCCGGGTCATCATCGATCAGGCCGGCGATGGTCTCGCGCAGGGGTTCGATCCCCTCCCCGGTCCAGGCCGAGACCGCGACCGCCTTGCCGTCGCGGGACAGGCGTTCGGCATGGCCGAGCACCGTCTCGCGTGCGTCGTCATCCAGCAGATCGATCTTGTTCCAGACCTCCAGCACCCGGCGGGTCTTGCCCTCCGGCGTCTCGATCTGTTTCAGCACCGCCTCGACGTCCTTCGACTGGGCCTCGCTGTCGGGGCTGGCGATATCGCGGACGTGCAGGATCAGGTCGGCCTCGCCCACCTCTTCCAGCGTGGCGCGGAAGCTCTCGACCAGCTCGTGCGGCAGGTCCGAGATGAAGCCGACGGTGTCGGCCACGATCGCCGGCCGGCCCTGCGGCAGGCGGATGGTGCGCTGGGTGGTGTCGAGGGTGGCGAACAACAGGTCCCTGGCCACCACGTCCGAACCGGTCAGCCGGTTGAACAGGGTCGACTTGCCGGCGTTGGTGTAGCCGACCAGGGCGATGGTCGGGAACGGCACCTTCTGGCGCTGTTTGCGGTGCAGGCCGCGGGTGCGGCGCACCTCGTCCAGCTCGACCTTCAGCTTGACGATGCGGTCGGCGATCAGTCGGCGGTCGAGCTCGATCTGGGTCTCGCCGGGGCCGCCGGTCGAGCCGGTGCCGCCGCGCTGTCGCTCGAGGTGGGTCCAGGTGCGGACGAGGCGGGATTTCTCATAGTCGAGCCGCGCCAGTTCGACCTGCAGCCGGCCCTCCTTGGTCCGCGCGCGGCGGCCGAAGATCTCAAGGATCAGGCCGGTGCGGTCGATGACCTTGCAGTCCCAGGCCTTTTCCAGATTGCGCTGCTGCACCGGCGACAGGGCGTCATCGATGACGACCGCCTCTGCCTCGGCGGCGCGGACCAGGGCGGCAAGCTCCTCGACCTTGCCCGAGCCGAACAGGGTCGCCGGCGTGACCTTGCGGATGCGCACGATCTCTTCCCCGCGGACGTCGAGGTCCAGCGCCCGGGCGAGGCCGACGGCCTCCTCCAGACGTTCGACCGACTGGCGCGAGCTCTCGCTCGCACCGGAGTCAGACCGTTCGGGATGGATGACGACGGCCCGGATCAGGGGGACGGCGTGGTCGATCAGATGGGAAGCCAAGGGTGTCGCAGTGCTCTCTCTAGGTCGCCATCCTCGGGCTTGAGCTGAGGATCAGACAATCCGGTGTGCAGCGTCAGATAGGCACCCACAGGTCCGAGGGCCATCCCCGACGCACAGTCGGCACTAACGTCTGATCCTCGGGTCAAGCCCGAGGATGACGGCCAATGGGCCGTCAGTCCTCGTCGGCGTCCGGCTCGTAAAGCTGCACGGGTGCCGAGGGCATGATGGTCGAGATGGCGTGTTTGTAGACCAGCTGCGACTGGCCATCGCGGC
>CAZFQC010000011.1:25804-28414 GCA_964520795.1 uncultured Brevundimonas sp.
GGCATGATGGTCGAGATGGCGTGTTTGTAGACCAGCTGCGACTGGCCATCGCGGCGCAGCAGCACACAGAAGTTATCGAACCAGGTCACGATACCCTGCAGCTTGACGCCGTTGACGAGGAAGATGGTCAGGGGTGTCTTGGTCTTGCGGACGCTGTTGAGGAAGGTGTCCTGAAGGTTCTTGGACTTGTCTTGCGACATGGCAGGTTCAGCCTGTTCTTGCTTGTTCTCCGGCCGGGGGAGCGGCGCGGGGCTGGATCGGATGTCCGGCCCCTCACCTTAGCCACCGCCCGCACAGGCCCGCAACGACTAGATGGCGTCGCGGATCGCCTGATCGAGATACAGCTCCCGCAGCCGGGTCGCGATCGGACCCGGCTTGCCGTTGCCGATCTTCACCCCGTCGATGGACGTCGCCGGCATCACGAAGCCGCTGGCCGAGGTGTAGAAGGCCTCGCGCGCGCGTTTGGCCTCGTCCACCGAGAAAGCCCTTTCCTCGAAAGCCAGCCCCTCGTCGGCAATCAACGCCATGACCGCCGCGCGGGTAATGCCGTGCAGGATATTGGCCTGGGTGTCCCGCGTGCGAAGCGTGCCGTTCTCGTCGACGATCCAGGCGTTGGTGGAGGAGCCCTCGGTGACCAGGCCCATCTCGTCGACCATCCAGGCCTCGGCAGCGCCCTTCTCCTTGGCCGCCTGTTTGGCGAGTACGTTGGGCAGCAGGCCGACCGTCTTGATGTCGCAGCGGCCCCAGCGGATGTCCGGATGGGTGACGACAGCCACCCCCTTCTTCGCCGCCGCATTGCCCTTCGACAGCGGCAGGGACTTCGCGGTGATCACAACGCTCGGCGGAGTGCCCTCCGGCGGGAACGGGTGATCCCTTCGCGCCGTGCCGCGGGTGACCTGGATATAGACCAGCCCCTCTCGCACCCGGTTGCGGCGGACCGTCTCGTTCAGGACGCGGGTCAGGGCCTCGGACGTCATCGGGATCGGGATGCGCAGCTCATTCAGACTGCGGTGGAGGCGGTTCATGTGGCCGTCGAAATCGGCCATCCGGCCGTCGAACACCGACCAGACCTCATAGACGCCGTCGGCGAACTGGAAGCCGCGATCCTCGACATGGATCACGGCCTGGCCGTGGGGCTGGTACTGGCCGTTTACGTAGGCGACGCGGCTCATTCTTCGGTTGCCTCTTCGATATCGTCTTCGCCGCCACGCGACGGGGATACGCCCAGGGACTTGAGTTTCCGGTGCAGCGCGGACCGCTCCATGCCGATGAAGGCGGCGGTGCGCGAGATGTTTCCGCCGAAGCGCATGATCTGGGCCGCCAGATATTCGCGCTCGAACACCTCGCGGGCCTCGCGCAGCGGCAAGGCGATGATGCGTTCACCGCCCAGGGTGCCGGTCGAATTGGCGTTGGTCGCCTCCTGCGGCAGCATGTCGGCGCTGATCGGCTCGGACGGATCGCCCGTGGCCAGGATCAGCAGGCGTTCGACGTTGTTGCGCAGCTGGCGAACGTTGCCCGGCCAGGGATGGACCTGCAGCACAGCGATGGCGTCGTCGCCGAGCCGCCGCTTGGGCAGCCCCTGCGAAGCCGACAGGGTGTCGATGAAATAGTCGATCAGTTCCTGGATGTCCTCGCGCCGCTCCGACAGGGCCGGCACCCGGATCGGCACGACGTTCAGGCGGTGGAACAGGTCCTCGCGGAACCGGCCCTCGGCGATCTCGACCTTGAGATCGCGGGAGGTCGAGGTGACCACCCGGATATCCACCTGGACGTCCTGCTCGCCCCCGACCCGGCGGAAGCGCTGTTCGACCAGCACGCGCAGGACGCGGCTCTGGCTCTCACGCGGCATGTCGCCGACGTCATCGAGATAGAGGGTGCCGTTGTGGGCCCGCTCGAACACGCCGATCTTGCGCGGTCGACCATCCTGGCCCTCCTCGCCGAACAGTTCGACATCAAGGCGTTCCGGGGTCATGCCGGCAGCGGCGATGGCGACGAACTCGCCCTTGGAGCGGGCGCTGGCCTCGTGGATCTGGCGCGCGACCAGTTCCTTGCCCGAGCCGGGCGGGCCCGAGATCAGCACCCGGCTGTTGGCCGGCGCGACCTTGGCGACCGTGCTGCGAAGGGCCTGGGCCGCCGCGGACCGACCGATGAAACCCGAGGGGGCCGCGACCTGGGCGCGCAGCCGCTTGTTCTCCCGCTTCAGCGATGACGCCTCGAGCGCACGCTGGACCACCACAACCAGGCGATCGGACTTGAAGGGTTTTTCGATGAAGTCATAGGCCCCGCGCTGGAGCGCCGTGACCGCCGTCTCGATATTGCCGTGGCCCGAGATCATCACCACCGGCAGGTCGGGATCCAGTTCCTTGATAACATCCAGCAGTTCCAGTCCGTCCAGTCCGCCGCCCTGCATCCAGATGTCGAGCAGGGCCAGCGACGGCCGCCGGGCCCGGATCGCGGCCAGGGCCTCGTCGGAGTTGGAGGCGACGCGCACGCCGTGGCCTTCGTCCTCGAGCAGGCCGGAGACCAGTTCGCGGATGTCGGCCTCGTCGTCGACGACCAGAATGTCGGCTCCCGTGGATCGCATGACGCCTCGCTATTCGGCGGCCGGAA
>CAZFQC010000012.1:0-5788 GCA_964520795.1 uncultured Brevundimonas sp.
TCTACGCCTTGCACAGATTGGACTGCCCGCCAAACCCGTGGCGTTCCATCACATTGCGGGTGTCGACGATCAGTCGGGCGTGTTCTGCGACAATGGCGTAGTCGACCGCGTCGTGGTCGGTGCAGACGAGACAGAGGTCATGGGACGCCACGGCCTCGGCCGTCAGCGCCGTGCCGCGACGGCCGGCGAGGGCCGCATGCTCCCGCATGGCCGGAATCTCGGCCACATAGGGGTCGTGGAAATTGACCTCGGCGCCGGCTTTCTCCAGCAGTTCGATCAGCTTGAAGGCCGGGCTTTCGCGGATGTCGTCGACGTTCTTCTTGTAGGCCAGGCCGAGCAGCAGGACCCGGGCACCGTTCAGGCCACGGGCGAAACGCAGGTTCAGTTCGGAGGCGACCCGGTCGACGACGAGGCTGGGCATGGCGGTGTTGATCTCGCCGGCCAGCTCGATGAAGCGGGTAGTGATCTCGTGCTCGCGCGCGCGCCAGGTCAGGTAGAAGGGATCGATCGGGATGCAGTGGCCGCCCAGGCCGGGGCCCGGATAGAAGGCCATATAGCCGAAGGGCTTGCTCTTGGCGGCCTCAATGACCTCCCAGACGTCGATGCCCATGGCCGAGTAGATCGTCTTCAGCTCATTGACGAGGGCGATGTTCACGGCACGGAAGATGTTCTCCGTGATCTTGACCGCCTCGGCGGTGTCGAGGGTCGAGACCGGGACCGTGCTGGAAACGAACTGGTCATAGAGGGCACAGGCCACGGTGACGGCGTCGGGGCCGTCCCCGCCGACGACCTTGGGAATGGCCGTGGTGGTGAACTGGGCGTTGCCGGGATCCTCGCGCTCGGGGCTGTAGGCCATGTAGAAGTCGCGGCCGCTGAGCAGGCCCGTCGCCTCGAGCAGCGGCTTCATCAGTTCACGGCTGGTGCCGGGATAGGTGGTGGATTCCAGCACCACCAGCTGCCCGCGCCGCAGATGCGGGACGATGGCCCGGACCGTCGCCTCGACATAGGACAGGTCCGGCTCGCGGTGATGGGTCAGGGGCGTGGGAACGCAGATCAGCAGGGCGTCCGCCTCGGCCGTGCGGGCGAAGTCCGTCGTCGCGACGAACTTCCCGCCGGCGATCAGGCCGGCGAAATGCTCGCCCGGCAGGTGCCGGATATAGGTCTCGCCGCGCTCCAGCATGTCGATCTTCTGCTGATCGATATCGAAGCCGAAGACGGTGAAGCCGGCGTCCGTCATGGCCCGCACCAGCGGAAGCCCGACATAGCCCAGTCCGATCACACCGACGGTGGCCGTTCTACCCCGGAAACGGTCAGCAAGATCAAGGGCCAGGGTGGACTCAGACGCGGAGGACATGTCGAAAAAGTGCTCACTTCAGATTGCAGCGCTAACTAGGCGATACCGGCGCGCCCGACAATACGAAAGGGCTGCCCACAGGTGCTTTCCTGTCAAGCGCTGCAATATACCACACCCAGGCGGCATCACAGTTTTGTCACGGGAAAGGACCGATTGCGCAGGGCCACGGTCAATAACTGCCAAGCTTTCACAGGCGTGCGATTGACGTACTGCGCGGGTTGAGTCCCGTTACTGTCCATTACTGACGTTACCGGAAAACGCTCATTTCTACTGTCGTCGCTATTTTCCCGGCCAGGTCGAAACCGGAGTCACGCCGGCCAGGCCCCCGATGCCGGCGCGCGGGCGCGGGTCCGGCCTGTCAGTGAAGCGAAAGCCCTGCACGGCGTCCAGAACCCGCGCCAGGGAAAGTGGCCTGTCGCCATTGGGGCCCTCCGCGGAAAGGTCCGCCCAATTCCGCAGGGGTATAGACAGCCTGTCGGCGGCCGTCCGCAAGGCCCCGGGCGGTGTCCCGTCTCCGGTGACCAGGATCAGGTCGATGGGAAAATAATGGTCCTGGAGCGTGATCGCATCGACCAGGCCCGCCTCATCGGCAAAGCTTCGGGGATGGATACCCCCCGCAGGTTCCGGCCCGGGCTGGCCGGCCGTCATCAGCCAGGTCACGGCGTGGCCGGCCCGGGACAGGGCGGTCACCATCTCTTCGGCCCCGGACAGGTCCCCGGCCGTGCCGAAGGTGCAGCAGACAAGCCGGCGAACCCGGGCCAGTGCCTCGCCATAACTTCCACGCGACGCCGGATCCGCCGCCTCGACCCCGTCGTCCATGAACGTCAGGTCGAATGCGGACGCGAGCCGATCCTCGTAGTGCCTCTCGGTCAGGCCGGCCGCCGGATGAAGGATACAGGTCAGGGCCGGTCGGACCGCGGGGCCGTCATCAACGGCCGGCGCGGCTTCGGGCGTGGCGGCACCGCCGGACCGGAAGGCCGTCAGCGACAGCGCCAGATGCACGGATGGGTCCGCCGCCCGACGGGGTCGGTCGGGACCGGCCGGATCAAGGGACCGAAACACCCTGTTCGAAACCAGCAGAACCGGGCCCGGTGATGGGTCCAGCGCCGTCACGTCGACCTGCCAGTCCCGCTCGATGTCGACGATGGCATCCGCGAGCGCCCGGAACTGGCCGGGGCGCGCCGGTCGGGCGAGGTCGGGAAGGCGCTGCCAGGCCGGACTGGCACTGTCGGAACGACCGACAATCAGGGTCTCCGCCCCCTCGCCCGCCAGGCCAAGGGCAAGGGACGGCCAGTCGGACGGCGCAAGGGCATAGCCGGACTGGAGGAAGAGGGCGCAATCGTCCGCCCCCAGACTTTCCATGAGAATCCGGCACGCGGAGGTGGACAGGAAGGTCTCGAAATCAGCCTCCGGGATGCTGAAGGCATAGAGGTTGCCGGGCGACGGCAGGGGTTTGCGTTCGTGCCGGACGTGTCGGAAATGCGCGTTCCGGCGCACCTGATCGCCCTGCCGGATGGGGTTCACCCGGACCCCGGACCCGATCAGGGCCGGCATGAAGGACAGCTGGTCGCGCGACCCCAGATGATAACGCCACCAGGCTTCATTGAGGGCCGCGATCGGCCCGGTGTTGCGCCGGAAGATGATGCCGTTCTCGAACAATCCGGCCTGGGGTTCGATTCCGAGCTGCGCGTAGATCGACAGATAGGCGGCGCGATTCCCGGCCTTTTCAATGTTGGCGTCGATGCACAGCGCGAGTTCGTCAAATACGCAGCGCCGCTTGTGATGGCGGTAGAGTCCCAGGTCGCGGCCCTCGAGACCCTCGTCAACGGCCGCCCGTATGTCCGCCGAGGTGATCTCGAACGAGGCGTCGACATAGATCGAGACGTCATGGGCCGGCAGGTAGAGGTGAGCCAGGATCTTGGGCAGGCGCGAGGATCGGCGCAGATCAGCCAGCCGGTCCGTTAGACGGACGACCTCCCAGACATCGCTGGTCAGATCAGCCTGGTCGGTAAAGGCGATGTAGCGGATGGACGGGTCGGGCACTGCCACGTCCTTGAGCGCCTCTCCTGCCCCGAACAGACAGGTATAGACGACGATGCGGGCGTCGGCCCGTTCGGGCCCGGGTCTGTAGACGGGCCGATCCGTCAAGGCGGGTCGGCCACGGGCCAGCCAGTCGACCAGCGGATTGACCCCGTTGATCAGGATTCGTGGATTGTCGTCCGTGTACAGATCGGGGGCGAAGGACTCGTGTGGCCTGCGCGGATCATGCTGACCGTTGTGCAGGAAATGCTGAAGGGTATTCACATCCCCCGCCAGGGCCGGCGGCTGACGACGGTAGGCTTGCGGGTCGAACAGGGGGTGGGGGCTGAGGCCCAACCGGTCGCCGACCCTCCAGTAGTGGGACAACGGACTGTCCCGCTTCGTCAGGGGTGCGGACAACTGGCCGAGGTACCAGCGGGTGTCGAACAACGGATGCGGATCAAACCCGGCCAGGCCACGCGTCCGGCGGTAATGGGCAAACGGCTCTTCCGTCCCCAGGGCATCGCCCGCCTGGGCCGCGTAGAAGGCGGGGTCGAACAGGACCCGAAAGGGAGCGGCGCGCGGCTTCCGGCGGGACGTGCCGTCGGTGGGCGGAGACGCCGGCTCGGGGGTTTCGAGACGGAGATCCTCAAGCCGGCCTTCCGAGGTCGCCGCCAACTGGATGACGAGCAGGGCGGGCGCTGACGTTGCGGGCGCACCGCCCTCGAGATGGGCCGTAAAGGCATCAGAGCCGTCGCCGGGCGCGAGGTGCCCGCGGACGAGTCGCTTCAGGCCGCCGTCAGGGGTGGGAACGCTGATCGCCACCCATTCGACGAGGCCGGGCGTGGCCCGGGCCCGGACCGTGAGCGGCCCGAACGTCTCCAGGGCCTCCGTCGCCATCGTCCGGACGAGGCGGCACGGGCCCCTGGTGATCTGTTTGTCGATGACCGGCAGGCCGGTGTCGGGGTCCTCGGTGGCCCGGATGGCTGACTGATCGCGGGGACGAACCTGCAGAAACCAGCCCCTTCCAATCGGCAGGCTGCCGGGCAGGGTCGGCGTGGCGTCATCCCCCTCCTGACCCGCACTCGACATCGCTGCTCGCCATCCTTCGTCCAGACAAGGGTTTGTCCGCCTGCCCTCCGCATCGCAAGCAAAGCGCGCCGACGTCGGCAGTTTATGGCGCGCGGCACAGAAACGCACGGGCGGTGCCGGGGGCCATCGACGAAATCGTGTGAGGCAGCGCTCGCCGGTCAGGGAGAGATCAAACGCAAAAGGCCCGGACCTTTCGGTCCGGGCCCTGCTGACCCCCGCCGGAGCGAGGGTCACAGTCTTTCGGGATGCCCCGGGTCCGGTTGGACCTAGAACAGCCAGTAGTCGTCGTGGCCGAAGCCGCCGAACGCCGGCAGGCCGGAGCCGAAGGCGTCGTCGGTCAGCATGACATTGCCGGTCTCGGCGAACAGGCTCGAAACGCTTGCGGTCTCGATCCCCTCGTCCGCCAGGGTCGGGAGAACCTGGGCGTCGGAGTCCTTGTCGCCACCAACAACGGGGGCGGCCAGGACGAAGGTGTAGCCCGGGTTGGCGACGGGGCCAGCCCCGATGTCGGACAGGAGGTAGTACTCGTCGTCGGCGGCGAAGTAGATGTATTCGACGCCGAAGGTGGTGTCGGTGCCGCTGCCCATGATCGGGCCCTCGACGCTGTAGGAGTCGGTGTCGAGTTGCTCGATCACATAGTCCTGGAGCGAGCCGAACACGATCAGGACATCGTCGCCGCTGCCGCCGATCGCGACGTCATCACCGGAGCCGCCGGCCAGGGCGTCCTGGCCGTTACCGCCGCTGAGGATGTCATTGAAGGAGCTGCCGTACAGGAAGTCGTCGCCCGAACGACCGTTCAGGGTCGCAGCGCTATCGCTGGCAAAGGCATAGAGTTCATTGTTGCCGGCATTACCGTCGATTTGAACCGTATCATCGCCGCCCGTGAAGTTCAGAGCGTCCGTGCCGGCCGCATTTGCGGCCGAGATGCGCTCGATCGACAGGCCGGAGGCGTTAAAGCTGATGCTGCTGAGCACCCGGTCATTGCCTTCGCCCGTGACCTCGACGACCAGGTCGCCGGCGTCATCAACGGTGTAGACGTCGTTGCCGACATCGCCCTGCATGCGGTCGGCACCGGTGCCGCCGTCCAGGTTGTCGTTGCCGTTGCCGCCCAGCAGGATGTCGTCGTCCGCGCCGCCCGACAGGCTGTCATTGCCTTCGTTGCCGCGCAGTTCGTCGGCACCGAGGCCGCCGATGACGGTGTCATTGCCGTTGCGGGCGTTGATCAGGTCGTCGCCGGCACCACCGTCCAGGGTGTTGTCACCGTCGTTGCCGTCGATCCGCTGGCCGACTTCGTTGCCGGTGATGTTGATCGCCGCCGTGCCG
>CAZFQC010000012.1:5888-24353 GCA_964520795.1 uncultured Brevundimonas sp.
AGGGTGTTGGCACCGTTGTTGCCGTCCAGCCGCTGGCCGAACTCGTTGCCCGTCAGGTTCAGGGCCGCGGTGTCCGTGCCCGGCGACAGCGAAACACGCTCCACCGAAACGCCGGCCGCCAGCACATAGCTGGCCGTCGTGATGATCCGGTCATCGCCTTCGCCGTCGGCTTCGACGACCACGTCGCCCTGACCGTCAACGTGGAAGATGTCGTCGCCCAGGCCACCGGTCATGGTGTCATTGCCCGTGCCGCCGCGCAGCACGTCATTGCCGTCACCGCCGTCCAGAGTGTCGTCGCCGTCGAGTCCGTTAAGGATGTCGTCGGCAGCGGTGCCGACCAGGTTGTCGACGCCTGCCCCACCGTTAAGCTTGATGAACTCAGGACCCGAGTCCTTCGGTGCGGCTGAGACGCGCGTGGCCTTGGCCATGATAAAATCCCCTGAAATTTGAGTGCGCAGGCACTTTGGGTGGCAGTTGCTCAATCCCACATCACACATTGATTTCCGAATGGTCAAGGCACAATTTCGTGGCACTCTCGGCACTGTGGCAATACTGACGCCCCCGTTGGCGCCCCCTGGAAGGCGATTTTTGGGCGTAAACAAGATGGGTGAACGGCGACACAGCCAGTCGTGTCCGAGCCCGCATTCGCCGTATACGCGAAAAACACATTGGCGGCGGAAGGCCTCGAAAGGTCGGGATCATTGCATCCAAATTCCTTGATCGTTCGAAATTGGAGGCATCCGGGATACGATGCCCGGCGAATGGGCTGAGTTGCTAAGCTTTCAAGCTGGCCGCACAGTGTTCGACGGGCAGTGAATCGGGGGCCGGGGGGGCCGCCGTCCTGGCCACAGGGGAGCGGCGCAGATGGCCAATCGGACCATGTTCACCAGGCACGGCCTCGGCGAGCCCGGGCCCCGCGTCCGTCCAGGAGCGCCGCTGAACCGGTTCGAAGCTGATCCGGAGGAGATGGCGAGCTCACCGCCGGTTTCGGCCTCAGAGCCTGCGCCGCCTTCCACAGGGGCTGAAGACCCGGCGGCGGAACCGGGCCGGCCGACCTCGCCGGCGGAGTCGAACGGCATGCTTCCGGTCGTTCTGGACGTCCCCCGGCCGATCACCGCCGGCAATGATACCGCGACGGCCCTGGAGGACGGCCCGGCTGTGGTCATCTCCGTCCTCGGCAATGATGTCGGCGTCGCCGGCGTCGCCCGGATCAACGGCGTCGCGGTGACGCCGGGCAGCGCGATCACCCTGCAGTCGGGCGCGCGGGTCATCGTCAACACCGACGGCACCCTGTCCTACGAGGTCGGCACAGCCTTCCAGAGCCTGGGTGCCGGTCAAACGGCCCAGGACGTCTTTACCTATAGCGGTGGAGACGGGGGCGGGTCGCCCCTGGCACCGGAAGGCGTGTTCAACGTCGGAGCGATCAACGGGACGAACGGCTTTGTGATCCAGGGTGCCACCGCCGGAGACCGCAGCGGCTATTCGGTGGCCGGTATCGGCGACATCAACGGCGACGGGCGTGACGACCTGCTGATCAGCGCGCTGTCGGCCGATCCGACCGGACGGACGGACGCGGGGATCAGCTATGTGGTGTTCGGCCGCCAGGGCGGGTTCGGCCAGACGCTCGACCTCGCCAGCCTGACCGCCGCCCAGGGGTTTGCGATCACCGGCATCAACGCCTTTGACTTCAGCGGCGCCAGCGTAAGTGCGGCGGGCGACGTCAACGGCGACGGCCTCGCCGACTTTCTCATCGGCGCGCCCTGGGGCGAGGCGGCCCAGGGGACCAATGCCGGCGAGGCCTATCTGGTCTTCGGTCGCGCGGGTGGATTCGGGGCCGGGCTGGATCTGTCCACACTGGACGGCGTCACCGGCGTGACCTTCCGCGGCGTGGCGGCCGGCGACGGACTGGGCTTTGCTGTTTCCGGCGCGGGCGACATCAACGGCGACGGTTTCGACGACCTGATCCTGGGGGCCCGGGAGGCCGACGGGTCCGGCGAGGTGGACGCGGGTGCCAGCTATGTTGTGTTCGGTCGGGCCGGCGGTTTCACGGCCGGGATGGATGTCTCGACCCTGACCGGGGCCGACGGCTTCCGGATTTCGGGTGCCGATCCGACGGACCGCAGCGGCTATTCGGTAGCGGCAGCCGGGGACGTAAACGGCGACGGCATCGACGACCTGATCATCGGCGCCCCCCAGGGCGATCCGGGCGGACGGGCCAATGCGGGCGAGGCCTATGTCGTCTTCGGCCGCCTCGGCGGCTTCGGCGCGACCCTGGACCTCGGTGCCCTTTCCGGGACCAACGGCTTCACCATTTCGGGCGTCGACGCCGGCGACCATGCCGGCTGGTCGGTTGCCTCGGCGGGCGATCTGAATGGCGACGGCCTGGCCGATCTCGTCATCGGTGCCCTCTATGCCGATCCGGGCGGGCGCGAGAACGCCGGCAAGACCTGGGTGGTGTTCGGTCGGGTTGGCGGCTTCGGCGCGAATCTGGACCTGTCCTCCATGGCCGCCGCGACAGGCTTCACCATCACCGGCACGACAGCCCTGAACCTGACCGGCCATTCGGTGGCCTCGGCCGGAGACGTCAACGGCGACGGTATCGACGACCTGCTGATCGGTGCCCTCTATGCCGACGGTGCCGGCGGGACCGACGCGGGCGAGACCTATGTCGTATTCGGGCGCCAGGGCGGGTTCGGCGGCGTGCTCGACCTGGCCTCGCTGAACGGCCAGACGGGCTTCGCCATCGGCGGCGGCGCAGCGGGCGACTACAGCGGCCATTCGGTGGCGGCGGCGGGAGACGTCAACGGCGACGGCTTCGACGACCTGGTCATCGGGGCCCCCATGGCCTCGCCCTCGGGCCGCACCAATGCGGGATCAAGCTATGTCCTGTTCGGTGCCGCCAATGTCACCCGTCTGAGCAATGACGCGACCGTCACCGTGACCGTGACCGGTGTGAACGACGCCCCGGAGATCACCTCAAACGGCGGAGGCCCGGCCGGCGGCTACACCATCGTCGAGAATACGACCGGACCGAATACCGTCACGGCGACCGACCCCGACGCCGGGGCCAATCTGGTTTATTCGATCATCGGCGGAGCGGACGCCGCCCTGTTCACGATCAACGCATCCGGCGTGGTCAGTCTGATCAATCCGCCCGATTTCGAGTCCCCCGCCGATCAGAACGGCGACAATGTCTATGAGGTCATCGTCCAGGTATCGGACGGGACCCTGACCGATACCCAGACCCTGAACGTCACCGTCACCAACGCCAATGAGGTGCCGGTGATCACGGCCCACGGCGGCGGTGCCGTCGGCGGCTACACCATCTTCGAAAACACCACAGGCCCGAGTACGGTCACGGCGGTTGATCCCGACGCCGGAGCCAACCTGACCTGGTCCATTATCGGCGGCGCCGACGCGGCCCTGTTCACCATCAACGGGGCTGGCGTCGTCAGCCTGATCAACCCGCCGAATTTCGAGGCCCCGGCCGACCAGAACGGCGACAATGTCTATGAGGTCGTCGTCCAGGTCTCCGACGGAACCCTGACCGACACCCAGACGATCAACGTCACCGTCACCAACGCCAATGAGGCGCCGGTGATCACGGCCCACGGCGGCGGTGCCGTCGGCGGCTACACCATCTTCGAAAACACCACAGGCCCGAGTACGGTCACGGCGGTTGATCCCGACGCCGGAGCCAACCTGACCTGGTCCATTATCGGCGGCGCCGACGCGGCCCTGTTCACCATCAACGGGGCTGGCGTCGTCAGCCTGATCAACCCGCCGAATTTCGAGGCCCCGGCCGACCAGAACGGCGACAATGTCTATGAGGTCGTCGTCCAGGTCTCGGACGGAACCCTGACCGACACACAGACCATCAATGTCACCGTCACCAATGCCAATGAGGCGCCGGTGATCACCTCCAACGGCGGCGGTCCGTCCGCTGTCGTGAACGGTGTCGAAAACAGCACCGTCGCAGCCACGGTCGTCGCGGCGGACCCTGACGCGGGTGCCAGCCTGGTCTACTCGATCATCACCGGCCGGGATGGTGCCCGGTTCGTGATCGATCCGGCGACCGGCGTTCTGACCTTCATAACGGCCCCGGACTTCGAGGCTCCGACCGACCAGAACAACGACGGCGTCTATGAGGTCGATGTTCAGGTCTCGGACGGTCAGGGCGGGACCGATGTGCAGACCATTTTCGTCAACGTCGGCAACGCCAATGAGGCACCGGTCATCACCTCCAACGGCGGCGGAGCCGTCGGCGGCTACACCATCTCCGAGAACACGACCGGCCCGAATACGGTCTCGGCGAACGACCCCGATGCCGGAACCAATCTGACCTACTCCATCATCGGCGGGGCGGACGCGGCCCTGTTCACAATGAACGGTGCGGGCGTCCTGAGCCTGATCAACCCGCCGAATTTCGAAGCCCCGACCGACCAGAACGGCGACAATGTCTATGAGGTCATCGTCCAGGTCTCCGACGGAACCCTGACCGACACCCAGACGATCAACGTCACCGTCACCAACGCCAATGAGGCGCCGGTCATCACCTCTGACGGAGGCGGGGCCAATGCCACGGTCTTCGTCGCAGAAGGCTCGCGAGACGTGACCATGGTCGCGGCCGCCGACCCCGATGCCGGTTCCCAGATCACCTACAGCATCGTCGGTGGAGCGGACGCAGCGCTGTTCACCATCGATCCGGCCACAGGGGCAGTGAATTTCGCCGGACCGCCGGACTTCGAGGCACCTGCAGACCAGAACGGCGACAACGACTACGACATCGTGGTGCAGGCTTCAGACGGCACGAACACCGACGTCCAGAACCTGCGGATCACGGTGACGGACGTCGCCGAGTCCGGCGCTCCGATCCTGACCGGGCTGGTTCCCACGGCGACGTTCTTGGAGAACACAGTCAACGCCGGCCCGCAGTATCTGGACCTCGACGTGGCCTTCACCGACAGCGACGGCGACTATGACGGCGGCACCCTGACCGTCGCCGGCCTGCTGACGGAGGACCGGGTGTCGGTCCACAACGAAGGTTCCGGTCCGGGCCAGATCGGGCTGACGGGAAGCGATGTGACCTTCGAGGGCGTCCTCATCGGAATCTTGACCGGCGGCGTCGGCACCACCCTGAGCATCACCTTCAACGCGGCGGCGACCCCGACGGCCATCGACGCCCTGATCCAGAACCTGACCTACGCCAATGTCAGCGACACGCCGGGTGCCAGCCGGAACCTGGTGATCAACGTCACCGATGCGGCGGGCAACGATCTGGGTGCGGCCGGACCGGTCTTCACCGAACGCTCGGGCCCGGCCAGTCCTTTCGATGGCCTGGTCCTGGCCTTCAACGGCATCCCCGCCTTCGCCGATCTGGACGGCGACGGCGACCTCGACGCCGTTGTCGGGGAAACCTATGGCACGCTCCAGTATTTCGAGAACACGGGCACGGCTGCAGCCCCCGTCTTCACGCAGCGCTCTGGCACCGTCAATCCATTCGACGGCGTGGACATGGGCTATTTCAGCGCGCCCTCCTTCGCCGACCTGGACGGCGACGGCGACTTCGATGCGATGATCGGGGACGTATCCGGCTCGCTGAACTATTTCGAGAACACGGGCACGGCCACGGCCCCCGTCTTCACCCAGCGAACCGGGGCCGCGAACCCGCTGGACGGGATCAACGTCGTCCGTCAGAGCAATTCTGATTTCGCCGACCTGGACGGCGACGGCGACCTTGATGCCGTGATCAGCAATGCTGCCGGTGAGTTCTATTATTTCGAGAACACCGGAACGGTGACGGCGCCTGTGTTCACCGAACGCACCGGATCTGCCAATCCCCTCGACGTCATCAATGTCGGCAATGTCGGGAACGCGGCGTTCGGCGACGTGGACGGTGACGGTGACCTCGACGCGGTGATCGGGGACGCGAACGGCCGTCTGACCTATTTCGAAAACACCGGGACGGCCCTTGCCCCGGTGTTCACCGAGCGGACGGGCGCGGATGATCCGTTCACCGGCGCGGGCGTGGGCTTCTACAGCAACCCCGCCTTCGCCGATCTGGACGGCGACGGCGACCTCGACGTTGTGGCCGGCGAGGTCTACGGCTCGCTGCACTATTTCGAGCTGAACACCACCTACCGCGGCCAGGTCGTCAGGGTTTCCGTGGTCGCCGAGAGCGACGGCCCCCTCCTGACCGGAGTCAACAGCCCCGTGGCGGTCAACGAAGGCGATCCGGCCGTCCATATCGATGCCGATGTCACCTTCACCGACTCGGGCGTTGGCTACGGCGGCGGAAACCTGACCGTCTCGGGCCTGAACAGCACCGACATCGTCTCGGTGTTCAACAACGGCACCGGGCCGGGCCAGATCGGCCTCGAGCTCGGAACGGTCAGCTTCGAAGGGGTGGATATCGGCAGCGTCGACGTGACTGTCCCCGGCGCCTTCATCATCCGTTTCACCGCCGCCGCGACGCGGGCGGCAATCGAGGCGCTGGTCGAAGCCCTGTCCTACCAGTCGACCTCGGACATTCCGATCTCGACCCACGCCCTGTTCCTGCAGATCACCAACGGCAATGACGAGATGTCGGCGCCCGCGACGGTCGCCATCCAGTTCACGGCCGACATCCTGAATGGCTCGGCCGGCGACGACATCCTCTCGGGCCTCCGGGGCAATGACCAGATCAGCGGCTTCGGCGGCATGGATCAATTGTCCGGCGGCGAGGGAGACGACCGCATCTCCGGCGGTGGGGGCGACGACACGCTGGACGGCGGAGACGCGAACGATCTCATCGACGGCGGAGCCGGACTGGACCTCATCACCGGAGGCGAAGGGCATGACGTGCTGGCCGGGGCCGAGGATGATGACTCCCTGTTCGGCGAAGGCGGTGACGACCAGCTCGAGGGCGAGGCCGGCAATGACATTCTCGACGGCGGGATCGCCAACGACTGGCTTGTCGGTGGATCCGGCATCGACACACTGCGCGGCGACGAGGGCCTCGACCGGCTCGAGGGCGGAGACGACGACGACTTCCTCTTCGGCGGCAACGGCGAGGATATCCTTTCGGGTGGCATCGGCATTGATGACCTCCAGGGCGAGGACGGCAACGATCAGCTGGCCGGCGACGGCGGCGACGACCGGATCGACGGCGGGGCCGGGATCGACACGGCCATCTTCAAGGGACTGATCAGCTCCTACATCGTCCAGATCATCACTGCCGGCGTCGTTCAGGTCACAGGGCCGGAGGGCACCGATCTGGTGCTGAACTGCGAGTTCCTGCAGTTCGACGACCAGACCATCAACCTCGTCGGCGCCAGCAACTCACCGCCCCGGATCACGTCGGACGGCGGAGGATCCCTGACCGGTGTGGATGTCGATGAAGGCCAGACCTTCGTCACCACGGTCACGGCGACGGACGACAACTCCAGCGACACGATCACCTACAGCATCGCCGGCGGCGCGGACGCCGCCCTGTTCACGATCGATCCGGCGACGGGCGTCCTGACCTTCATCGCCGCCCCGGATTTCGAGACGCCGGCCGACGTCGGTCGCGACAACCTCTATGATGTCATCGTGGCCGCGTCGGATGGCCAGATCACGGACCTGCAGGGAATTTCGGTATCCGTACTCGACATCGCCGGTGCGCCGCTTCCGTCGACCAAGGGCGGCGGTCCGGAGATCTGCTACGGCCCCGACGACGTCGACGGCGGGCCCCAGGTGCTGCCGGGCCAGTTTGGTCCGGGCGCGCCCGACAAGGCACCGCCGCCGACCCGGCCCGATGACCTGATCGACCTGAGGGATATTGCCGGCACCTTCCCGTGGCAGGGCCAGCCCGCCGAGCGCCCGCATGGTCTGGCCGACGGCGTCTCATGGGAGCCGCTGCCGTTCACCGCCTGGGATGACGGCTTCGCCTGACCGGGCCGCCGGCCCGCGCGTTGGGTGGGCCCGGGGTCAGGGCGTCGGTTGGGGCGGAGGGAAGAAGGGGAAACTTCCCTGTCCGTCTTCCGCCGGCAGGGGTTCATAGTCTTCCGCCGGATCGGGCGGCGGGAGGCCCTCGGCAAAGCCCGAGGTATCGTCGGCCTCGACCGCCGCCGCGATTTCGATCTCGGCCCCGCCCGGGTCGGAGCCCGGCTCCGGCGTCGGGGTCAACAGGTCGCCGAGCGCCGTCGAGATGTCGTCGGGCAGGAAGAAGGGTCCGAACACGCCGTCGCTGCTGACCAGCAGCGCCTGGCCCGGCCGTTCAAGGGACACTGTCACGCCGTTGCGCTCGATATCGACCGCGCCCGGCGTGTCGAAACTCCGGGCGTCGCCCGCGGGGCCGCGCAGGACCACCAGCAGCATCGTCTCCTCGTCGCCGGTGAAGGGCGGCACGTCGGGCTGGCCGCGAAGTTGGGCGAGGATGTCGGGGCCGACCACCCCCTCGACGATCGTGCCGCGCACCCCGATCGAACCGACCGGCGTGGCGATGGCCTCGCGGGACCCCGACCGGGCGGTGCGACCGGAGACGAAGCGGAAGGCCCCGCGCGCCACTGAAACCGCAGAGCCGCTGTTCTCACTGACCACGAAGCGGTCGACCGTCATCCGCGCATTGGCCCCGACGGTGAAGGTGGAACGATCCCGCAACAGCACCTGGACCTGGCTCTGGGGCCCGGTCACAAACTGGTCGCCCAGGCGCACCGGGGCGCGGAGCTGTGCCGGGCGGAGCGGCGCACCGGCCGAGCTGCGTGTCTGCACCGAATTGCGGATCGCCGCATTGACCCCGACCGAGTCCTGGGCCGAGGCCGGGGCGGTCACGACCAGCCCGCCGCAGAGGGCCAGGGCCGAGCCCAGAACCTGAATTTTCCGCATCAATCGGCTCCCGTCATCAATCGCGCGCGCCGAAGCGCCAGATCAGGCGAAGCTCGGCACCCCAGCCGTCATAATCGGACAGCGGCGACGAGGATTCGCGGCTGCTGTAATTCAGGGCCCCTTCGAGGGTCACCCTCTCGCGAACGTCACCCGTGGCGCCGCGCGCGGTAAAGGCGCTCAGCGGCGCGCCGAGGGCCAGGCGCGCATGGGTCCGGACATCATCGCGGGTCGCGCCGCCAAGGAAGATCGCATCCGCCCCGTCGTATTCGATCCACCGTGCGGAGCCGCTCGCGAACACATAGACGCCCTTGTCGAAGCGCTGGTCGAGGCTGACGCCGAGCCGGGGGCCGGCATAGCCGAATGGTCCGTAGCCGGCGGACTTGATCTCATAGTCCAGATTGACGCCCAGCGTGGTCCGGGCGGCCAAGCGATGGCTGACCCCGACGCCCGCGGAGTAGCGCTGGCCATCACGATCGCCGCCGAGCAGGCCCGACAGGGCGTCGATCCCGGGTTCATCAAAGTCCTGGCTGACGGCCTCTGCGCGCAGACTCAGCGTCGTGGCATTGGTCACACGCCAGCGCGTTTCGCCCCGCACGCCGGCCTCCGTCAACTGGGGTTCGCCCATCAGGCGGACGTGGCGCACCACAACGCCCAGGCGGGAGTTGCTCAACCGGGTCGTCCGGGCCAGGCCCACCTCGAGCCCGGCGCGCTGGAAGTCGATCGCCGCCCCGGACCGGGCGGAATGGTCGTAGAGCAGGCCGGTCCCGTAAACCTGCCAGACCTGGTCGGCTCCGAGGTCGGCGCGGCCCTCCAGCGCCAGCGAAACCTCGCTGGACACGCCCTCCTCCGGCGCCGGCGCCCCGAGCAGTTCGAAGGCGGTGAAATAGGCCCCGGCTGCGTCATTCTCCCAGGCGACGCCGGCGTTGAGGCTTCCCGAGTAGGTTCGGGTGGCCGCGCTCTGTTCGATCCGACGCGCATAGCTTTCGGCCTCGGCGCGCTGAAGGGGCGTAAGCTCAACGGCTTCAAGGCGGCGCAACTCATCCCGTGCGCCCTGCATATCCCCCAGCCGGTACAGGATGACTGCATGGAACAGGCGCACAGAGTGCCGGTTGGGCTCAAGGATGAGAATGCGCTCAAGCGTCGAGGCGGCGAGGCCCAGATTGCCGATCCGCGCCTGTTCCCGTGCATAGGACAGGTTCAGGGCTTCGTCGTCGGGGGCCGCAAGGACAGCCTCGAATTCCTGGGCCGAGGCCGCCGTGACGTTCGCGCCGAGGGCCGAGGCCACAGCCAGGGCCGCCGCCTGAATTCCGGGACGGCGGTTCCGGGTTCCTGCAACCATAAACCAGCGTCTCCCCAAGCCTCGCTGGACGGTAGGTCGCGACCCCGCCACGGTCAAGCTGGAGCCCCGGTTTGACGACGCGTTGCTGCGGCTGTGCCGATATCGTGACCGGGCAGCGGATTTTCCGGGCCGGAGTCCCTGTCGGGTCACATGAATCGGTGAGCGAGGCAGCGACAGCACTCGACACGACAGGTGGGCTGTTGACCATCGGTGGTTTCAGACAGGTCATCGAGCCGTTCGGCCTTGGGATCCGCGGTCGATGGCATATCGCCCCCACATCCGCAGCGCCTGACCAGTCAGGCGGCTTCGGCGTCGTATTCCGCAGTGGGCTGCGACAGAACCTCGGTTATGCCGGCGAACAGGGTGGCCATGGTCACCGGCTTCGCCAGGTGGCCGTCCGCCCCGGCCTTGCGGCCTGCCTCGACATGTTCGGGCATGGCGTTGGCGGTCAGCATCAGCACCGGGGTGCGAGCCCATCCTTGTCGGGCCTCAAAGGCTCGGATTTCGGCGGTGGCCGTCAGGCCGTCCATTACGGGCATCTGCATGTCCATCAGGACCAGGTCGAAGCCGCCGCCCTGGTAGGCCTCAACGGCCTCGCTGCCGTCCGTGACGCAGACCAGCCGGGCGCTGGCCCCGGAAAGCAGAACCTCGATGACCTTGCGGTTGGCCGGGTGGTCATCCGCCAGCAGGATCCGAAGCGGAACGGCGTCGGACCCGTTTTCAGACACCGCCCCATCGGCTGCCTGTGCAGCTTCGGCCAGCGGCAGGGGCGACTCGAACCAGAAGCGTGAGCCGACGTCCGGCTCGCTGTCGCAGTCGAGGACGCCGCCCATCAGTTCGGCCAGTTCACGCGAGATGGTCAGGCCCAGACCCGTGCCGCCGAAGCGGCGGGTGATCGAGCCATCGGCCTGGTGGAAGCGGCCGAAGATGCGGGCCTTCTGATCCGGCTCAAAGCCGACCCCGGTGTCTGTCACGGTGAACCGGACACGGTCGTCGGCGGCGTCCTCCACACTCAGCCGGACTTCACCTTCGGCCGTGAATTTCAGCGCATTGCTGACCAGATTGGTGAGGATCTGGCGGATGCGCACCGCGTCGCCGTGGACCCGTCGCTCGGCCGTTTCGGCGATCTCGATCACCAGAGTGACGCCCTTCTCCTCGGCCTTGGGTCGCCACAGGGCCGCGGTCTCGCGAACGATGTCGGCCAGATGGAAGGGGGCCGGTTCGATGGTGAGCTGACCGGATTCGATCTTGGCGGTGTCGAGAATATCCGACAGCAGCCGTTCCAGCGTGTCGCTGGAGGACCGGACGATGTCGACCATCTCGCGCTCCCGCGGACCCAGATCGCTGCGGGCGAGGGCATCGGCCATGGCGACCACCCCGTTCAGGGGCGTGCGGATTTCGTGGCTCATATTGGCGAGGAAGTCGCTCTTCGAGCGGCTGGCCTCCTCCGCCGCACGGCGCGCCAGCCGCAGGTGACCCGCCGACCGCCACTGCCAGATCAGCAGGCCCGCCGCTGTCAGGAAGAAGACCACGGCAATGCCGACGATCCAGCGTTGCGAGCTGATGACGTCTTTTTGCAGCCGGGTGTTGGTGCGCGCTGTGTCGAGCTGCCGGCGGCGTTCCGCCAGCTGTTCCTGCATGTCGCCTGTGACCTGGCCGATGCCGGCGCTGAACCGGCGGGCATCCTGGACCTCGCGCGCCTTGTGGTAGGCGTCGAGGCGTTGGAAGGCCTCCCGGGTGCGACCCTCGGCGAACAGCAGGGCGGCCTCGACCCGCGGTACTTCGGAGAAGCCCTCTTCCTGGAACATGCCGGCGGCTTCACGGCGCCGGATCTCCGCCAGATCGCGGCGGGCGAGACCCAGTTGGCCGGTCCGGGCATAGGCCAGGGCGCGCGACGGCAGGAGCTGCGGTGCCAGGAACCCGGCCGCGCCCAGATCGGCACCATAGGGCGAGAGGCAGTCCAGCACACCCCGCGAGTCACCGCGCCCTTCGGCAACCATCGCGCACAGATTGGCGTCATAGACGAGCAGGCTCTCAAGGCCTGACCGCTTCGAAAGCCGGTGATGGGCGGCGAAGAGCCGGTCGGCCAGTTCCTGGTCGCCGACCTGGACCGAAAGGCGCGTCAGATTGTACAGGGCGTCAAAGTCCGGGCGCGGATAGGCCGGGTTTGAAAGGTCAATCTCGAAGCGGCGGAAGGCGGCTGTCGCGCCCTCGACGTCGTTCAGCATCATCAGGCCGATGCCCGTCACCTCCCACAGCCCGGCCCGGGCGGTGTCGGCATAGGGGGCATCCTCGGGAATGACGGCGTCAGCCGCGGTCAGCAACCGCAAGGCTTCCCCGATGCGGTCCTGATCCATCAGGGCCAGGGCGCTGAGGCGCATGGCGTGCGCCTTGACGAACCAGTCCCCGGTGGTGCGGGCGATCTGGTCCATCTCCACCGAGGCAGCGCTGTCGCCGCTGTCATAGCGGATCGTCAGGGCGTTGAGTCGCGCCACCATCTGATAGCGCTCGTCCCGACGGGCGAGGGCGGCGGCGGCGAGGCGGTTGTTCCAGATCTCAGCCCGCCTGAAGTCACCCTGGTTCAGGGTGATCCACATGACGTGATAGAGCCGGTTCAGCCCCTCGCGGCCGGCGTGATCCAGAGCAGACTCACCAAAGGCCTCCAGTGCCGGAAAGCTGGTAGCCGCGGCCCGTTGCTCGACACGCTGGGCCAGATCGACCCCGCTCTGTCGTGACTGAACCGTCGCCTGCGCGTCGCCGGAAATGGCGAACGCGAACAGAAGGGCGGCGACCAGAACAAGCTTCAGTGTGGACATGTCGTTTCCGTGATGACCGCCGATCATCGCCCAGGGACCCTTTCACAAGCTTTAGCGTCGCGAGATTTTTTCCCGGGACGGACCGTCTGTGGACTTCCGGCCAGCCTCGCGTCAGCGTCGCGGCATGGCCGAATCGTCTGTCAGAGAGCCTCGCAGGGCGGGTTTCTATGAGTTCTTCGCGGGCGGCGGCATGGTCCGCGCCGGCCTGGGCGATGGCTGGCGCTGCCTGTTCGCCAATGATTTCGATCCGGCCAAGGCCGCGGCCTATCGCGCCAACTGGGGCGATATCGGGCTCAAGGTCGGCGACATCGCGGCCCTGACGGCCGGCGACCTGCCGGGCGTCGCCGATCTTATGTGGGGCTCCTTTCCTTGCCAGGACCTGTCGCTGGCCGGGGCCGGGGCCGGGCTGGGCGGCAAGCGATCGGGGACGTTTCACGACTTCTGGGACCTGGCGCGGTCGCTGGCCGCCGGGGGCCGCGCGCCGCGGATCGTGGCCGTCGAGAACGTCTGCGGCACCCTGACCTCGCACGAGGGGCGGGATTTCGAGGTCATCTGCCGGACCTATGCCGACGCGGGTTATCGCTGCGGAGCCCTGGTGATCAACGCCGACCAATTTGTTCCGCAGTCCCGGCCGAGGCTCTTCGTGGTCGGGGTCCGGACCGGGGCGGTTGTCGACCCCGCCCTGACCGCGCCCGGGCCGCAGGAGCCGTTCCATACGCCCGCCCTGCAGCGGGCGATGGAGCGGTTGCCGGCCGAATTGCGCGACAGGATGGTCTGGTGGCGGCTGCCGGAACCCGAGGCCGCCGGCGCCGGGCTGGCGGCCCTGGTCGAGGCCGAGCCTTCCGACGTCCGGTGGCATTCCACGGCTGAGACCCACCGGCTGCTGACGCTGATGTCGCCGAAGAACCTGGCCAAGGTCGAGGCGGCGAAGCGGACCGGCGAGCGATGCGTCGGAGGCCTGTATCGACGGACGCGACGCAGCGCGACGGGCTTGCGGGTCCAGCGCGCCGAGGTGCGGTTCGACGTCGCCGGCTGCCTGCGCACCCCGGGCGGCGGGTCCAGCCGCCAGACCCTGCTGGTGGTCGAAGGCGGTCGGGTCCGGTCCCGACTCATGTCGGCGCGGGAGACGGCCCGTCTGATGGGGCTGCCCGACACCTATCGCCTGCCCGGTTCATACAGCGCGGCCTGTCACCTGACCGGAGACGGCGTCGCCGTGCCGGTCGTGCGGCACCTGTCGCACTGGCTGCTGGAGCCGCTGCTGGCGGCTACTTCGGGGCTCAGGGCCGCGGCCTGACGCAGGTCTTGCCAAAGCCGTTCGGCGAGGCAACATTTCCATCCGGGATCTGGGGAGGTCATCGTGAAATATCTTGCATCGGCGCTTGTTGTTCTGGCCCTGGGTGCGTCGCCGGCGGCGGCCGAGTCCTGGCACCCGTTCTCGCGCACGCCGAACAATGTCTTCATGGCCAATGTCGACAGCATCACGGTCAACGGCGAGATCACCAGCGTGCTGGTCGCGACCGCGCCGCGCAACGGGGATGCAGGCGACTACAGCCATTCGGTCGAGACCTTTGAGTTCCGCTGCGGGGACCGCAGCACCTGGCGGACCGCCGGCGTGGTCGAATACGGCCCCGACGGCGCGGAGGTGGACCGCTATCCGGAGGTGGACGCGGCCTGGGAAGCGGTGCGCCCGAACACCTCGCCGGAATATCTGGAGCAGATCGTCTGCGACGGGTCGCGCGCCCAGCCGCCGATCTGGCCGACCATCAAGGATTTCGTCGACGCCGGTCGGAGCTGAGCCCCGGATCCGTTCAAATCTAGGCGTCGACCGCCGCATCCAGGGCATTGGCCTGGATGAAGTCGCGGCGCGGCTCGACCACGTCGCCCATCAGTTTGGCGAACAGATCGGACGCGTCTTCCTGATGCTCGACCTGCACCTTCAGCAGGGTGCGGGCGTTGACGTCGAGCGTGGTCTCCCACAGCTGCTCCGGGTTCATCTCGCCCAGACCCTTGTAGCGCTGGATGGCGATGCCCTTCTTGCCGGCGTCGAGGACCGCTTCGAGCAGGTCCAGCGGACCGCGAACGGTGACCGCCTTGTCCTTGCGGCGGAAGACGGCCGGCTTGTCGAACAGGCCCTCGAAGGCGGCCGAGCGTTCAGACAGCCGGCGGGCGTCGAGCGAGCGGATCAGGGCCTCTTCCAGCACGATCCTCTCGGTGACGGCGCGGCGCACGCGTTCGAAGGCCACGGCCCCCTGGGCGCCCGGCTGGCCGGTCCATTCGCCGTCGCCCTCCTCGGCGTAGAGGTTGAGGCGGGTGGCGGCCTTCGACGGGTCGGAGGCCGCCTCGTCGAACAGGCCGGCCAGGGCCGACTGTTCGATGGCGAAGGCCGGGGCGCGCTGGCTCAGCCGATCGACGCCGGCCTTGAAGGCCTTGGCTTCGCGGACCAGCGACTGCAGATCGAGACCGACGCGGCGCTCGCCGTTCGGCAGGTCCAGCTCGGCCTCGGATGACCCTTCCTCGATGAGATAGGAGTCCATCTCGGGCTGGTCCTTGAGGTAGCGCGACTGCTTGCCCTTGGAGACCTTGTAGAGCGGCGGCTGGGCGATATAGACGTGCCCGCGCTCGATCAGCTCGGGCATCTGCCGGTAGAAGAAGGTCAGCAGCAGGGTCCGGATGTGGGCACCGTCGACGTCGGCGTCGGCCATCAGGATGATCTTGTGATAGCGCAGCTTGTCGGCGTTGAAATCGTCGCGGCCGATGCCGGTGCCGAGCGCCAGGATAAGCGTCCCGATCAGTTCGGATGACAGCATCCGGTCGAAGCGGGCGCGCTCGACGTTGAGGATCTTCCCGCGCAGGGGCAGGACGGCCTGGTTCTCGCGGTTGCGGGCCTGTTTGGCCGAGCCGCCGGCGGAATCACCCTCGACGATGAACAGTTCGGACTTGGCCGGATCGCGTTCCTGGCAGTCGGCCAGTTTCCCGGGCAGGGAGGCCATGTCCATCGAGGTCTTGCGGCGGGTCAGGTCGCGGGCCTTGCGCGCGGCCTCGCGGGCGGCGGCGGCCTCGATGATCTTGGCGACGACGGCCTTGGCCTCGACCGGATGTTCCTCGAACCAGGTCGAGAGGCCCTCGGAGCACAGGCCCTCGACGGCGGGACGTACCTCGGACGAGACCAGCTTGTCCTTGGTCTGGGAGCTGAATTTGGGGTCCGGCACCTTGACCGACAGGACGCAGGTCAGGCCTTCGCGGGCGTCCTCGCCCGAGACCGAGACCTTCTCCTTCTTCGCGGCACCGGCGGCGTCGATATAGCCGCCCATGACGCGGGTCAGGCTGGCGCGGAAGGCGGACAGGTGGGTGCCTCCATCCCGCTGGGGGATGTTGTTGGTGAAGCACAGCATGGTCTCGTGGTAGCTGTCGTTCCACCACAGGGCGAGATCGATCTCGATCCCTTCCTTCTTGCCGCGGATGACGATGACGTCCTTGAGGATGGGCGACTTGGACTTGTCCAGGTGGCGCACGAAGGCCTCGACGCCGCCTTCGTAATGCAGGATTTCCTCGAAGGGCTCGGCCCCGCGGTGATCCTGCAGCTTGATGACCACGCCCGAGTTGAGGAAGGCCAGCTCGCGCAGGCGGTGTTCCAGCGTCTTCAGGTCGAAATCGATGTGGGCGAAGGTGGTGACCGAGGGGAAGAAGGTGACCTCGGTGCCCGACAGGACCTTGCCGTTGTCGCGCATCGGCGCGTCGCCGGTGACCTTGAGGCTTTCGACCGTGTCGCCGCGGGCGAACTTCATCTCGTGGCGTTTGCCGTTGCGGTAGATGACCAGCTTCAGCCAGTCGGAAAGCGCGTTGACGACGGAGACGCCGACGCCGTGCAGGCCGCCGGAGACCTTGTAGGAGTTCTGGTCGAACTTACCGCCGGCGTGCAGCTGGGTCATGATGACCTCGGCCGCCGAGACGCCCTCGCCCTCGTGGATGTCGGTGGGGATGCCACGGCCGTTGTCGGTCACGGTGACCGAGCCGTCGGCGTTAAGGATCACCTGGACCAGATCGGCGTGGCCGGCGAGGGCCTCGTCGATGGCGTTGTCGACCACCTCATAGACCATGTGGTGCAGGCCCGAGCCGTCGTCGGTGTCGCCGATGTACATGCCGGGGCGTTTGCGCACCGCGTCCAGGCCCTTCAGGACCTTGATGGAATCGGCGCCGTAGGCGGCCTCCTCGGCGGTGTCTTCGTTACGCGCGGTCGGTGTCTGGTCGGTCATATATTCGGTCGGTGAAACGCCCTCCAGGAGGGCTTCGGAAGGCGACGGCGGGGCCGCCTTGAACGGACGGTTTTCAGGGCGCGAATCCGGGTCGCGCCGAGGCCTGCAACATATAGGGATTCAAGGCGGAATTGCGAGGAAAAGCGGCATCCGAAAAGGGGCGGGAGTGGTGTGTTTCCCGAGAAAAAATGCAAGCCGCTTCCAGCGATTCCCGGAGGCGTTCGGGAGCGGCCCCGGAACCGGCCCTTGCGGCGCGGCGGCGATGGAGATGAACCTTGTCAAAGACCCGTCCTGTGGGAACGGGAACAGAAAGCATATGCCTGCGTCAGGAACGGTCGCAGGATGCAAAACCGGGTGAAATCAGCGAGCGCGGGCGGGTCGAAAAAGGCGGGTCCGGGTCGCTCAGGGGCGAGAAGACACGGGGCGAGAAGACACTGTTCAAAGCGCGCGCTCAGGCCTCCACCGTCAGCGCTCCACCCTCGACCCGCACGAACTGCGCCCTCCCCCGCAAGGGCGCGAACAGCTCCGCCTCGGTGCCGGTCATGAAGGCCTGCAGGCCGAGGGCCTCGATCTCGTCGAACAGGGCGGCTCTACGGGCCGTGTCGAGGTGGGCGGGGGCCTCGTCCAGCAACAGCACCGGCGGCGCCGGCTGATCCGCCAGCCGGGTGATCTGGGCGAGGATCAGATTGAGCACCAGCGCCTTCTGCTCGCCCGAGGAGCCTTCGGCGGCCGGGCGGTTCTTCTCGCGGTGCAGGGCGGTCAGGTCGGAGCGGTGCGGGCCGAACAGGGAGCGGCCGGCGGCGGCGTCGCGGGCGCGGCTGCGGGCGAGGCCCTCGCGGAGGGCGGCGGCGATGGCTTCGGGGCCGGCGCCGGCGGTGGCCATGGCCTCGGCCTCGCCCGTCAGACCGAGGTCGGCCTGGGGGAAGGGGCGGTCGTTGCGGGCGTCGATGGCGGCCTGGAGCGCGGTCAGGGCGACGGCGCGGGCCATAGCGGCCTCCGCGCCCGCCTCGCCGAGGCGCAACTCCAGGGCATCGAGCCAGAGCGGGTCGGCAGCGCGCCCTTCGGCGCCCTCGGTCAGCAGCCGCAGCCGCTCGCGCAGGGCCTTCTCATAGGCCGAGACCGAGGCGGCGTGGCCGGGGTCGGCGGCGAAGACCAGCCGGTCGAAGAATTTCAGCCGGTCGGCGCGGGCGTCGGAGAACAGCCGGTCCTG
>CAZFQC010000012.1:24453-25547 GCA_964520795.1 uncultured Brevundimonas sp.
GTCTCGCCGGTGATCTGGCCGGCGACGTCCAGCAGATAGCGGGCGTTGAAGCCGATCTCGAAGGGTTCTTCGGAATAGCCGATCTCGACCTCCTCGACCCCCTGCCCGGCCTCCATATTGCGCACCGTCAGGGTGACGCGGTCGAGGTCGAAGGCCAGTTTCACCGACCGGCTCTTTTCGGCCGAGATGGTGGCGACGCGGTCGACGGCCTGGGCGAACAGGGCGTTGTCGATGTCGGCCTGTTTGTCGTTCCCCTTCGGAATGACGCGCATGTAGTCGGGGAAGGCGCCGTCGATGACCTTGGAGGTCAGGCTGGCCTGGCCGAATTCGAAGCGGATCTTCTGCGGGCAGACCATGACCTCGACCGGGCCGGAGCCGTCGTCGAGCAGGCGGCGGACCTGGTCGATGGTCTTGCGCGGGACGATGACGCCGGGGCCGCCGGCGGCGCCCTCGGGCGCCGGGGTCTCGGCGAGGGCCAGGCGGTGGCCGTCGGTGGCCACGGCGCGCAGCAGGGGGATGCCGGCCTCGGCCACGGTGTGGAGATACAGGCCGTTCAGATAATAGCGGGTCTCTTCGGTCGAGACGGCGAACCGGGTCTTGTCGATCAGCCGGGCGAGGTCTTCCTTGGGCAGGGTGAAGCGGGTGCCCGAGGTGTCGGTCGACATGACCGGGAAGTCGCCGGCCGGCAGGACCGGCAGGTTGAATTTCGAGCGGCCGGCCTGGACCACCAGACGGGGGTCGTCGCCGTTGTAGCTGAGCGAAACCTCGGCGCCGTCGGGCAGTTTGCGGACGATCTCGTAGAGGGTGTGGGCCGGGGCGGTGATCTGGCCCTCGACATTCACCTGGGCCTCGGCCTCGTCGACCATCTCCATGTCGAGGTCGGTGGCGGCGAACGACAGCTTGTCGTAGCCGGCGCTGAGCAGAACGTTGGACAGGATCGGAATGGTATTGCGGCGCTCGACGACGCTCTGCACGTGCCCGAGGGCCTTGAGGAGCGCGGATCGTTCGATGGTCAGTTGCATGTGGTCTCGCCCGCCGTCAGCGACTCACAAGCCGCCGCAAAGAGATAGGGCTATGGACACTAGCGGATTGGC
>CAZFQC010000013.1:0-25285 GCA_964520795.1 uncultured Brevundimonas sp.
CCTTCAGGGCATTGTCGTCGGCCCCCATGGCGGAGCGGGTCGCATCATGGATGGCCTTCCAGATGGACTGGGCGGCGTCGGCGCGGCTGTGGTTCGATCGGGCACCGAGATACCAGCCCAGCATCAGGGCGGCGGCCAGCGCCAGCAGGATGGCCCCCCAGACGAAGGGGTCGGCGCCGATGAACATCGGTCCGTTCAGCGGAGCGTTGGCCGGGTCGGCGTTGGCGAAGTCTGCGCCGTAGGACATGCTGCTCCCTCTCGAAGACCCTGAACCGTTCGGGGCGCATCTTGCCCCGACGGCCCCGCTTGGCAACGACAAAGGTTAACGGCGCGACCGATTCCCGTCAGGGGTGATTTTTGGGTGCGCTCAGCGCGGCGGGGTGATCAGGGCCCTGGCCTCGGCCCCTGTGCGGGCGCCGATGTCGCGGACCTCGACCTCGACAGCCACGGCACCCTCCGGCTCATGGGCCCACAGATAGCGGCGCTCGACCTCGACCTCGCGGCCCGAGGGGGCGATGCCGGTGAAGGTGTCGCCCCACGGCGTGATCTTGACCAGTTCGGGCCAGATCAGGCTGCAGGCCTGGTCCAGTTCCTCGATGGCCATGGCCGAAAGCTCATCGTCCGTCACAGCCACCGGCGCACCTTCCGGCGATAGGCCTCGTAGTCGGCGCCGAATTTTGCGGACAGATAGCGCTCCTCGCGGGCGATCACGAACTGGTCGACCACCGCCAGACAGGGCAGCAGCAGGAACAGGGCCAGGGCGCTGTCCATGGCGATGGCCAGGCCGGCGTAGGTGATGGCGAAACCGACGTAGATCGGGTTGCGGCTGAGGCGGTAGGGGCCCTCGTTGATCAGCACCGTCGATGGCTTCCACGGCTCGACCGCCGTGCCGCGGCGCCGGAACAGGCCCGCGGCCATGCCGTCCAGCAGCAGGCCGCCGACGATCAGGGCCAGGGCGAGGCCGCGCCGCACCGGCATCTCCAGCCCGAAGCCGGTCGCCAGCCAGCCGTATCCGGCCTCGACCGCCTCCGGCCGGGACCCGAGCTCGGCCAGACCCCAGCCGACGAACAGGACGCCGAGATAGATCAGCGGCGGCGGGGCGATGACGCCGGGCGTGTCGGTCTTGCTCATCAGATCGTCTGTCCCTGCGGGGCGGTGAATTCGGAGACGGCGGCGTCGCCGGTGTTGATCACATCGGAGGGTTCGAAGATCAGCACCTCGGCCTCCTCATCGGCGGCTGTGCGGTGTTCGACGCCGCGCGGCACGACGATGAACTGGCCGGGATCGAGCGTCTCGATCCGGTCGCGGAACTCGACCCGGAACCGGCCCTTCCAGACCAGGAACATCTCTTCGGCGTCGGCATGACTGTGCCAGGGGAAGACCCCCTGCACCTTGACCAGCCGCACGTCCTGCCCGTTCAGCCGGGCGGCGACCCGCGGCCGCCAGTGGTCGGAGAAGGCGGCGAACTTGTCGGCCAGGTCGATGGTCGTCACCACTCTTCGTCCCCGTATATGGCGACCTCGGCGGCACGGCTGGACGACACTGCGCCGCGATACATGCCGGAGGTGTTCATCTCAAAAACGGGGACGCCATCGAGCCCCATGACGATAACGCCGCCTTCGCCGCCAAGCGCGCCAACCTCCGCGATCTCTGCGCGGGCCGCGGCGTATTCGGGTCGCATAACGTGGCTAAGGCAGATCGTCCCGGTGCCAGCGTCGTCGCATGCCGCTTGATGGGCGGCGGTTTCATCGACCTCACTGCGTCGGCCAAGTGCGATCCGGGCGCAGATATCCCGCGCTACCGTGGCCCGGATAAAATACTCGCCCGACCCCGTCGCCGAGACGGCGCATCCATCGGCATTCGACGCATAGGTCCCTGCTCCCAGCACGGGCACATCCCCGACCCGGCCCCAGCGTTTGGCCGTCATCCCGCCGGTCGAGGTGCCGGCCGCCAGCCGCCCCTGGCTGTCCAGCGCCACCGCGCCGACGGTGCCGAATTTGCGCTCGTTCAGGGGCGGCGCAGGCAGGGCGGTGTTCTCCGCCATCGGCCCGGGTGCCCCCGCGGGCCGTTCCGGGATCGGCAGGTTCTGCGCCCGCAGCGCCGTCTCCAGCCCCTGCCAGCGGCGCTCGGTGAAGAAGAAGGCCGGGTCGACCTGCTCCAGACCGATGGAGGCGGCGAACGTATCCGCGCCCTCGCCGATCAGCATGACGTGGGGCGACCGCTCCATCACGGCGCGGGCGGCGGCGATCGGGTGGCGGGTGGTGGTCAGACCGGCGACAGCGCCGGCCGTCAGGTCCGAGCCGTTCATCACGGCGGCGTCCAGCTCGTTGCGCCCGGCGGCGGTGAAGACCGCCCCGCGACCGGCGTTGAACAGCGGATCGTCCTCCATCAGCTCGATCGCCGCCTGCACCGCGTCCAGTGCCGAACCGCCCCCGGCCAGCACCGCCGACCCGGCCTCCAGCGCGCGGTGCAGGGCGGCGCGATAGGCGGCGTCCTGTTCGGGCGTCAGGCTGGCCCGCTCGATGACCCCGGCACCGCCGTGGATGGCGAAGGACCAGCGCGGTGCCTCCTGGCCGGCGGCGGGCGTGGCGAACAGGGCGGCTGCGGCGAGAATTGTGGAGAGGCAGAAGCGCATGGCGTCGGGTTTCCGGTTCAGGTGTCCGTCGTGACGTCGTCCCACGACGCGTCTTCATTGTAGCGCACGAGCCAGTTCAGGGCCTTGTGCCGTTCCATCAGCACATCCGGATTCAGCCTGGCCGGCGGCGGCTCACCGTCGAGCCCGGCCTGACGCACCGCCCAATGGTAGCGATAGGTCAGGTCCAGCGCATCCAGCATCTCGGCCTGCGGTCTCAACCGGGCGCCGGCGACGAGCGCGTCGAAGGAGCGACCTGACACCAGCCGGACCATCGGGTCCGGGTCGACCTGGTCCTCGGGGCGACCAAGGGTGTCCACGTAGCCGAGCATCCAGAACAGCGGAAAGGCCGCCTCCGACTGCCAGCTGAAATGGATGCGATCCTGCTCGGAAGGCCGCGGGTCGCGCAGGAAGTCGGCTTCCGAAGGCGACAGGATCACCCGGTCCCTCACGTCCGCATAGGCGGCGTTGGCGCCCTCGTGGTCGCCCGTCGACGCCTTGTAGGCCACGAGGGTCAATGCGAACGCGCGGCCGGCGATCTCTTCGGCCGAGCGTGGGCGATAGTCACCCTCGTCCTCGACCAGGGGAAGCCAGGCAATAAAGGGAACGCCCTCGGCGGTCAGGATCGCCTCCGACCGGGCCTTGCGCGCCAAAGGGGCGGCCTCGCCCGGCGCAGGCGCAGCCATGGCCTGGGGCACGGGCGTGCTGGCCGCGGTTGGAGCGCCGGCGAGAATCGCGAGCAATCCGGCCAGTCGTCCAAGCAGTCTGATCGTCATGCCCCACTCCCCGATCCGCCGACAAGGGTCGACGATGCCGATGCCTAACTCAAGGCCTGACCGCAGCACGGACAGCCCGAAACCTCCACCCCGAACAGGGCGTGGATGCGGTCGGGACCCAGCGCCCCTGCGGGGGGTCCGACCTCGATCCCGTCGGGACCGATGGCCAGCACCCGGTCGGCGCGGGCGGCGAAGGGCAGGTGGTGGGTCGAGGCGATGACCACCCGATCCTCGGCGGCGAGGGTGCGGATCGCCGCCTCGACGGCCCGGGCGTGGGCCGGATCGAGCAGAGCCAGCGGCTCGTCCAGCAGACAGACCGGCGCGTCCTGCACGAACAGCCGGGCGATCAGGACCAGCTGCTGCTGGCCGCTGGACAGGCGGTCGAACGGCCGGTCGGCGAGGTGGCCCACTTCCAGCCGGTCGAGCGCGCGGCGCGCCGCGTCCAGGTCCTCCGGCGTCAGGCCCGGCGACCAGCGGCGCAGAGGCGCCCGGCCCAGCGCGGTCAGATGCAGGGCGGAGAAGCCGGCAACCACCGCGCCGGGCGGCGGCAGATACGCCGGGGCACCGGTGTCGACGATCGCGCCGGCCAGCGGCGGCAGGAGGCCGGCGAGGGTCTTCAACAGGGTGGTCTTGCCGGTGCCGTTCGGGCCGATCAGGGCGAGGACTTCGCCGGCCTCGACGGTCAGATCGAGGGGCGGCAGGCGGAAGCCCTTGCCCCGCCCGGCGACCAGCCCTTCCAGTCGCATGCCGCTCATGATCGCCTCGATGTGGCGACGAACAGGATCAGGAAGGCGGGGGCCCCGATGGCGGCGGAGAGCAGGCCGACGGGGATTTCCGCCGGGCCGAAGGCGGTAGCCAGCCGGTCGATGACGAGGGCGAACAGGGCGCCCAGGGCCATGGAGGCGGGAATCAGCCGCCCCGCCCGCTCGCCGATGATCAGCCGGGCGGCGTGCGGTGCCAGCAGGCCGATCCAGCCGACCACGCCCGCCACGGCCACGGCCGAGGAGGTCATCAGGGCGGCGGCCGCGAGCGCCAGCAGGCGCAGGGGCGGCGCGGCCAGACCCAGCGATCGCGCCTGCTCATCGCCCAGCGACAGGATGTCGAGCCTGAAACCCAGCCAGATAAGCACCCCCGCGCCGAGGGCGACCGGGCCGACGGCACCGACCGCTTCCGGCAGGGTCGCCCGGGTGAAGCTGCCCAGCAGCCAGTAGGTGATCGACGGCAGCTGCGAATAGGGCTCCGCCACGACCACCACCAGACCGAGCCCGGCCGAGGCGAGGGCCCCGGCGACGACCCCGCACAGGATCAGGGCGAGGCGGCCGTCGCCGCTGCGGGTCAGGGCGGCGCAGACAAGCGCCAGGGCACCGGCGGCCAGCCCGCCCCCAAAGGCCGCGCCCTGCACAAGGGCGGCGCCGGCACCGAGCAGCAGGGCCAGGGCCGCGCCAAGCGCCGCGCCCGACGAAACGCCGAGCAGGTCGGGCGCCGCCAGCGGATTGCGGAACAGGATCTGGAAGCCGGCCCCGGCCCCGGCCAGGGCCGCGCCGCAGGTCAGGGCCGCCAGCAGGCGCGGGCCGCGCAGGGCCAGCGCCAGTTCCGCTTCGGGCGATCCCCGTCCGGTCAGGGCGGTCAACAGGGCGTCCGGCGCCACGCCCAGGGGCCCCGTCGCGAGCACCGCAAGCGCGCCCGCCAGCGTCAGCAGGACCAGGACGGCCGGAACCAGGGCGTCCCGGAACCGGCTCACCGGATCCATTGCGGCATGGCCACCTCGACCGGCGCCATGCCGTACAGCCGCCGGGTCAGGCCGGCGATGGTCAGCTGCGCGCCGGAGGGATCCGCCAGCCAGGCGCAGGCCAGCAGCCGGTTCACCGACGGCGGTCGGTCGATCCAGCCGAACGGATGATCAGGCAGAAGCAACAGCCGTCGACGCTGGCCGTTGCGGCGGGTGCGCCAGACCGGATCGTGGCGGACGGCCTCGGCAAAGGCCGGGCTCAGCGTGACCAGAACCTCGGGGTCCCAGGCGGCGACCTGTTCCCGCGTGACCCGCCCGATGTCGCGCGACTCGCCGGCGACATTGGTCCAGCCGGCACCCTCGAACACCTCGGTGGCGAGGGAGCCCTGGAAGCCGGTCTCCAGTCCGTCGGTGCCACGCGCATAGTAGAAGGACGAGCCGCCCGGCGCGCGGCGCCAGCCTTCCAGCACGGCAGCGGCCTCCTCGGCCAGGCCGCCGGCGCTCCGGCCGGCGTCCAGCAATTCGCCCGCTTCGCGAATGGCCTCGGGAATCTTCGTCAGGGCGCCGTCGATCAGCCGCCAGTCGACGCCCAGCCGGGTCTTCATCCGGTCGCCGAGCGCGTGGTTTTCGGGATCGGTGTCGCCATAGTCGATGACCAGTCGCGGCGTCAGCGCTGCCAGGGCCTCCAGATTCGCGGGTTGCCCCCCGCCGCCCAGCGCGCCCAATTCCGGAAGGTCCGCCGCCAGCGACGGCAGGGCGGCCAGCGCCTCCCCCGACGGCTTGCGCGGCCAGCCCGCCAGTCGCTCACGCGCCACAGCCCAGATCAGCAGGGCGGCCGGCTGGCCCGCCGCAATCACATTTCCGGCTGCCCGCGGCGACGCCGGCCCGCAGGCCGCAAGCGCCATCGCCGAGCCCGCTCCGATCAGCGCCGACCGCCGCGTCGTCATCATTCCGGCACGCCCATGTTGATTCGGAACCATCCTGCCGCCTGGTCCGTCGGCGCGCCACCTCACAGCCAATTTACCCTTAACACTTGTCCGGTCATGCCACCCGTGCTGCTTATGCGGCCTCGCGCGTCAGGTGGGGCGCAGCAATATGGGAGTGAGCCGTTGAGTAGAACGGACATTTGGGGGGCGCTTTCGACGCCCGGCGGGTTCGAAGCCCGACGCATCCGGGGAGGTCAGGCATGAACATCGTTGTCGCCGCCGGCATTATCATCTCTCTGCTCACGGGCATTCCCGTGCTGTTGCAGATCCTGAAGAACCATCCGCGCGGACTGATCATCCTGTTCTTCGCCGAAATGTGGGAGCGCTTCTCCTACTACGGCATGCGCGGCATCCTGATCTTCTTCCTGACCCAGCATTTCCTGTTCGACGACGCCACGGCGGGGTCGACCTACGGATCCTACACCTCGCTGGTCTATCTGTTGCCGCTGGTCGGCGGCATTCTGGCGGACCGGTTCATCGGCACCCGCAAGGCCATCGCCTTTGGCGCCCTGCTGCTTGTGGCGGGCCACGGCCTGATGGCCTTCGAGGGCCGACCGGCGACCGAAACCCTGACCTACGGCGGTCAGACCTACGAGATTTCCGCCGAGGGCCGCGGTGCCTCGCGTGAGGTCAACATCGTTCTGAACGGTGAGAAATACGCCTTTGGTCCGGCCGAGGGCGGCGGTATCGCCATCGCCGATCTGCCTGCCGGTTCGTCCCTGCCCGCCACCCTGGCGGAAGGGTCCTATGTGATGGAACAGACCCGCGACCAGCAGGGCGTCAACATCTTCTATCTCGCCATTTCGCTGATCATCATGGGCGTCGGCTTCCTGAAGCCGAACATCTCGACGATCGTCGGCCAGCTCTATCCGCAGGGCGATCCCCGGCGGGATTCGGGTTTCACCCTCTATTACTACGGCATCAACCTCGGTGCCTTCTGGGCCGCGGTGCTGTGCGGACTCCTCGGACAGACGGTCGGATGGTGGGCGGGCTTCGGCCTGGCCGGCATCGGCATGGCGCTGGGCTGGGTGGTCTTCATGCTCGGCAAACCCCTGCTCGAGGGCAAGGGCGAGCCGCCGAACCCCGAGGCGCTCAAGCGCCCGATGATCGGTCCGCTGAACCGCGAATGGTCGATTTATCTGCTCGGCACCCTGGGCGTCGGCCTGGTCTGGTTCCTGGTCCAGCGCAACGCCATGGTCGGCACCGTCCTGACGGCCGCCACGATCGCGTCGCTGTTGTTCATCCTCTTCGTCATCATCCGCGTCTGTCAGACGCGGGCCCAGCGTGAGCGGATGATGCTGGCGGTGGTGTTGATCTTCGGTTCGGTCGTCTTCTTCACCCTGTTCGAACAGGCGGGCACGTCCCTGAACCTGTTCGCGGACCGCAACGTCGATCTCAGCCTGACGCCGACCGCCTTCCAGCTTCTGGGAGTCACCGTGGGCACGCCGGCGCAACTCGAGGCCGCGGGCATCACCACGCCCACCGGCTTCTGGATCGACGCGACCATCACGGCCGCCCAGACCCAGTCGTTCAACGCCGGCTTCATCCTGATCTTCGCGCCGATCATGGCCGCCCTCTGGGCGTACCTTGCCAAGCGCAACATGGACCCGAACCCGGTCATGAAGTTCGGCCTCGGCCTGCTGCAGGTCGGTCTGGGCTTCATGGTGGTGGTGTGGGGTGCCGGCATGGCCAACTCGGCCTTCCAGATGCCGATCGTCCTGCTCGGCCTGCTCTACATGCTGCACACGACGGGCGAACTGTTCCTGTCGCCGGTGGGGCTCTCGGAGATCACAAAACTGTCCATGCCCGCGGTCGTCAGCTTCATGATGGCCGTCTGGTTCCTGGCCAGCTCCATCGCCCAGTTCGTGGGCGGCTGGATCGCCGGCCTGGCCGGCACCGAGACCGTCGGTGGTCAGGTTCTGGATCCCGGTCTGGCGCTGCGCACCTCGATTGAGGTGTTCGAGAAGCTCGGCCTTGGCGGCATCGCCATCGGGGTGTTCTTCATCCTGATCAGCTTCGTGATCAAGGGCTGGTCCCACGGGGTCAACGAAGCCGACAACCATCCCGCGGCCTGATCCGGCCAGGGGTTGAATACAGGAAGGGCGGAACCGGAAGGTTCCGCCCTTTTTGGCGCGTGAGGGTCGGCGCGCCGTGAGTTTTCGGGGTCTGGGGACGCCTTCTTCAGAAGGTCTTTCTTATCTGGACGAACAGCCACGGGCTCATCCGGGTGCGGCGCACCTCGCGGAAGGCCAGCGGGGCCGTGTCGCGGGGGCCGGTGTAAATCTCGCGGTCATAGCCCCGGGCCCGGTCGCTGGCGTTGCCGAGGTCGATCTTCACCGTCAGGTCCCGCTCCGGCTTCCACTGCACGAAGGCGCTGACCTCGGGCTCGGCGTAAAAGGCGCGAACCTCGCGCACGCGGAAGCCCCGACCCTTGTCGACATTGCAGCCGTGGTTGAAGCCGTATGACCAGCGGCCGCCCATCAGGTCCTGGTTGAATGCCACGCCGCAGCCGAAGGCCTGGTCGCCCTGGAAGCGGCGCTCCTCGCCCGTGACCGGATCGAGCACCGAGGTCGAGGACCAGCTGCCGCGCGTCTGGAAGCGGCCGCCGGGAATGCCCAGCCGGTCCGTGGGCAGGGTCAGGCGCAGCTGGAAGAAGCTGGCGGTTCCGTCGCCGATGTTGCCGACGCCGTCGAAGCCGCCTGTCAGGGGGATGACGTCCACGACGTCCTCGACCTCGGCATACAGGTAGGTGACGTCGAACACGCCCTCGCCCCAGAAGCGGCGCTCATAGATGGCTTCCAGCACCGTCTGCTTCTGCGGCTCGAGGTCGGGGTTTCCGCCCTCGACCTGGCCGATGTCGATATCGGCCGAGGCGACGAAGTCGCCGAAGTCCAGCTGGCCCACCTCGCGCTCGGCGCGGAAGCGGAACTGGTGGCCGGTCCGGGGCGTCCAGGTCGCCTGTATACGGGGCTTGGGATAGACGAAGGACTTGGTCAGCTCGCTGTCGCCGGACTGGCTGATCTCCGACACCTCGACGCGCAGTCCGCCCTCGATGGTCAGGGTCGGGTCCGGCCGCCAGGTCGCCTGGCCGAAGACCTCACCGCGCAGCTCCTCGACCTTGACCGAGGACGACGGCAGCGGGATCGGCACGCCGTTTTCGGAATAGGCCGTGGCGCTGTCGAGGAAGTTGTAGGCCACCTCGCCGCCGGTCTCGAAGGACCACCGGTCATCGGGTCGGAAACGCAGGATGGCGCGGCCGATCGATTCACCCGAGGTCGAGTCGGCGGTAAAGGTCGAGCTGTCGCCGCTGCTTGCCGAAACGCCGGTGTAGTCCTCGGTGGAATAGCGTTGCAGGCCGGTCAGCTCCAGCCCGGTGCGCGGGCCCAGATCGAGGGTCCAGTTGACGCCCAGTTCGCTGTTTATGTCGTCGGCCTGTTCGTCGTTGAAACTGTCGGCACCCGCGCCCGAGCGGATCAGCAGGTCCTGCGAATTCTCATTGCCGAACCAGCCGAGAAGGCCGTTGACGCGCAACAGGCCTCCGCCGATCCGTCGCTGGACCGCACCGGTGGCGCGCAGGTTCCGGATGCGGTCCCAGAGCACCAGGTCGGCGTCCTGGATCAGATTGCCCGAGGCGTCGTACCGGCGGCGGAAGCCGTCGCCGGTGCCGTCGGTGCGGTCCGAAAAGCCGCTGATCGAACCTTCGATCTGGTCGTCGCCCTCGCGCCGCGAATAGCGTGCCGACAGCACCGGGCCCAGGTAGCCGTCGGGATAGACATAGGAGTTGACCTCGACCACCCGCTCGGTGGTCACGGTGCGGATCAGAACGACGTTGGCGACGACCGACCGGCCCTGCATGTCGATGCCGGGCGCGCCGCCGCGGACCAGTTCGACCCGGGCGACGCCGGCGGCCGAGATGCGGCGCAGGATCTGGTCAAGGTTGTCACTCTTGGTCGAGGGCCGACGGCCGTCGATCAGGACATTGCCCGCCGTTCCGGCCAGGCCGCGGGTGCCGCTGTCGCCGGATTCGAAGGCGAAGCCCGGCAGGCGGGAGATCATGTCCAGCGCTGTATCGGGCCGGGCATCGGCGAAGAAGGCCGGCTCGAACACCAGCACGCCCTGCCGGGCGGCGAACGGGGCATCGGGGGCGGGCGCTGTCTGGGCCATGGCCGGGCCGCCCGCCAGCGCGCAGGCGGCTGCGCCCGCCAGCCAGATCGCCTTGTTCATCCGTCCCTCTCCCTGTTGGCAGGACGGTGCCCGGCGACCGTCGACGCCTCCAGTTACAAGCGCGACAGGTGGATTAAATCGCTGTCACGCTTGGGGCGGTCCGGCGGCGCGTCTTCAGAACGTCTTGCGCACCCGGATCTGCCAGAAGGTGCGCGGATCCGAGGGGCGCAGTTCGGTGAAGGCGATCGGCCGGGCCAGCGTCCGGTCGGCGAAGACCGTCCGTTCGACCTGGAAGTCGTTCCAGACGTTGACCTGGGCGCGGATCGCCAGCGTCGGCGTCGGCTTGTATTCGATATTGGCCTCGAAATAGTCGCTGCCTGTGAAGCCCGAAACCTGGTCCGGGTCATAGTTGAACTGGCGCAGACTCTCCAGGTAGGTCACCGCCCAATTGATCTTCCAGGTGGTGATGTCCTGGGAGAGGGTGAAGGCGGGCTGCGACGGCCGCACGCCGGAGATCGGCCGCTCCTCTTCCGAGGTCGGGTCGGTCACGGCCGTGTCGTTCCAGGTGTTCCGGAACTGGAACTGTCCGCCCGAGAAGCCGGTCCAGTCCAGCGGCAGGACCACATTGACCGCCAGCTGGTCCAGGGTTCCGTCGCCGATGTTGCCGACCGCCGACAGGCCCATGGGCAGGGGCAGGCGGTCGATGACCCCGATGATCTCGTCGTGCCGGTAGCCGATGGAGACGATGCCGTCGCCGAGGAACCGTCGCTCATAGGTCAATTCGGAGATCCAGCGCTCCTCGGGCTCGAGGTTCACATTGCCGCCGAACACCTGTTCGTCCTCAAGGTCCGCGCCGGCGGCGAAGTCGCCGAAGTCCAGCTGGCCGATGTCGCGCTCGAAGCGGAACCGGACCTGGTTCTGCGGGCGGGGCGTCCAGGTCAGCTGCAGGCGGGGCTTGGCATAGAAGAAGCTCTTCTCCTGATCGGCGTCGCCGGACTGGGCGATGGTCGAGGCCTCGAGCCGAAGTCCGCCCTCGACATTCAGGTCTGGCCGCACGCGCCAGGTCGCCTTGCCGAACAGCTCCCCCCGGGTCTCCTCGACCATGATCTGATCGGAAGGCAGGGGAATGACGACCCCGCCGTCGGTCAGGTCCTGGTCGATTTCCAGCATGTTGTAGGCGACCTCGCCGCCGGCCTCGAGCGTCAGGGACGGCGAACGCTCCCAGCGCAGCAGCGATCGCAGAATGGTCTCGGAAGCGTTGCCGTCGGATGAGAAACGCTGCTCGGGGCCGGCGACCCCGTTCGTCGTCGTCAGGGAGGTCGAGGTGTTCTCGAAATCGTTCCATTCGCGGATGAAGCGGGTCTCCGACGTCAGACCTTCCGCCATCGGTCGGGTGAAGACCGCGCCGACCTCGCCGCTCGCGCCTTCCTCGGAGAAGCGGTTGTCGCGCAGGATCGTGGGCCCGTCCTGCAGGCTGTACTGGCTGTAGTCGTTCAGACCGTAGCGGGCTGTGAGGTCGATCTTGCCGCCCATGAAGGCATCGGCAAAATTGACCCGCACGGACTGCCCGCCGCCTGTCTGGTCGCTGTAATAGCCCTCGTCACGCAGAACCACGCCGTTGGGGTCGCGGCGGATGACCCGGCCGACGCCATTGGAATCATTGATGGCCACGCCGTCGGCGATGGTGAAGCCCCAGACCCGGTCGCCGTTGCGACGCGTGAACTGGTACTGGCCGAAGCCGCGATCGGTGCCGCCTTCGAAGAAGGCCATATTGGCCGTCAGGATCTGTTCGGTGCTGGCCAGGCTCCGGGTGATGACGTTCACCACGACGGAATAGCCCTGCATGTCGATGCCCGGGGCCCCGCCGCGGATCAGTTCGATGCGCTCGACCTGGGGCACCAGGGTCCGCGACAGGACGGAAGAGCCGGTGTCGTTCTTGGACGCGGGTCGCGAGCCGTTGATCAGGATGTTGCCGACCGCGCCCTCGAAGCCGCGCGAGCCGTCGCCGTCCTGGACCGAGAAGCCCGGGACCCGGCTGACCATGTCGAGCGCCGTGTTGGGGCGCTGGTCGGCGAAGAAGTCGGGGGTGAAGATCAGCACACCCTGCTGGGAGGTCTCGGCCTGGGGCGCGGCGGCTGGAGGGGCGGTCTGCGCCGAGGCCGCGCCGGCGCCGAACAGGATGGCCGTCGTCGCCAGCAGGATGGTCTTGGTCATTGCAGGATTCCCCTCGTCGTGTGACGACGGTTTGGCGTCCTCTCGTCGCTCTCTCCAGTTACAAGACGGACAGGTGGATTAAATCGAAGTCATCATTACGGAATTGTTACACTTGTGTCCCTAAATAGGCGATTTGTTACTCCATTATATTCAGTCGAGGTCTGTATAGTTGTGAGAACATTCGCTTTTGTCATTTCCGCCCTGGTATTGCTGGGCGGGGCGGGATTCGCGCCCCGGGCAGTCGCCCAGACGCCGGAGACACCGGTTGCGGCGCTGGACGATGTCGTGATTTTGGCCCGACGCTCCGGTGCGCCGATGTGGACGATCACCCGGGGCGACAGCACCCTGATCCTGGTCGGGGCCATCACCGGTATTCCCCGCGACCTTCCCTGGCGTCCCGACGACCTCGAGGCGGCCGCGGCGCGGTCTGACCTGATCCTCTTCCCGGCCCAGGGGCGCGCCTCGGTCACCGACCTGTTTCGCGTCATCTGGCGCGCCCGGACCATCGGCCTGATGCCCGAGGGGCAGACGACCGCCGACTATCTGACTCCCGAATACCAGGCGCGGCTCGAAGCGGTCATGGCCGGTGAGCGCGACCAGGACTGGCGCACCCGAAGCCTGTTGTTCGTCGGCTTCGACCTGATGCAGGACAAGGCCGGCTATATGCGCGGCCGCAGCGGGGACGACGCCACGGATGTGATCCGCCGCGCCGCGCGACGGGCCCGCGTCACGGTCCGGCCCGTCGGCACGGTGCGCGGAGACGAACTGATCGACAGCCTGATCACCGCCCCCCAGACCGCCCATGTCGCCTGTGTGGAAGCCGCCATCGCCGCCGCCGAACAGGGGCCCGACGCCGCGCGCGACCGGGCCGAGGACTGGCGCGCCCTGCGCGTCGCCGATGTCGTGGCCTCGCCGATCGACAAGGCCCTGAACCAGTGCTGGCCGTGGGGCGATCCCGAGATCGCGCCCCAGCTTCGGCAACAGTGGGCGGAGGCCATCGAGACCGCGATCGTCACACCCGGCGTCACCATGGGCGTGGCCCCGATCCGGCTGCTCGCCGACGAAGGCGGCGTACTCGACGGACTGGTGGCGCGCGGGTTCGAAGTGGTCGGGCCGGGGTGGAAGTAGTGGCCGGGGATTAGTGGCTAGTGGTTAGTGGTTAGTGATTGGCCACCACCTGAGTGCCCGCTCAATCCGCGCCGCCCCTCCGCTGTCAGTGAAGCCGCGCACACTGGCCACTGGCCACTGGCCACTGGCCACTAGCCACTAGCCACTCAGACCGCCGTCCCCCCCACCGTCAGTCCCGCAATCTTCAAACTGGGCTGGCCGATGCCGACCGGGACGCCCTGTCCGCCCTTGCCGCAGACGCCGACGCCAGGGTCGAAGGCGAAGTCGTCGCCGATCATCTGCACATGTTGCAGGGCCGTGGCGCCGTCGCCGATCAGGGTTGCACCGCGCACCGGGGCGGTGATCTTCCCGTCCTCGATCAGATAGGCCTCGGTGCACTGGAAGACGAATTTGCCGTTGGTGATGTCGACCTGGCCGCCGCCGAAATTGGCGGCATAGAGACCGCGCTTCGTCGAGGCGATCATGTCCGCCTGCGAGTCCTTGCCGCCTTCCATGAAGGTGTTGGTCATGCGCGGCATCGGCATGTGGGCGAAGGACTGACGCCGGCCGTTGCCGGTGGCGCGGGCGCCCAGCTGACGCGCCGACAGCCGGTCGTGCATCAGCCCGACCATGATGCCGTCCTCGATCAGGACCGTGCGCGAGGTCGGCGTGCCCTCGTCATCGACCGACAGCGACCCACGACGACCCGCGATGGAGCCGTCGTCGACGACGGTGACGCCCGGGGCGGCGACCCGCTTGCCCATCATGCCGGTGAAGACCGAACTGCCCTTGCGATGGAAATCGCCCTCGAAGCCGTGGCCGATGGCCTCGTGCAGCAGCACCCCGGGCCAGCCGGCACCGAGGACCACGTCCATCTCGCCTGCGGGGCAGTCGACCGCCTCCAGATTGACCAGGGCCTGGCGCAGGGCGTCATCGACCTGCCACTGCCAGCGGTCCGGCGCGATCCAGGTCTCGAACCCGGCCCGGCCGCCGGCGCCGGACGAAGCGCTCTCGCGCCGTCCGTCTTTCTCGACCGTGACCGAGACGTTCAGCCTGACGAGGGGACGGATGTCGGTGACGCGCCGGCCGTCGCCGCGCAGGATCTCGATATGGCGCCGCTCGCCGACCATGCTGGCGGAGACCTGAACGACCCGCGGATCACGGGCGCGCGCCCAAGCGTCGATCTCGGCCAGCAGGGCAATCTTGTCCGAAAAGGCGGGGGAGGCGAGGGGGTCGACCGGCGAATACAGTTGCTGGTTGGTGGCGCGAGGTGCCTCGGCGACGACGCCGGCATGACCGGAGCGGGCCAGGCCGGCGCTGTCGGCCGCGCGGCGGATGGCGGGGCCGCTGATCTCGTTGGCGTGGGCATAGCCGGCCGTCTCGCCCGCCACCACCCTCAGGCCGAAGCCTTCGGAGGCGTCATAGGCGGCGGATTTCAACCGGCCATCGTCGAAGACCAGCGATTCGAGCTCGGACCGTTCGAGGAACAGTTCCCCGTCATCGGCACCCGTCAGGGCCTCCTGCAGGATGGACAGGGCTTCGTCAGCGCCGATGTCGGCGGAATCGAGAATCGCGGGGAGGGAAACGGGGACGGTCATGAAGCCTAAGTAGGGGCTGACCGTCCCCGCGTCACCGGGTCACCGCTCGTCGATGTCGCCCGAGCCGGAGAGCGTGCGGTCGATCGTGGTCGCACGGCGGGTCAGGTCGACATCGCCGGAGCCCGAGATATCCACAACCGCCTTGCCGGTCGGCCCGACCCGGACGTCGCCAGAGCCGGAAACCCGCACATCGGCGTCGACGGTGTTCAGGGCGGCCAGGTCGGCGTCGCCCGACCCCGAGACGTCGATCTGAACCGCGCGGGCTGTGCCCCGGGCCGTGACGTCTCCAGACCCGGACAGGATCAGGTTCAGCCGGGGCTGGTCATAGTCGCGGATCATCAGGTCCGCGGAACTGACCACATCGAAGCTGGTGACAGCCGGAGCGGTGACCGTGACCTTGAGCTGGTCCTGCGCGCTCCAGACGTGGATGCCGTCGCCGTTCCAGCGGATGTAGCCATGCTCGTTCCTGTCGCCGTCGTCGTCGAGGGTCAGGCGGTCTCCGACGATGCGGATGCGACCGGCCAGGTCCCGGGGCCCCGTGACCACCACGCCGGGGTTGGGTCCCTGGACGTAGACGACATCGCAGGGAACCTCGATCTGCAGGCGATCGCCGCCGGCCCAGGTCAGATTGCGGGTGACGTCAGGCTCGCCCCGTCCGCGCCGCATGTGGAAATCGTCGCCGCCGACGTCATTGTCGACGAGGGACCAGGTCCAGTCGTTGTGCCTGAGGTCGCCTCCGGCCAGGGCTGCGGCCCCGGCCAGAGAACCGGCGGCCAGCAGAACGCCCGCGCCGGCGATGATGAAGAGGGGTTTGATCATCTTCAGCTCTCCTGGTTCTGATACTGCGGCTGGGGGTCGAGGGCCGGCTTCAGCAGCCGGTAGTGCAAGCGGGCGAACCAGACGACGCCGTTGACCAGCCAGATCGTGGCGATGGCCGTCAGGGCGGCGAGGGCCGTGGCACCGGCCATCAGGCCGAGGCCCGCCAGGATCGAGGCGGCGGGTCCGCCGGGGAGGCCGGCGAAGGGTCCGGCGACCATGATCGCGCCGCCGCCGATGAAGATGCCGATCGCGGCCATGAACATCCCGAACAGCGTCATGGCGACGCTCATCAGGATCGGCAGCAGGAACAGGATGTCGATCGCCCCCAGACCCAGCACCGCGAAGATGGCGCCGGCCGCGGCCGACGGGTTCTTCTCCTGGTGCCAGCGCTGGGCGCCGGCTTCGGCCCTCAGTTCGCGAGCCAGCCGGTCGGGATCGCCGAGGGCCGTGGCCACCTCGGCCTCGGACCGTCCGGCAGCGAGGCCGTCCTCGAAATGGATTTCGTAGTCCGAGGCGATATCGGCGGCGGCGGCGGTCGGCATGCCGACCAGTCCTCGCCTCAACCGGCCCATGAATTCGGCGCGGGTCATTGTTCAGCTCCCCTTTCGGCTGTGACGTCTTCAGTGGCCCGGGCGGGCGCGGCGGCAGGCGGTGGGCCGTCCACGACGGATTCGACCGCCTGGGCAAAGGCGCGCCATTCGGTCGTCTGGGCGTCGAGCGCCCGGCGGCCGGCGTCGGTCAGGCGATAATATTTCCGCGACGGCCCGGACGGTGATTCGACCAGATAGGTCTCCACCTGTCCGTCGGACTGCATCCGCCGCATCAGCGGGTAGATAGTTCCCTCACCCATGTCGATCGCGTCCGAAAGCGTCGAGGCGATCTCATAGGCATAGCTGTCGTGCCGGTTCAGCAGGGCCAGGACGCAAAGCGTCAGCACCCCCTTCTTCAGCTGTATCTCGATTGTTTCAGGCACTGCGGGCCTCCTTGTGATGACGAAGACGTATCGCAAGGTATCTGGTGACGCAAGGTAGCTGTCATAACATAACGTGGAATTAATCCGGGGACGGGAGGCCCTGCGTCGTTCAATCCAGCGGCAATCGCTTGGCAAGCGCCGGAGGGGGCGATATGGACCGCCCGAAGTACCGCTGTGGGCCGCCGGGTCCCGGCGACTGTTTGCGATTCACTCGCAAGCTTTTGCGGCGAAACGGTTTAATGAGGATATCTCGCATGGGGATGGGCACGCGGGCCCGGGCGTTCATCGGCGGTGGCATCACCGCTCTGAGCCTGGCCGTTTTCTCCGCTACGCCGACGTGGGCGCAGGAGCTGGTCGGTCAACCGACCGATGGCGGTCTTGGCCTGCAGCCGGCGGCTTCGCCGCTGAAGGTCGAGGCGCATTTCTTCCATGACGCCGTGCTGATGCCGATCATCACCTTCATCAGCCTGCTGGTGCTGGGGCTGCTGATCTGGATCTGCATCCGCTACAACAAGAAGGCCAACCCGGTTCCGGCCAAATGGAGCCACAACACCCTGATCGAGATCGTCTGGACGGTCCTGCCGGTGTTGATCCTGGTGGGCATCTCCCTGTTCTCGTTCCGCCTGCTGTTCGCCTATCACGACATGCCGACGCCGGACCTGACGGTGAAGGCCACGGGCAACCAGTGGAACTGGTCCTATGAGTATCCGGACCAGGGCGTCGCCGAATACGTCTCCAACATGCTGCCGGAAGACGAGATCGCCGCCCGCGGCATGCCGCACAGCCTGTACCGCCTCGCCGCCGACGAGCCGATCGTCGTGCCGGTGGGCAAGACGGTGCGGGTTCTGGTCACGGCCACGGACGTGATCCACGCCTTCGCCCTGCCGGCCTTCGGTCTGAAAACCGACGCCGTCCCCGGCCGCGTCAACGAAACCTGGTTCCGCGCCGATCGCACGGGCGTCTTCTACGGCCAGTGTTCGGAACTCTGCGGCGTCGACCACGCCTTCATGCCGATCCAGATCAACGTCGTCACCGAGGCCGAATTCGCCGCCTGGGTCGCCTCCAAGGGCGGCTCGATGACGCCGCGCACGGCCGAACAGGCCCCGGGCGGCACCGTCGCCCAGGTCGCCGCCGGCGCTGCCGTCGCCCCGACCGCTTCTGAAGCGGCCGTTCCGGTCGCCGCCCCCGCTCAACCCGCAGCGCCCGCCACGGCTCCCGCCGTCGCCCCGGCCGCTCAGTAACGAACCGCGAGAGCCCCACAGCTATGGCCACCGCAGCCGAAAACCTCGCCCACGATCACGACGGGCATCATGACCACAAGCCGGGTTTCTTCACCCGCTGGTTCCTGTCGACCAATCACAAGGACATCGGCACCCTCTACCTGCTGTTCGCCATCATGGCGGGCCTGGTCGGCGGTGCCCTGTCCGGCCTGATTCGCTGGGAACTGGCCGAGCCGGGCATCCAGATCTTCACCGACGGTTCGGTCGTCGACCTGATGGGCCTCGTCCAGCAGTCGAAGCACGGCTACAACGTCGTGGTCACCGGCCACGCCCTGATCATGATCTTCTTCATGGTCATGCCCGCCATGATCGGTGGCTTCGGCAACTGGTTCGTGCCGATCATGATCGGTGCGCCGGACATGGCCTTCCCGCGCATGAACAACATCTCCTTCTGGCTGCTGGTCGCGGCCTGGGTGCTGTTGATCGTCTCCCTGTTCGTCCCGGGTGAGCCCGGCGGCGGCCTCGGCTTCGGCGGCGGCTGGACCATCTATCCGCCGCTCTCGACCATGGGGCATCCGGGACCGGCCATGGACCTGGCGATCTTCTCGCTGCACGTCGCGGGTGCCAGCTCCATCCTCGGCGCGATCAACTTCATCACCACCGTCTTCAACATGCGCGCCCCGGGCATGACCCTGCACCGCATGCCCCTGTTCGCCTGGTCGGTGCTGATCACCGCCTTCCTGCTGCTGCTGTCGCTGCCCGTCCTGGCCGGCGCCATCACCATGCTGCTGGCGGACCGCAATTTCGGCACCAGCTTCTTCGACCCGGCCGGCGGCGGCGATCCCGTCATGTTCCAGCACCTGTTCTGGTTCTTCGGCCACCCCGAGGTCTACATCCTGATCCTGCCGGGCTTCGGCATCATCAGCCACATCGTCTCGACCTTCTCGAAGAAGCCGATCTTCGGCTATCTCGCCATGGCCTACGCCATGGTGGCCATCGGCTTCGTCGGCTTCATCGTCTGGGCGCACCACATGTACACGGTGGGCATGGGCGTGAACCTGCGCGCCTATTTCATCGCCGCGACCATGATCATCGCCGTGCCCACGGGCGTGAAGATCTTCAGCTGGATCGCCACAATGTGGGGCGGCTCGATCAGCTTCAAGACGCCCATGCTCTGGGCGATCGGCTTCATCTTCCTGTTCACCATCGGCGGCGTGACCGGCGTGGTCCTGTCCAATGCGGGCATCGATTACAGCCTTCACGACACCTATTACGTCGTGGCCCACTTCCACTATGTGCTGTCGCTCGGCGCCGTCTTCGCCATCTTCGCGGGCTTCTACTACTGGTTCGAGAAGATGTTCGGCGTGAAGTACAACGAGTTCCTCGGCTGCCTGCATTTCTGGATCATGTTCGTCGGGGTGAACCTGGTGTTCTTCCCGCAGCATTTCCTGGGCCTGCAGGGCATGCCGCGCCGCTACGTCGATTATTCGGACGGCTACGCCTACTGGAACCTGGTCTCCTCGTGGGGCTACGTCATCACCCTGGTCGGCGTCGGGGTCTTCCTGATCATGCTGGCCGAGGCCGCCATCCGGCGTCGTCCGGGCGTCGCCAATCCGTGGGGCGAAGGCGCCACGACCCTGGAGTGGACCCTGTCCTCGCCCCCGCCCCACCACCAGTTCAACGAGCTGCCGGTGGTCAAGGACGACGAGCACTAGAGAGGTCCATCCGGACCAGACCAATCGGGGGCCGCTCTTTCAGTGCGAAAGGGCGGCCTCTGGCTTTTTGAAAATGCGATGACCGAAACCGCCCCCCAGACCGCGATCTCGACCGCCCAGCCGGATGATTTCTTCCAGCTGCTGAAGCCGCGCGTGATGTCGCTGGTCATCTTCACCGCCGTGACCGGCCTTGTCGTGGCGGGCGGCGACCTCGACTGGCTGTCGTCGGCCATCGCCATCCTGTGCATCGCCGTCGGTGCCGGGGCAGCGGGCGCCCTGAACATGGCGCTGGAGGCCGAGACCGACGCCCTGATGCGCCGCACCCGCGGGCGGCCCGTGGCGGCCGGGCGGGTCAACAGGAACGACGCCATGACCTTCGGCGTCATCCTGTCGATCTTTTCGGTCATGCTGCTGGGCATGACGACCAACTGGCTGGCTGGCGGCCTGCTGTTGATGACCATCCTCTATTACGCCGTTTTCTACACCCTGCTTCTGAAGCGCCGGACGCCCCAGAACATCGTCATCGGCGGCGCGGCGGGCGCCTTTCCGCCCGTGATCGGCTGGGCCGCGGCGACGGGCCAGGCACCCTGGCAGGCCTGGCTGCTGTTCGCGATCATCTTCCTGTGGACCCCGCCGCACAGCTGGGCCCTGGCCCTGTATTCCGCTGGCGACTACGCCCGCGCCGGCATCCCCATGATGCCGGTGGCGCGCGGGCCCGGGAGCACCCGGCTGCAGATCCTGATCTACAGTCTCGTGTTCGTGCCGGTGGCCGTGGCTCCGGGCCTGGTCGGTCTCGGCGGCTATCTGTATCTGGCGGTGTCGGCGATCGGCGGCCTCGGCTTCCTGTTCCTCGCGGTCCGCCTGTGGCGCAGCCGCGCCGGCGATCAGCCCGACAAGGCCGAGGCCGTGGGACGAGAGGCCGCATTGTATGATGTCCGCGCCGAGGCCAAACCGGCGCGCAACCTGTTCGCCTTCTCGATCCTGTATCTGATGGCGTTGTTCGCGGCCTTGCTGGTCGAGAGCCTCACCGCCCTGCCTGGACTGTCATGACCATGCGCCGACTGACCCCCGAAGAACTGTCCGCCCGCAGCCGGCGCAACCTCGCCATCGCCGGCGCGCTTGTCGCCTTCATCGTGCTGGTGTTCGCCGTCACCGTGCTGAACCTCAAGCGCAACATCGACGCCCGCAAGGACGCCATCGCGGCCGGCCAGCCGGTCGAATACGCCCGATGAAGAAGCCCGGTGCCAACGCCATGGCCGCCATCGCCTGCGCGGCGGGGGTGATGTTCATGACTGGCGCGGCCTTTGCCGCCGTGCCGCTCTACCGCATGTTCTGCCAGGTCACCGGCTTCGACGGCACGGTCCGCAAGGCCGACAAGGCGCCGGATGTGCAGTTGGACCAGACCGTGCTGATCCGGTTCGACACCAATGTGCGCGGCCTGCCCATGACCTTCCGCGCCGAACAGGTCACCCAGCGGGTGCGAATCGGCGAGACGGGCATGGCCTTCTTCGACGTGACCAACACGTCCGATCGCCCGATCCACGCCACGGCGGCCTATAATGTGGTTCCGGAACGGGCCGGACCGTATTTCCAGAAGCTGCAGTGCTTCTGCTTCGAGGGGCAGACCATCCAGCCCGGCCAGACGATGCAATTCCCCGTCCAGTATTTCGTGGCCCCCGAGATGGCGACCGATCGCGAGGCCCGCGGGGTCGAGGAGATCACCCTCAGCTACACCTTCTACCCGACTCAAGGCTTCGATCAGGCCGCAATCGGGGGTTCCCCCACTGGCGCGGCCGGATAGCCGACGCTATAGCCTGCCTCACACGACTCTCGACTGCTGCAAGAGACCCCGATGGCCGACGCACACGCCACTCCGCATCACGACTATCACCTGGTGAATCCCAGCCCCTGGCCGCTGATCGCCTCGATCGCGGTCACGATCATGCTGGTCGGGGCTGTGGTGTGGATGAAGGGCATCGCGCCCGCCGACGGCGACCCCATCGTCGCGGCCCTGCTGTCCGACGGCAAGGCCGCCCTGTTCTTCGCCGGTCTCGCCGGCGTGCTGCTCTCCGCCTTCGCCTGGTGGGCGGATGTGATCAAGGAAAGCAAGGGCGGCGACCATACGCCGGTGGTCTCGATCGGCCTGCGCTACGGCATGATCATGTTCATCGCCTCCGAGGTGATGTTCTTCGCCGCCTTCTTCTGGATGTTCTTCGAAATGGCGGTCTTCAACGAGGCCCGCGCCCACATTCCCGAAGTCGGCAACTGGGCCGAAACGGCCGCCGCCTGGTCGACCTGGCCGCCCAAGGGCATCGAGACCCTGGACGCCTGGCAGCTGCCGCTGCTCAACACCGTCATCCTGCTGCTGTCGGGCACGACCGTCACCTGGGCCCACCATGCGCTGCAGGTCGGCGACCGCAAGGCGGCCAGGACCGGCCTGTTCATCACCGTGCTGCTCGGCATCCTGTTCACGGCCGTGCAGGCCTATGAGTACAACCACATTCTCCACGAGAACCTGTTCTTCAACGAGGAAGCGGCCAACTCGGGGCTTTATGGCTCGATCTTCTTCATGGCGACCGGCTTCCACGGCTTCCACGTCCTGCTCGGCACCATCTTCCTGATCGTCTGCCTGCTGCGCCTGCTGGCCGGCCAGATGACGCCGCAGAAGCATTTCGGCTTCGAGGCGGCCGCCTGGTACTGGCATTTCGTGGACGTGGTCTGGCTGTTCCTCTTCGCCTTCGTCTACGTCACCTTCGGGTGACGGACGGCCCCACAGGGCTTGATATTGAACCGGCGCGGATCAACCCGATCCGCGCCGGTCTGCTTTGCCGCTGCCCCAATTGCGGAAAGGGCCCGCTGTTCAGGGGCTTCCTCAAGGTGGTCGACCGCTGCGCCGCCTGCGGTTTCGACTTCACCCGGCTGAACACCGGCGACGGTGCCGCCATCTTCATCATGCAGATCGCCGGCGGCATCGTCGTCTTCGGTGCCCTGTTCGTGCAGGTGGCGTACAATCCCCCCATCTGGGCCATGCTGCTCGTCGCCCTGCCATTGGTCGCGGGCCTGTCGCTGGGCCTGATGCGGCCGGGCAAGGGGGTGATGATCGCCCTGCAGATGCGTTCCTCCCCCAACGGGGGTGGAGGACGGGTCGGCGGAGCCGATCTGACGACGGGACCGCGAAGCGGTGGAGGGGTATCGGCCCCTGCACCGCTCCCGGAGCCGACGCCCCTCCACCATCCTTCGGATGGTCCCCCTCCCCTGAAAGGGGAGGACTAGATGCATCCCCGGTTCCCGTTCCTCCTGACCCTCGCCGCCCTGCTGGCCCTTGTGCTGCTGTGCGGCCTCGGCGTCTGGCAGGTGCAGCGGATGCAGTGGAAGAACGGGCTGATCGACCAGGCCGAGGCCGCTGCGGCGATCCCGCCCGCGCCGCTGGCCTCGGTGATGGCCCTGCACGATCCCGCCTTCCGCAAGGTTGCCGTCGACTGTCCGGGGCTGGCGACGGCCCCCTATGTCGAACTGCAGACCATCCATGACGGCGAGCCGGGGGTGCGCCTGATCTCGGCCTGCCGCCCCGAGGGCTTTCCGGCGGTCTTCCTGATCGACCGCGGCTTCGTCGCCGAGGGCATCTCCGCCCGCCCGCCGGTCGCGGCCTCCACGACCTCCTTCCCCCTGGTGGCCGAGGTGCGCGAGACGCCGCCGCCCGGCCCCATGGCCCTGCCCGTCGACAAGGGCCGGTTCTTCGCGCGGGACATGGCGGGCATGGCCGGGGCGCTCGGCGTGGCCGACCCTGATCCGAACACCCTGTTCGCCCTGACCTCGTCCAATCCGGACTGGCAGGCGCTGCGGCCCTCCGCCCCGCCCGCCGCCTTTTCGAACAACCATCTCGGCTATGCCTTGACCTGGTTCGGACTGGCGCTGGCGCTGGTCGGTTTTTACATCGTCCTGCTGCGTCGAAAGCTCACCTCCTGACCGCCACGCTCCACACCCTGTCCAATGGCGTCCGCGTCGTCTGCGATCCCATGCCCGGCCTGCGCACCCTGGCCCTGACCGTCGCCGTCCGGGGCGGGGCGAAGTGGGAGACAGAGGCGACATCCGGCTGGTCGCACTGCCTCGAACATCTGGTGTTCAAGGGCGCGGGCGGCATGGGCGCGCGCGAGATCGTCGAGCGGATCGAGGCCGAGGGTGGGTCGCTGAACGCCTCGACCGGCTATGAGCGCACCAGTTTCGAGGTCCGCGCCCTGCACGGCTCCCTGCCGCTGGCCATGCAGGTGGTGTCCGACCTCGTCTTCCGCCCCACCCTCGACCCCGCCGAGATCGAGCGCGAGAAGGACGTCGTCGCCCAGGAGATCGCCGAGGCCTTCGACACGCCCGATGACCACGTCTTCGAAATGGCCCAGACGCGCGCCTTCGAGGGCCAGCCGCTGGGCCGCCCGATCCTGGGGTCGGTGAAGAGCCTGAAGCCGATCACGCGCGCCTCCATCGGCGACTGGCGCGCCCGCCTGTATTCGCCGGACCGGATGGTGGTGGCCGTGGCCGGCGCTGTCGACGAAACCGAGCTTCTGGCCCTGGCCGGGCGCTGGTTCGGCGGCGAGGCCTCGACCCCGGCCGAGGCGCCCGCCACGCCCCGTTTCACCGGCGGCGAGGCGGCCCTGACCCGGCGGATCGAACAGGCCAATATCGTCTTCCAGCTGCCCGCGCCCTCGGCCGTCGATCCCGCCTATGCCGCGGCCCGGCTGATGACCGAGATCCTCGGCGGCGGCATGGCCTCGCGCCTGTTCCAGAGCGCCCGCGAGGAGCGCGGCCTGGCCTATGCCATCGACGCCTACCATGAACCCTATGAGGACGCCGGCCTGCTGGGCATCTACGCCGGGGCGGCCGCCGACCGGGCCGTCGAACTGGCCCGGGTCTGCGCCGCCGAACTGAAGGCCCTGGCCGAAAGCGGGCCGTCCGCCGCCGAACTGTCCCGCGCCAAGGCGGTGCTCAATGCGGGCCTGTGGATGTCGGACGAAAGCCCCGCCGCCCGCGCCGGCCGCGCCGCGGCCCAGGTGCTGATCTTCGGGGACCTGATCCCGTCACAGACGATGTCCGAACGCACCCTGGCCCAGACGGCGGAGTCGGTGCGTTCGGCCGCTGCCGCCTCCCTGACCGCCGGCCGCTGCGCCACGGCGGTGCTGGGCCCCAGGGCCGCGGCCCCGGCGGGCGCGGCCTTCCGAGAGGCTCTTTTCGGCTGATCTCCGGCCCGCTATCGTCGCCCCATGGCCCTGCTGGACTGGATCAACGAAGCGACCGGGCCGGTGGTCAAGGGCCAGGGCGTGACCCTGCGTCCGCCGCGCTCGGCTGATCACGAGGCCTGGG
>CAZFQC010000014.1:0-15756 GCA_964520795.1 uncultured Brevundimonas sp.
CAGGTGACGTCGCGGCCACACCTCGCTAGACCCGGCTCAAACCGCCACACAACCGCCACGCCCGTCCGGTGCACAGTGACGGACAGACGGAAGGACGCCTGAATGACCACCGCCGCCGAAGCCTCGATGTTGAATCCCGCGACCCTGTTCATGGAGGCCGATATCGTCGTGCAGGCGATCATGATCGGCCTGGCGATCGCCTCGCTGTGGTCCTGGGCGGTGATCATCGACAAGGCCATGCGGTTCAGTTCGCTGAACAGCCAGGCCAACACCTTCGAGGACGCCGTCGGCTCGGGCCGGTCGCTCGAGGACATCGCGGCCCAGGCCGGGCCGAATCCGGTGCACCCCCTGCCGCGCATGCTGGTCATCGCCCTGACCGACTGGCGCGAGGCCCGCGCCCGCGGTGCCCTGACCGAGAACCAGGCCAATCTGCTGATGTCGCGCATCGACCGGGCGCTCGACAGCCTGATCGCCCGCGAGGGCCAGCGGGTCGAGAACGGCCTGGGCGTGCTGTCGGTGGTGGCGACGTCCTCGCCCTTCATCGGCCTGTTCGGCACGGTCTGGGGCATCATGAACGCCTTCGGGGCCATCGCCTCCTCGGGCAACACCAATCTGGCGACCGTGGCACCGGCGATTTCGGAAGCCCTGTTCGCCACGGCCCTGGGTCTGGCCGCGGCCATCCCGGCCTATATCGCCTACAACAAATTCTCGATCGACGCGGGCAAGTTCACCGGCCGGCTGGAGAGCTTCGCCGATGACCTGCAGGCCGCCGTGGCGCGCCGTCTGGGCGGCCCGTCCAGCGCCGCGCCGCAGCCGACCCGGGAGTTCTGAGCATGGCCCTCGCGGGAGGCGGCGGCAGCGGGCACGTCCGGGGCCGCAGACGGCCGCGCAAACGGCCGCTGAGCGAGATCAACGTCACGCCGTTGGTCGATGTGATGCTGGTGCTGCTGATCATCTTCATGATCTCGGCGCCGTTGCTGAACGTGGCCGTGCCGGTCGAACTGCCCAAGACCGAGGCCAGCGCGGTCGACGCCTCGGACGATCCGGTGGTCATCTCGATCAAGCGCGACGGTGCCATCTATGTCGGCGAGAGCGAGGTCAGCTTCGACCGTCTGGTGATGACCGTGGCCTCGGCCGCCGGTCCGGACGGCCGCGAGAAGGCCGTATCCGTGCGCGGCGACGGCCGGGCCCCCTACCAGGCCGTGGCCCGCGTCATGGCGCGACTGTCCGCGGCCGGTTTCACCAGGCTGAACCTGATCACCGACACCGCGGCCGGTGCCCCGACGGTCGAGGAGGGCTGACGGCTTGGACAGGCCCGGTCCCGCGCTTCTGGCCTCGATCACCGTCCATGCGACGGTGATCCTCGCCGTGCTCGGCTACGGAATGCTGGGCTTCACGCGCGCGCCGATGCGGATGGAGACGGCAGTTCCGGTGTCGATCATCTCCGACACGATCATCGAGGCCGCCGCCCCCGACAATCCCGACGACGAACTGGTTACCGCAGACGCCGCCACGGCGCCGGTCGCCCCGGCCCCGCCCGAGCCGGTCCCGCCCGAACCCGTTCCGCCGCCGCCGACTCCGGTCAAGAAGGCCACGCCGCCACGTCCGACTCCGCCGCGTCCGGCCCCGCCGCCGCGCCCGCAGCCGCCGCGTCCGGCACCGGCCCGTGAACCCGCCCTGGACCTCGATGCCCTCGCCGGTCCGCCCCGGCCGGGCCCGCGTCCCGGCCCCCGGCCGCCTACGGGCCAGACCGGCACCGGGGCGGCACCCCAGGCCACCGGTCCGGTGCAATGGCAGGCGATCTTCAATCAGGTCTATCGCAACTGGTCTCCGCCCTGCGACACGCCCGGCGTCGAGGCCATGCGCATCCAGATGGACGTCACCCTGACGCGCGACGGCCGGATCGCGCGCGCGCCAACCCTGATCGGCCGCCGGTCCGATCCGGTCTGGGTCGCGGTGGCGGCCGGGGCCGAGCGGGCCCTGTACCAATCCGCTCCCTTTGACGTGCCCACGGGCTTCGAGGGCGGCACCGCGCGCACGACCTTCCTGACCAGCCGGATCTGCGGAAACTGATTCGTACCGGGCCTTTGCGGGTTCACAATCGCCTGACGAAGCGTGACGGGGCCTGAAAGTCGCCCCATTCGCGGCCATGCTGGTTTTCTGTTCACGGTCTGGAGATAAGGATCGGCGGAGTTTGACCTTGCGGGAGCCCTTGATGCGTCTGAACCGACTTCTGGCCAGTGTCGCCGTCCTGGCCATGACAGTGAGCGCGGCTGCAGCGCAGACGCCTCCGGCATCGCAAGAATCCGGCGATCCGGTGGAAGTCATCATCGATCAGGGCGTCCTGCGGCCCTATCAGATCGCCGTCGTCAATTTCAACGGACCGAACGGCGGCGACCTGGGCGGGGTGATCCGCGCCGACCTTCGCCGCTCGGGCTATTTCGAGCCCCTCGACCCCGCCGGTTTCGTCGAGACCGGCCTGACCCTGTCGAACGCCCCGACCTTTTCGCAATGGACCTCGATCGGGGCCCAGGCGGTGCTTTACGGCGCGGTGACGCCCCGGCCGGACGGCCGCAATGACTTCGGTTTCCGCCTGTACGACCCCTATCGCCAGTGCCAGCTGGCCTCCTACCAGTTCACCGCCACGCCCGAGCAGTGGCGCCGGATCGGCCACAAGATCGCCGACCTGATCTATCAGCGGATGACCGGCGAGAGCGGCCTGTTCGACAGCCGCGTGGTCTTCGTCTCGGAAAGCGGCACCCAGCTGAACCGCCTCTCGCGCCTCGCCATCTCGGATCAGGACGGGTTCAACCCCGTCTATCTGACCCAGGGCGACGAGGTGATCATGTCGCCGCGTTTCTCGCTGAACGACCCCAATGAGATCACCTATGTGGCGCTGGGGCGCGACTACAGCCGCATCTATCTGTTCAACCTGTCGACCGGCCGCCGCGAGAGCCTGGGCGAGTTCGACGGCCAGGTGCTGGCTCCGCGCTTCTCGAACGACGGGTCGAAGATGGCCTTCTCGATCATTCGCGGCGGCAACACCGACGTCTATGTGATGGACCTGGCCAGCCGCCAGCTGCGCCGGCTGACCACCGATCCCGGCATCGACACCTCGCCGTCCTTCAGCCCGGACAACAGCCAGATCGTTTTCACTTCCGACCGGTCGGGCAGCGCGCGCCTCTACACCATGCGGGCCGACGGCACGGGCCAGCGGGCCATCTCGCGCGGCGGCGGCATCTACACGGCCCCGAACTGGAGCCCGCGCGGCGACCTGATCGCCTTCACCAAACAGGGCGGCGGCCGCTTCTCGACGGGGGTCATGGCCACGGACGGCTCGGGCGAACGGATCCTGTCGTCCAGCTATTTCGAAGAGGGCCCGTCCTGGGCTCCGAACGGCCGCTACATCATGTTCGCGCGCCAGTCGCCCGGCGGGGACACCCGTCTGTGGACCGTGGACCTGTCGGGTCGCGTGGTGTCCCAGGCCGGCTATTCGGGGCGCGGCACCGATCCGGCCTGGTCGCCTCTGCTCGACGAACAGCCCGTCAACCTCGGCGGCGGCGGTCCGGACGGCTGTCCAACCTGATCAAAAAGGAGCCTTTGGGCTCAAACCCGCGTTATCGCGACTGGCGAAACCGCTGGCGCAACAGTAGCAACCCTCTACAGCCAAGCTGGAGGCTCCGGCCTCCCCTCAAGGAGACGACCCGATGATGAAGACCCCGACCCTCGTCCGTCTGGCCGCCGTCGGCCTGGCCGTGACCGCCCTCGCCGCCTGCACCCCGCGCACCCCGGCCGACACCGGCGCCGGCAACACCATGCCGCCGGCCGGCAACGACCAGTACGCCGGCAACGGTGCCGGTCCCGTCTCGGGCGGTGCCATCGGCGCGGCCGCGCCGGGTTCGGAACAGGACTTCGTCGTCAACATCGGCGACCGGGTCTATTTCGACCTCGACAGCTATGCGATCCGTTCGGAGGCTTATCCGCGCCTCGACGCCCAGGTGGCCTGGCTGCAGCGCTATCCGGGCGTGACCATCCGCATCGAGGGCAATGCCGACGAGCGCGGCACGCGCGAATACAACCTGGCCCTCGGTGCCCGGCGCGCCGAATCGGTCCGCACCTATCTGGTCGAGCGCGGCGTGAACGCCGGCCGGATCGACACCATCAGCTACGGCAAGGAACGCCCGATCGCGGCCGGCTCCAACGAGGAAGCCTGGGCCCGCAACCGCAACGCCCATACGGCCATCGTCTCCGGCGCCGCCCGCTAATCCGGTCTGCTGCCTGTCATTGGAAGGGCGGTCGGGGCTCCCGGCCGCCCTTTCCTTTTGACCTCGGTTTCGCCGCATCGCACAATCGGATGCTCGGGATGCGGGGACGGTCATGGACGTTATCGAAGCAGCAGGCGGGCTGGTCACGGGCGGCCTGATCGCCAAACTGCTGTCGCGACGCGAGAACCGACGGAAGGAATCGGCTGAGGAACACGCCGGGGTCTGTAGCGACTGCGGCGCAGCCGCCACCGGCAAATTCTGCTCCGAATGCGGCCAGCCCACCCATGTGCACCGGTCGCTTCTGCATCTGGGTGAGGAGATGCTGCACGGGGTGCTGCATTTCGACGCCCGCATCTGGCGGACCCTGCCTCTGCTGGCGTTCAACCCCGGACGGCTGACCCGCGAATGGGTCCAGGGCATGCGCACCCGCTATGTCTCACCCCTGGCGATGTTCCTGTTCAGCGTCTTTCTGATGTTCTTCGTCTTCAGCTTCAGCGGCGCGCTGGAGCCGAAAATCACCACGCCCCTTCCGGAACGGATCGCCGACGCACGAAGCGCACTGGATGTCGCCCGCACCGAACTGGGCAAGGCGGAAGCGGCTGCGGCGGCGAGCCCCGAATCCGAGGCCCTGGCGGTGACCGCGAGCGCGCTTCGCACCCAGGTCGGGGTGCGGGAGCGACGGCTGGCGGCCCTGACCGGCACGGGCGAGGCCGCGGAGCGTCCCGACGGTCTCACGGCCGGGAGCTGGCAGGCCGAGCTGTCCGATGCGGTCGCGGACGACCGGGTTCGGGTGCGCGGCGACAGCAAATGGGTCGAGAAGGTCAGGCACAAGCTGAGGAATCCCGATCTCCTGCTCTACAAGATCCAGCAGACGGCCTATAAATTCAGCTTCCTGCTGATCCCACTGTCGCTCCCGTTCGTCGCCCTGTTGTTCCTGTGGCGCCGGGGGGTCACCCTGTATGATCACGGCGTCTTCGTGCTCTATTCGCTGACCGCCATGTCGGTCCTGATGATGATCCTCTCGGTCCTCGGCGCGCTCTGGAGCGGATTCGCCCTGCTGGGCTTTCTGGCGGTCACCGTCGGCGTTCCCGCCCACATGTTCGCCCAGTTGAAGGGGGCCTATCAGCTGTCGTGGTTCTCCGCCGCCTGGCGGACCGCGCTGTTGCTGCTGTTCTGCATCTTCATCCTGTCGCTGTTTCTCGTTGGCATCATCATGCTCGGCCTGACGGGGTAACGCCTTGCGGACGCCGCAAATCGATGGGACGACAATGGTCATGCTGAAGCTGCCCGCCACTCTCCGCACCCGTAACGCCCTGATCTCGATTCTCGGCGTCGTCCTGATTGCGGGCACGACCACGGTCGTGGCCCAGACCACGCCGCTTGAGCCGGTGCAGTGGGACAAGCGCCGGCTGGACCAGCTGGACCGCAACGTCCGCCGCCTCGAGCGTGCTGTGACCCAGCGCAACGCCGCCGGCCAGCCGGTCATCATCGAGCCCGATCCCGAGGTCATCGCCCTGCAGGGCCGCATCGGCCTGATGGACCGCCGGCTCGCCGACATGGAGGCGACCGTCCAGCGGGTGAACGGCGACATCGAACGCCTGACCTTCCAGCTGGACGAGGCCGGCCGCGACAACACCGCGCTCGGGACCCGGGTCCGCGACGCCGAGGGCCGGATCCGTGCCATGGAGGCCGCAGCGGCGCGCGAGGCCGAGCTGAATTCGCCCATCCCGACCACTTCGCCGACCGGCGACGCCGCGCGCGACCTGACCGCCGCCGCCCGCCTGGCCGCCACGGATCCGCAGCGGGGCGACCGGGCCCTGCAGACCGTCATCCTCGCCTGGCCCGACACCCCCCAGGCGCGCGAGGCCTCCAGCCGTCTGGGCGATCTGCGCGTCTCCGCCGGCGACCACGCCGGCGCGGTCTCCGCCTATGCCACCGCACTGCAGGGCTGGCCGACGGCACCCTGGGCCGCCTCGACGACGCTGGAGCTGGCCAACGCCCTCAACGCCACGGATCGCAAGACCCAGGCCTGCACCGCCCTGACCGAATTCACCCGCCGCTACGCCGAGGCCGCCAGCCCCGCCGTGCGCACCCGGGCGACCGAGGCCCGCACCCGTATCGGCTGCCCCGCCGCCCCGGCGGCGCCGCCGGCCCGGAGACCGGGCTGACGCCAGACCCCGCCGACTGGACCGGGCCCGTCCGGGCCGGCCTGTCCGCGCGGCTTGAGACAGACACCGACCGCCCGCTCGCCCTGGCCCTGTCCGGGGGCGGCGATTCCGTCGCCCTGCTGCGGCTGGCCGCCGACTGGGCGCGGGCGAACGGCCGGCGGCTGCTGGCCCTGACCGTCGATCACGGGCTCAGCCCCGACAGCGCCGCCTGGACCCGCTTCGCCGAATGCGCCGCCCGCGCGGCCGGGGCCGACTGGCGGGGCCTAAGCTGGACCGGATTGAAACCCGCGAGGGGCCTGCCCGCCGCCGCCCGGATGGCCCGCCACCGCCTGATCGCGGATGCCGCGCGGGAGGCGGGTGCCCGGGTCGTGCTGTTCGCCCACACCGCCGACGACATCGCCGAGGGGGAGGTGATGCGGGCGGAGGGCTCGACCCTGGGCCGGCTGCGCGACTGGTCGCCGTCCCCGGCCTGGCCGGAAGGGCGGGGCCTGATGCTGCTGCGGCCGATGCTCGGGGCGGGGCGGGCCGAGGTGCGCGACTGGCTGAAAGGGCAGGGGGCGGACTGGATCGATGATCCGGGGAATGAAGACGCGCGGTTTGCAAGGAGCCGGGCGCGTGTGTCCCTTCTCCCTGTGGGTGGTGGAGGCTCACAGCGCGAGGCGACGACGTGTGGTGCACAGCCGCCCCCCTCCGGACAGGCGACCCCTGGTTCGGCGCTGCCCTTCGGGTCGCGCAAGCACGACGGCTCCGCCGCCGGGCGTTCAAGCCCTCTCCCGTTGGGAGAGGGTTCACTGGACCTGGACCGGAGCGTGGACGGTGCCAGCCTCGCTGTCGCGGTGGTCTGCGTCGGCGGCGGCGACCGACTGCCACGCGGCGACCGGCTCTCTGCCATCCACGCTCGTCTGAAATCCGGCGAGGCTTTCACCGCCACCCTGTCCGGTGCCCGGATCGAGGCGCGCGGCGAACAGGTCCTCGTGGCCCGCGAAGCCGGAGAGTTCGCCCGCCGGCCCCGCCCTCCGCTGCCGCTATCCCCGGGCGTGGAAACCGTCTGGGACGGGCGCTGGGCGATCACGGTCGATACGCCCGGCTGGACCGTCGCGCCGGCCGCCGGCCGGATGGCCGTCCTGTCCGCCAGCGACCGTGCGATCCTGAAGGCCCTGCCGCCCGCGGCCCGCGGTGCGCTTCCTGTCCTGATCCGGAACGACGCGACTGTCCCGGTTCTTGCAGGGACGGCGGGGAAGGCGACGTCGCTGGTCGAGGAAAGACTGGCGCTGGCGCTGGACCGAATGACGCACGAAAGGGACCTTGGCGGCGCCATCCATGGCGCATCGCCCCGGAACCACCTATTTTCAGGCTGATATCACTGCCGACCGGGCGCTACGGCGCACCCAGGAAACGAGACGAGAATGAACCTGCGCAATCTGGCCATCTGGGGCGTCATCATCCTGGGCGCCCTGGCCTTCTATGTGGCCACCAGCCGTCCCGGCGGCCTTGCGGCCCCGGCCGGCGCCAAGACTGCGGCGGTTCGCCCCGTGGCGATGAGCTATTCCGACCTGCTGAAGGCGCGCGACGATCGCAACATCCTCAAGATCGAGGTGCGCGGCGAGGCGGTGAAGGCCACCCTGCGCGACAACCGCGTCGTCAATGTCATCACCCCCGTTCCGAACGCGACCCTGGTGGACAGCATCCAGGCGACCGGCGCCGCCGTCGACGTCAAGACCTCGCGTCAGTCCATGTGGTGGACGGCCTTGCTCACCCTGTTGCCCTTCGTCCTGATCATCGGCCTGTGGGTCCTGATCATGCGCCAGATGCAGGGCGGCGCGCGCGGGGCCATGGGCTTCGGCAAGTCCAAGGCCAAGCTGCTGACCGAGCACAAGGGTCGCAAGACCTTTGACGACGTCGCCGGCGTGGACGAGGCCAAGGAGGAGCTGCAGGAGGTCGTCGACTTCCTGAAGGATCCGGCCAAATTCCAGCGACTGGGCGGCAAGATTCCCAAGGGTGCCCTGCTGGTCGGCCCTCCCGGCACCGGCAAGACCCTGCTGGCCCGCGCCGTCGCGGGCGAGGCGGGCGTGCCCTTCTTCTCCATCTCGGGTTCGGACTTCGTCGAGATGTTCGTCGGCGTCGGCGCCAGCCGCGTGCGCGACATGTTCGAACAGGCCAAGAAGAACGCCCCCTGCATCATCTTCATCGACGAGATCGACGCCGTCGGCCGTCACCGTGGCGCCGGCCTGGGCGGCGGCAATGACGAGCGCGAGCAGACCCTCAACCAGCTGCTGGTCGAGATGGACGGGTTCGAGGCCAATGAGGGCATCATCCTGATCGCCGCCACCAACCGTCCCGACGTGCTGGACCCGGCCCTGCTGCGTCCCGGCCGTTTCGACCGCCAGGTCGTGGTGCCCAATCCCGATGTGAACGGCCGCGAGAAGATCCTGCGCGTGCACATGAAGGACGTGCCCCTGGCCTCGGATGTCAACGTCAAGACCATCGCCCGCGGCACCCCCGGCTTCTCCGGTGCCGACCTGGCCAACCTTGTGAACGAGGCGGCACTGATGGCGGCCCGCAAGGACCGTCGCATGGTCACCCACCGCGACTTCGAGGACGCCAAGGACAAGGTCATGATGGGCGCCGAGCGCAAATCCATGGCCATGAACGAGGAAGAGCGTCGCCTGACCGCCTATCACGAGGGCGGCCACGCCATCGTGGCCATGAACGTCAAGATGGCCGACCCGGTGCACAAGGCGACCATTGTCCCGCGCGGCCAGGCCCTGGGCATGGTGATGCAGCTGCCGGAAGGCGACCGCTATTCCATGAAATACCAGCAGATGGTCGACCGCATCGCCATCATGGCCGGCGGCCGCGTGGCCGAGGAGCTGATCTTCGGCAAGGAGAACATCACCTCGGGCGCTTCGTCGGACATCCAGCAGGCGTCCAAACTGGCCCGCCGCATGGTCACCCAGTGGGGCTTCTCCGACATCCTCGGCACCGTCGCCTATGGCGAGAACGAGCAGGAGGTCTTCCTCGGCCACTCGGTCGCGCGCAGCCAGAACGTCTCGGAAGAGACCGCCCGGATCATCGATTCCGAGGTCAAGCGCATCGTCGGCGCCGGCTGGGACGAAGCCCGCCAGATCCTGACCGACAAGGCCGCGGATCTGGAGACCCTGGCCCAGGCCCTGCTCGAGTACGAGACCCTGTCGGGTCAGGAGATCAAGGACCTGCTCGAGAAGGGCCTCGCCCCGAACCGTGACGAGAGCAACTTCCCCACCGCCGGCCCGTCGGTCTCCGTGCCGATCACCCCGGTGTCGGACGGAACCCCGGTCGAGGTCCAGACCGTCCACTGACCGGCTGAAAAGACCGAACCCGCCGTGAGCCATTCTCGCGGCGGGTTCTTTCGTGCGAACTTGTTTGCATTATAAACAAGTCTGTGAGATACGACTCTCCATCAAGAGGGGAGCCCTTCCATGTCGTCATACGAAACCGAACCGTCCGGGCGCCTGCACGGCCTCGACGCCCTGCGCGGGACCGCCCTGCTGCTGGGTGTCGTCCTGCACGCCTCGATGACCTATTTCCCCGTCCCGATCTGGATTGTGTCGGACACCGACAACTCGCCTGTCGCCAGCGCCATCTTCTTCGCCATCCACCTGTTCCGCATGGTGACCTTCTTCCTGATCGCCGGCCTGTTCGCCCATATGATGCTCGGGCGGCGCGGCGCGGGCGGCTTCATCAGGGATCGCGCGATCCGGATCGCCGGACCGCTGGCGGCCTTCTGGTTTCCGGTCCTCGCCGCCATCATCGCGGGCCTGATCTGGATGGCGGCGATCCGCAACGGCGGCTCCATTCCGACCGACGGGCCGCCCCCGCCGCCGCTGACGCTCGAGACCTTCCCCCTGACCCATCTGTGGTTCCTGTGGGTGCTGCTGATCCTCTATGTCGCCATGCTGGTCCTGCGTGCGCCCTTCGCCCTGATGGACGGCGACGGCGGCTGGGGCCGGTTCGTCGACCGCATCACCGGCGCCCTGATCGGACCGTGGACCCCGGCCCTGATGGCCGCGCCCCTGGCCGTCGCCTTCTGGTTCGCGCCGAACTGGACGCCCTTCTTCGGCATCCCGACGCCGGACACGGGCCTGGTTCCCAACCCTGTCGCCCTGACGGCCTTCGGCAGCGCCTTCGGACTCGGCGTCCTTCTGGACCGCCGTCGCGACCTGCTGGGGCGCATCGAGCGGCTGTGGCCGGTGTTCACGGTGGTGGCGCTGGGCGTCGGTACGGCAGCCATGATCATGGTCGGCGGCCCGGTCCCGGAGCTGGTGCCGGTCACCGATCCGGAGCTCAAGGCCCCGCTGGCGGCGGTCATGGCCCTGGCCGTCTTCGCCTCGACCTTCGCGGTCCTGTCGCTGGCCCTGCGCTTTGCCTCCGGCTACAGCGCCGTCCGTCGCTACCTCGCTGACTCGTCCTACTGGGTCTACATCGTCCATCTGCCGCTGGTGATGGTCGGGCAGATCCTGGTGGTGAACGAGACCTGGCCCTGGTTCGTCAAGTTCGGCGTGGTCATCGGCGGGACGATGGCGATCAGCCTGATCACCTATGAACTGCTGGTCCGCCACAGCTTCGTCGGCGGCTGGCTGAACGGCCGCCGTATCCCCTGGCGCCGCCAGCGGGACGCGGACCTCGCCCTCGCCGAATAGCTTGCCAATACCTGCCGGCTCGTCCACCCCAAGGGCGAGCCGGCTCCGGAGAATCGTCATGCCCGCCAAGCCCCGCCTGCACTCCGCCGAGGACGACCTCGCCTTCATGCGCTCGATCGTCGAGGGCGGCGGACGACCGCCGCTCACCATGGCCGTCTGCTATCTGGCCGGCGGTCTGCTTTACGGACTGCAGTGTCTGTTCCACGTCGGGCAGATCATCGGTCTGATACGCTGGCCCGCCTTCGCGACCCTCACCTTCCTGGTCATGATCTCGGTCATCTTCCTGCTGATCCTCACCTGGGCCATCGTGAAGGACCGCAAGGACGGCGTCGGCACCCGCGGGCCGGCGGCCGCCCGCACGCTCAAGGCGGCCTTCAGTGCCACCGGCATGGCCAACACAGCCGTGATCATCATCTTCGGCATCGGTGCCATGCGGGACAACGACTTCGCCATCTGGCTCTATTATTCGGCCATCGTTTTCGCCCTCCAGGCCGCGGCCTGGTATGTCGCCTGGACGCTGAAGCGAAAGGCCTGGATGCTGGCCACCGCCCTGGGCGGCTGGGCGACCGCCGTGGCGCTGGGCCTGCTGGTGCGCGAGACCATGTGGTATCTGGCGGTCTGCACCGTCGCCCTGTTCCTGCTGTTCGCCCTGCCGGGCTGGGTCATGTTCCGCGACGCCCGCGCCGCTCCGAAGGGGGCCTGATCGCGCCATGGGTCTGGCTGATCTCGGACGGATCGACGAGGTCATCCACGGCCGCATGCGGCTGGGGATCATGGTCTATCTGTCCGACGCCGACAGCGCCGACTTCACCGAGCTGAAGACCGTGCTCGAGGCGACCCAGGGCAATCTGTCGGTCCATCTGAAGAAGCTGGAGGAGGCGGGCTTCGTCGCCATCGCCAAGAGCTTCAAGGACAACAAGCCCCTGACCCGGGTGTCGATCACGCCGGCCGGGCGCAAGGCGTTCGGCGCCTACCTCGACGCCATCGGCAGCCTGATCGGGGGCAGGGACTGATGGCCCCGATGGTCGTCGACCCGGCACGGGTCAGGGAGTTCACCGATTTTCAGGCCTTCCATGACTGGCTCGCCCACCATCACGACCGCGAGCCTGAGGTTTGGATCAGGATGCACAAAAAGGGCTCCGGCCTGGTCTCCATCGACTGGGGGCAGGCGGTAGATGCCGCACTTTGCTGGGGCTGGATCGACGGGGTGAGGAAGAGCCTCGACGAACGCAGCTTCCTGCAGCGCCTGACGCCGCGCGGGCCGAAAAGCAGCTGGTCGAAGATCAACGTCGACAAGGTCGCGGCCCTGACCGTCGCCGGATTCATGACCGGGCACGGGCTGAGACATGTCGAGGCGGCGAAGGCCGACGGTCGCTGGGACGCCGCCTATCGGGTCAAGGACGCGGAAGTCCCCGCCGACCTCCAGGCCGCCATCGACGCCGACCCGAAAGCCCGCGCGATGTTCGCCATACTGACGTCCCAGAACCGGTTCGCCCTGATCTTCCGCACCGGGCAGATGAAGACCCCGGGCGGTCGCGCCCGGAAGATCGCTGACCTGACCGCCATGCTCGCCCGCGGCGAGACGCCCTATCCCCAGAAGGCCCGGCCATGAGCCGCCCGCAGGTCATGGGCATCGTCAATGTCACGCCGGACAGCTTCTCGGACGGCGGCCGGCTGGCCTCGGTGGAGGCGGCGGTGGCGCTCGGCCTGCGACTGGTCGAACAGGGCGCGGACATCCTCGACATCGGCGGAGAGAGCACCCGCCCCGGTGCTGAACCGGTGGCCGAGGCCGATGAGATCGACCGGGTCGTCCCGGTCATCGAGGGCCTGCGCGCCCGCTGGGCCGGCCCGATCAGTATTGACACCATGAAGCCCGCCGTGGCCCGCGCCGCCGTCGCCGCAGGGGCGACGATGTGGAACGACGTCACCGCCCTGCGATTCGCCGCCGACGCGCCTGAGGTCGCCGCTGAACTCGGCTGCGACGTCGTCCTGATGCACATGCAGGGAACGCCGCAGGGGATGCAGGCCGATCCCCGCTATGCCGATGTGGTCGCCGAGGTGACCGCCTGGCTCATCGGACAGGCGACGGAGGCGATGGCCGGCGGCGTGGCGCGCGAACGGATCTGGCTCGATCCGGGGATCGGCTTCGGCAAGACAGCCGCGCACAATCTGGCCCTGACGGCGCAGCTGGACCGCCTGGTCGCCACCGGATTTCCGGTCCTTTACGGGGCCAGCCGCAAGCGGGTGATCCAGTCCGTCGATCCGGCCGCGACCGATCCGGCCGACCGGCTCGGCGGCTCGCTGGCTCTCGCGCTGGAGGCGGCCCGGGCAGGCGCGTCCATCATCCGCGTCCACGACGTGCGCGAGACGGTGCAGGCGTTGGCGGTGCAGGCGGCGGTGAGGACGGCGGCCGACTGCAACTGACTTGTCCGTTCGGCCGCTCTGCCGCATGGGAGGTCCATGCCCGACCAGCCCCCCCACCGCGGACGCGTCCTGATCATCGCCGGCTCGGACTCGGGCGGCGGCGCCGGCATCCAGGCCGACATCAAGGCCGTGACCCTGCTGGGCGGATACGCCGCCACGGCGATCACGGCGATCACGGTGCAGAATACCCTCGGCGTCCATGGCGTGCATCCCCTGCCGCTGGACCTGATCGAGGCCCAGGCGCGGGCGGTGCTGGACGACATCGGCGCCGATGCGATCAAGACCGGCATGCTGGGCTCGACGGCTGTGGTCGAACGGGTCGCCGCCATCCTCGATTCGTCCGACGCCCCGGCGGTGATCGATCCGGTCATGATCGCCAAGGGCGGCGCGGCCTTGCTGGCGGACGATGCGGTCGCCGCCGTCCGCTCGCTGATGATCCCCCGCGCGGGCCTGCTGACCCCCAATGCGCCCGAAGCCGAGGCCCTGACCGGGATCGCCGTCGCCGATCTCGACGGCCAGCGCCGCGCGGGCGAGGCCCTGCTGGCCCTGGGGGCAGGGGCGGTGCTGATGAAGGGCGGCCATGTGCCGGGCGAGACCGTCGTCGACCTGCTGCTGACCCCGACCGGCGAGACCCTGCTGGAGGGCGAGCGGTTCGATACGCGCAACACCCACGGAACCGGCTGCACCCTGGCCAGCGCCTGCGCGGCAGGGTTGGCGAAGGGTTTGCCGCTGGAGGTCGCCGTGGCCGAGGCCTGGGCCTATGTCGCCGAGGCCATCCGCCGGGCCCCGGGTCTGGGCGGGGGCCACGGGCCGCTGGACCACGGCTGGCCGCTGCGGGGGCGCCAATGACCGACCTGAACGCCCGCCTCGCCGATATCGTCCGGGCCGACCCGGGCCTGATGCACGTCCTGACCACCGTTCGCGGCCTCGGCCTGAACGACTGGCGGGCATTCTCCGGCGCGGTCTACCAGAGCGTCTGGAACGCCGTGACCGGCCGCCCGGTCGGCTATGGCCGCAAGGACTATGACCTCGGCTATTTCGACCCGGACACGAGCTGGGACGCAGAGGACGTGGTGATCAAACGCGTCGCCGCCGCCTTCGACGAGCCCTTCCGCACCGATGTCGAGGTGCGTAACCAGGCGCGGGTGCACATCTGGTTCCCCGACCGGTTCGGCGAACCCTATGACGCACTGTCCGGCACGGATGAAGCGCTGGCGCGGTTCGTCGCCCCCGCCTTCGCGGTCGGGGTGAGGCTGGAGGCCGACGACACGATCAGCGTCGCCGCCCCGTTCGGGCTGGAGGACGTCTTCTCGATGACTCTGCGGCCCAATCCGCACCGGCCTCTGGCCAGGGGCTGGGACAAGGCGGTGACCAGTGCGCGGGCGCGGTGGCCGGAGCTGACCGTCATCGAACCGGAGCCTGCCTGATGCGCCAGTGGACCGTCGACGCCTTCGCCGCCGCTCCGTTCAGGGGGAACCCCGCCTGCGTGGTCGAGCCCTTCGATGTCTGGCCCGACGCCGGCTGGATGCAGGCGTTGGCGAAGGAGAACAACCAGGCGGAGACGGCCTTTCTGCTGCGCACCGCCGATCCGGCCCGGTTCGGCCTGCGCTGGTTCACGCCGGGGATGGAGGTCGATCTGTGCGGCCACGCCACCCTCGCCAGCGCCCATGTGCTGCTGGCCGAGCTGGGGCTGGCGGTGCCGACCCTGACCTTCGACACCCGCTCCGGGCCGCTGATCGTGAGCCGGGCGGGCGAGGGCTATGAAATGGACTTTCCCGCCGACCCGCCGCGCCTGACGGGGGTGCCCGCGGGTCTGGTCGAGGCCCTGGGCGTCACGCCGGTCGAGGTCCGGGCCGGGCGGTATCTGGTGGCAGTGCTGGCCAATGCGGCGGCGGTGCGCGGCGTGGCACCCGACATCCGGGCCCTGGCCGCGATCCAGGGCGAGGCAGGCGAGCTCGGCCAGGTGATCGTCTGCGCGCCGGCGGACCCGGCCGACGATGTCGATGTGGTCGACCGCTTCTTCGCCCCGGGTTGCGGTGTCGACGAGGATCCGGCGACGGGCTCGGCGCACTGCATCCTGGGGCCGCTGTATGCCGACAAACTGGGCCGGGCGACGGTGCGGTTCCGGCAGGTCTTCCCCGGCCGGGGCGGGGACATTGAAACTGAGGTGCGCGGCGACCGGGTGATGCTGCGCGGACGGGCCGTCACCATGATCGAGAG
>CAZFQC010000014.1:15856-23379 GCA_964520795.1 uncultured Brevundimonas sp.
AGGTGCGCGGCGACCGGGTGATGCTGCGCGGACGGGCCGTCACCATGATCGAGAGTCTGCTCAGGACCTGAAACCGCCGAGCCGGCCTGTTCTAGCCACGGCGGGCAATGCTGAGCTTCAGCGTATCCCGGCGCTCGATCCTCACCTCACCACCACAGTCGACCAGCGCCGACTGGCTGCCCAGCCAGTGAACCCGGGCGGCCGTGCAATTCGGGCCTTCTGCATTCAGGCCAGTATAGAGCCAGCTCGGCGGCCGTCCCGGGGCCGGGACGAAAACGTCGGAAAATGCGACGACGGCGACCAGCAGCCCCAGGCTCAACGCCAGAAGGCGCAGCGGCGTGAACAGATTCGGCGTCCGTTCGATCGCGCCGTCGAATGCTGATCGCCATCCGCTGCGGGCGATGTTCACGACCACGGTCGCCATGGCCGCCAGGACGAAGATCAGCACGGCCGGCCCGAGAACCAGGAGCAAGGGGTTGAAGGCACCCATGACCACGTCCGTCGGCGACGCGACGGCGAAATAGTTCAGTCCCCATGTGATCTGGAACGCCGTGGCATGGGCGATGGCACTGGCAAGAAATGCGAGGCCCGATGCTGTGCTGAGGCTCTCGACCACCCAGAGCAGGGTGGTCTTGCCGCGAGGAGCGACAGCTTGCGTCATGAAGGAGGCCTCCGGTGCCGCCCTTGGCGCGACATCCGGTGCATTCAAGCTCGACCGGAAGGCCGGGGCAATACGGGAAAGGGGCGCGACCCTTGCGGATCGCGCCCCCCGGACCTTCGGGGAGGAAGGTGATGCCCTAGTACGGGCGGTTGTCTCGGTCGCGGCGTTCCTCACGGATCAGGGCACCGAGGCGGTTGTAGCGGCGATCAAGCTCGGTGCGCTCGCGGTACGACAGGCCGCCCTGCATGTAGCTTCGCTCCAGCCGCACCAGGGCGTTCAGTTCGGCGCGAAGCGAGGCGGCTTCACGACGGCTGATCAGGCGGTTGCGCTCGCTGCGGTCGATCCGGCGGTCCATGTTGTATTTGCGCTGGCTGATGTTCTGCCAGCTGTTGCCGCGATCGTAGTCATAGCGACCGCCCCGGTCATGGTCGTAGCGGCCGCCGCGATCCTGTTCATAGCGACCGCCGCCATTGTAGGGGTGCGGGCCGTAGGACTGGGCCATGGCGGGGACCGCGACGGAAGCCGCGGCCAGGGCGAGGGCGGGGATGAGAAACTTCTTCATCATCGGACTTCTCCTTGAGCGTTCCACGCTGACCGGGGTGGCCGGCGTTGATGTGAGATGACCACTTCCCGGCTGAGCGCGATCTGAACGGCGCGTGTCAGCTTTCATTCATCGTGATGAATTCGTCGTCACGCCCCGGACGCCCCGCGCCGACGACAAATCCTCGCCGCGCGCGCGAGGGGGGCGGCGCGAAAGGTGAAACATGTCTACACTCGTCGTTCAGCCGTCGTTCAGAGCCCGGGGCCTAGACCGCTCTCCATGATCCGCCCGTCCGCCATCCTGCTTGCCGCCCTGATCGCCGCCGCGCCCCTGTCGCAGGCGGCTGCGCAGGACCGTGGCGCGCGCGGTGATCGCCAGCAGCAGCAGGACGACCGCCCCCGGGTCAGCGTCGGCGACGCCGTACAGCGCGCCTCGTCCGGCCGCCAGGGCCGTTTCCTCGGCGCCAGCAATCGCGGCGACACCATCGTGGTACGCTGGGAATATCCGGGCGGCCGGGTCGCCGACATCATGGTCGACGCCCGCACCGGCCGGGTCGTGGGAGAACGCTGAATGCGAGTCTTGCTTGTCGAGGACGACGTTGATCTGTCGCGCCAGCTGAAACTGGCCCTGGGCGACGCCGGCTATGCCGTGGATCACGCGGCGGACGGCGAGGAGGCGCATTTCCTCGGCGATACGGAACCCTATGACGTGGTGGTGCTGGATCTCGGCCTGCCCAAGATCGATGGCGTCTCGGTGCTCGAACGCTGGCGCCGCGACGGCAAGACCACGCCGGTGCTGATCCTGACCGCGCGGGGGGCCTGGTCCGACAAGGTGTCGGGCTTCGACGCCGGGGCCGACGACTACCTGACCAAGCCCTTCCACACCGAGGAGCTGCTGGCCCGGCTGCGGGCCCTGCTGCGGCGTTCGGCGGGCATCGCCTCGGCGACCCTGTCGTGCGGCGGCCTGCGCCTCGACCCGCGCGCCGCCCGCGCCACGGTCAATGGCGAGCCGCTGCGTCTGACCTCGCTGGAATACCGGCTGCTGCACTATGTGATGATGCACCAGGGCCGGGTGATCAGCCGCACCGAGCTGGTCGAGCATCTGTACGACCAGGATTTCGACCGCGATTCCAATACGATCGAGGTTTTCGTCGGCCGTCTGCGCAAGAAGATCGGCGCTGACCGGATCGAGACCGTGCGCGGCCTGGGCTACCGCCTGACGCCGCTGGCCGGGGAGTCCGACGGGGCGTGACCGACGGGGCGGGGGGCGAATCGGCTCCGGCCGACGACAGGTCCTGGGGTCGCTGGTTCGGGCGGCCGGGCCGCAGCCTGACCCGACGGCTGATCTGGCTGGCCTCCGCCTGGATCGTACTGGCCCTCGTCCTCACCGGCTGGGCCCTGACCAGCCAGTACCAGGAGTCCGCCCTCCGACGGCTGGGCAATGTGTTGTCCGAGACCATCGACGAGGTGGTGATCGCGACCAATGCGGGACCGGACGGGGTCGTGGTTGCCGAGATCCGGGACGCCCAGACCGACCGGGCCCTGTCCGGAAAATACTGGGCCGTGGCCGAGCTGGACGGTGCCGGAGGCCTGCGCTTCATCGCCGGCTCGCCGTCGCTGGCGGGAGAGGAGCTGGCCGTGCCGCGCGGCCTGCCCGATCGTCTCGTCGCCGCCGACGGCGCCACCATCAGCTTCAACGACCCGGGCTTCCTTCGCCCTCCGCTGCGACAGCCCCTGCGCGTCGCGGCCAGCCTGAAGTCCTTGCCGGGACGCAGCGAGCCCCTGGTCTTCATGGCGGCGACCGACCGGACCAATATCGAGAACGACACGCGTCAGTTCGCGACCTTCACCTGGACCTCGCTGCTGATCCTCGGCGTGGGTCTGGTCATCGCCGTCTTCCTGCAGGTGCAGATCGGCCTGCGTCCGCTGTTCGGCCTCAGGAACGAGATCGCCGACGTCCGCAAGGGCAAGGCCGCCCGCATCGTCCACAGCTATCCGATGGAGATCCAGCCGTTGGCCGAGCAGGTCAACCGCCTGCTGGACCACAATCAGGAGACGGTCGAACGCCAGCGCACCCACGTCGGCAACCTCGCCCATGCGCTCAAGACGCCGCTGTCGGTCATGCTGGCCGAGGCAGGATCGCAGGCGGGCGACCTGCCCGACATGGTCCGCAAACAGACCGAGGTGATGAAGGCCCAGGTCGATCACCACCTGCGCCGGGCCCGCGCCGCCGCCCGCGCCCAGCTGCTGGGCGAGCGCACGCCGATCGCCGAGGTGCTGGACGAGATGGCGGTCATGCTGGAGCGGGTGTTCGAGGAGAAGGGCGTCGAGATCGACTGGCGCGCGCCCGACGAACTCGGCTTCCGCGGCGAGCGCCAGGACCTGCAGGAAATCCTCGGCAATCTGATGGAAAACGCCTGCAAATGGGCGAAACGCCGGGTCCGGATCTCCGCCGGCCCGACCGGTCTGGGGCAGATGGTGGTGGTGGTCGAGGACGACGGCCCCGGCCTGCCGGCGGACCAGCGTGAGGCCGCCCTGGAACGCGGTGCCCGGATGGACGAGACCACGCCCGGCTCGGGCCTCGGCCTGTCGATTGTGGTCGAACTGACCCGTGCCTATGGCGGCAGGATCACCCTCGCCGACAGTGATATGGGCGGCCTGAAGGTGCTGCTGGAACTGCCCGCCGCCGAGGCCTGAACTGGTCCGCGGCTGGATAGCCGTTGTTAACCCTGACTGCGCATAGTCCATACGCCGGACCTTCGCCGGCTTGGGGTTCCTGGATGGCCGGGCTTTCTGTCGCCCATCGCGTTGCGCTCACCGCCCTTCTGGCGCGGTGTCCCGAACCTGCGCTCAAGGCCGTGTCCGCGGCCATTGGATCGATGGGCGGTGGCCGGGCGGCTGAACTCCGGATGATCGTGGCGGAGGAATGCCGCGACCGCGGGCGCCGCGCCCGCGTGCTGGCGCCGCTCGCCCCGATGTTCCGGGCCAGGGCCGACGGCATCGCCGCCCTGACGTTTCCGCCCCATGTGCTGGCGCGCCTGTGGCGGGCGGCCCGGGAGCGCGAGCCCGAACTTCTCTCGCATCTGGATGAGGACGATTCCTCGGCCATCGCGGTGGCCGACCGGTTCTGCCAGGCGGCGGCCCTTGCAGTGCGCGACCAGCCCGACCTGATCTGGCCCCCGGAGGGCGATGAGGCGGCGCGGCAGGCGGGCCTCGCCGATCTGGCGGCCTGCCTCGACCTCGCGCACCTCGCGCGGCGCGGCCTGCCGTCGCTGGAGATCTGGCTCAAACGCCCTGACGGCGATCAGATCGCCGAACTGCGGCTGCTGCTCAAGGATTGCGCCGGCGTTCACGCGGACGGTGCCCAGCGGGTGCTGGAAATCCTGTTCGCCCATCTCGACGATGCGGTGCTGATCCTGCGTATCGTCATCCAGACCTCGCTGGCCGCCGGCCGCGAGGGATTCCTGAGCGAATCGGAGCTGGCCGGCTTCGTCGACCGGCTGATCTCGGGCGTAGACGTCCACGCCCGTCGGATCGAGGCGTTCAGGCCCGGTGCCGACCTGGATCGGGTCGATTCGGTCATCACCGATTTCAACTGGTGCGCCGGCGTGCTCGGCGAGCTGGACGTGACCCTGACCCTCAATCCGCAAAGCGTCTGGGGCAAGTCGGTGCGGGACGCCCGCGTTGCCATCGCCCGACGGCTGTCGGCCTTGTTGCGCGCGGCGGACAAGGCCGTGGACGAGGCCCTGCCGCTCGAGCGGGTGCAGATCGCCGGCCGCATGACCCGCAAGGCCCCCCGGCTCGCGACCCCTATCGAAGGGCCCACGGTCGAAGCCGCGCTCAGCCTGCTGAAACTGGTCGGTTCGTCGCGCGGCCCGGCCTCGACGTTCGGCTGCGAGGCCGATCGCAAGTCCCTGGTCGACTCCCTGACCGACCGGCTGTCGGACCATGCCGACCAGACGCTGCGGATGATCAATGACGGCGAGACCGAGGACGAGGCCCATGCCCTCGGTCTTGTGGAGCTGGCCGCGGTCTGCCTCGACCATATCGACGCGGTCGAACCCGCCCGCACGGTGCGGCGTCGGGCCGCGGTCGCCGGAGCCCCTTCAAAGGGGGCCGAGGCCTCGTCGCAGGCCGCCTGATCGGCTACATCGCCGGGCATGACGGCTTTCTGGATGATGGCGGCGCTGCTGACGGCCCTGGCGGGCCTGTCGGCCCTCGCCGGCGCGCGGCGCGGCGTGGACGCCGACGAAACCATCTCCGCCGCCGCCGAATTGGCTGAACTGGACCGCCTCAAGGCGCGTGGCCTGCTGGACGAGGCCGGCTGGACGGCCGCCCGCGCCGAGGCCGGTCGCCGCATCCTGGTCTCCGGTCGCGAGACCGGTCCGGTCCGGGCCGGGTCGCGGGATCGCTTCGTGGTGCTGGCCGGCCTGGCAACCACGGCCGCACTGGCCCTCGGTCTGTATGCCTTCGTCGGGACTCCCGGCCTGCCGGATCAGGCCTATGAACCCCGGGTCGACCAGTGGACGACCGAGCTGGAGACGCTCCAGCCACCACAGCTGGCCGCCGTGGCCGCGCGGGTGGTGCGGGACCGTCCAAACGACCATCAGGCCCTGACCATGCTCGGTGCCGCCCGTTTCGAGGCCGGCGATCCGATCGGTGCCGCCTCGGCCTTCCGCCGGGCTGTGGCCCTGCAACCTGGCGACGCCCAAAGCTGGTCGCGGCTGGGCGAAAGCCTGACCCGGGCCAATGGCGGCGTGGTCGGCGGCGATGCCGAAGCCGCCTTCGCGCGGGCCCTGCAACACGATCCCGGCCAGCTTGGCGCGCGCTACTTTCTCGGCGAGGCGGCGCTGGCGCGCGGCGAGGCGGCCATGGTCCGGGCGATGTGGGGGCCGCTGATCGCCGCCCTCGACCCGGCCGATCCCCGACGGACAGACCTGCAACGGCGTATGCCGGAGGAAACGCAATGAACTGGCTGCCGAAGTCTCCCAAGGCGCGTCGCCGCCTGTGGGTCGTTGCCGCCGTGGCCCCGGTGCTGGCGCTCGCGGTCGGCCTGTCGCTCTACGCCATGCGCGACAATGTCACCTTCTTCTTCTCGCCGTCCGAGGCGACGGCCGAGACGGCCCCCACCGGCCGGGTGATCCGCCTCGGCGGTCTGGTCGAGACCGGCAGCGTGGTGCGCGGCGCCGACGGCGAGGTCGCCTTTGCCATCACAGACAACGCCGCCACCACCCGCATCACCTACCAGGGCGACCTGCCCGACCTGTTCCGCGAGGGGCAGGGGGTGGTGACACAGGGGGCCTTCCTGCCCGATCGCTCCTTCCGCGCCACCCAGGTGCTGGCCAAGCACGACGAGAACTATATGCCCAAAGAGGTCGCCGACCGGCTCAAGGCCAAGGGTGAATGGCGGCCCGAGGGTGCGGCGCCCGCCCCCGGAGCGCCGACCACGTGATCATCGAAACGGGCGCCTTCGCCCTGATCCTGGCCCTGGCCCTGGCGGCGCTTCAGACGGGCATGGCCGTCGCCGGCCGACTGCGCCGCAGTCCGGTGCTGGCCGGCGCCGCCGAGGGCGCGGCCCTGGCCTGCGCCGTCGCCGTGGCCCTGGCCTTCATCGCCCTGATCCATGCCTTTGCGGTCTCGGACTTCTCGGTCGCCAATGTCGCGGCCAACAGCCACACCGACAAGCCGATGCTCTACAAGGTCGCCGCGGCCTGGGGCAGCCATGAGGGGTCGCTGCTGCTCTGGTGCCTGGTGCTGACCGGCTTCGGCGCGGTCCTGACGCGGGCGCGCGGCCTGCCGTTCGGGCTCAAGACCTCGGCGGTGGCGACCCAGGGTCTGCTCGGCGTGCTGTTCCTCGCCTTCGCCGTCTTCACCTCCAATCCGTTCGAGCGGCTGAATCCGGCTCCGTTCCAGGGCAATTCGCTGAACCCGCTGCTGCAGGACCCGGCGCTCGCCTTCCATCCGCCGCTGCTCTACGCGGGCTATGTCGGGTTTTCGGTCTGTTTCTCGCTGGCCGTCGCCGCCCTGGTCGAGGGTCGGGCCAACTCCAGCTTCTGGCCGGCCTGGGGCCGCTGGGTCCGGCCCTGGGCCCTGGCCAGCTGGGCCTTCCTGACCGCCGGCATCACCCTCGGCGCCTTCTGGGCCTATTATGAGCTGGGCTGGGGCGGCTGGTGGTTCTGGGATCCGGTCGAGAACGCCAGCTTCATGCCCTGGCTGGCCGGCGCGGCCTTGCTGCACTCGGCAGTGGTCACCGAGCGGCGCGGCGCGCTGGCGGGCTGGACCACCTTCCTCGCCCTGCTGGCCTTCACCTTCTCCATGCTGG
>CAZFQC010000015.1:0-23057 GCA_964520795.1 uncultured Brevundimonas sp.
ACGCCAGCATAAGGGCCGCCCGTCAAGGCGGCGGCCGGCTTAGCTCAGTTGGTAGAGCGCCAGTTTTGTAAACTGGATGTCGCGGGTTCGATTCCTGCAGCCGGCACCAGCCCCAACGTCAGAGACCCAGGTCCTGACGCCACGCATGAAGCCGGGCGAAATGGTCAGCGGCGTCGGGTCCGAACAGCACAGGATCAGCCGAGTGGGCGTCCTCGATCAGGGCCATCACCAGATCGAGCGAGTCCCGGCGGCTGAGCCGCCGCCCTTCGGCAAGTTGATCGATCAGGGCCAGCAGATTTTCGCGCCGGTCGCGCGCCTGGTCCTTCAGGGTAACGGGACGATGATCGAGAGCTGCGGGGCACTCACCGACTATGGCGACCGCTGACGAGACATCGAAGGAAGCGTCATCCATCAGATCCGTCCCCCCGCAGGCGAACCACGGGCCGGCCCAACGGGATTCCCGTCACACAACAGTGGCTTCAACGGTGATCGCATGGCGTTTTCCCGTAGCCTTCGGGAATCGCTTCAAGGCCGGGCCCATGTCAATCAAGGTCCCTTCACAGGCGAACATCCCGGCGCTAGCCGCCGCCGAAGGCTAGCGCCACGTGGTAAACGACGAAGGCCGCCAGATAGGCCAGGCCGAACATGTAGAGGACCATCACCCACATCCATTTCCACGAGTTCAGCTCGCGCTTGACCACGCCCAGGGTCGCCACGCACTGGGGCGCAAAGACATACCAGGCGAGGAAGGCGAGGCCGCTGGCCAGTGACCATTGGGCGGCCAGGGTGGCACCGAGCAGGCTGGTCGCGCTCTCGGGATCGGCGATGGCGTAGACCGTGCCGAGGGCCGCGACGGCGACTTCACGGGCGGCCATGCCCGGCACGAGGGCGATGACCATCTGCCAGTTGAACCCTATGGGCGCGAAGATCGGCTCCAGCGCGTGGCCGATCATGCCGGCGAAACTGTAGTCAATGGCGGGCTGGGTCGCGCCCTCGGGCGGATAGGGGAAGGTCGCCATTGCCCAGACGACGACCATCAAGGGCAGAATGATCCGACCCGCCCGTTCGAGGAAGATCCGGGCCCGGAGCCACAGATTGAACAGCACGCTCTTCAGATCCGGCATCTTGTAGGCCGGCAGCTCCATCATGAAGGGCTCGACGGCACCGCGCCAGAACACCTTGCGGATCACGAAGGAGACCGCGAGGGCGCTGATGATGCCCGCGCCATAGAGGCCGAACATCACCAGCCCCTGCAGGCTGGCGAAGCCCCAGACCGTCTGGTTGGGAATGAAGGCGGCGATAATCAGGGTGTAGACCGGAATGCGCGCCGAACAGGTCATCAAGGGCGCCACCATGATGGTGGTCAGCCGGTCTCGTTTGCTGTCGATCACCCGCGCCGCCATCACGCCCGGGATGGCGCAGGCGAAACTGCTGAGCAATGGAATGAACGCCCGACCGTGCAGGCCGGCGCCGCCCATGATCCGGTCCATCAGGAAGGCGGCCCGGGCCATATAGCCGAAGTCCTCGAGTATGATGATGAACAGGAACAGGATCAGGATCTGCGGCAGGAAGACCAGCACACTGCCGACCCCCGAGATCAGGCCATCGACGATCAGGCTCTGCCAGATGCCGTCGGGCATGACCGAGGCCACCCAGCCGCCCAGGGCGCCGAGGCCGGCCTCGATTCCGTCCATCAGCGGCGTGGCCCAGGTAAAGACCGCCTGGAACATGACAAACAGCAGGACACCGAGGATCAACAGGCCGCCGACCGGATGCAGCAGGACGGAGTCGATCCGGCCGGTCAGGGTGTCCGGTCGTTCCGGCGGGCGGACGCAGGCCTTCATGATGCGCTCGGCCTCGCGGGCGGAGCCGCGCAGGGCCGCGGCGTCCGGCGCGGTCCAGACATTTTCCGCCGGGAGACCCACAGAGCCGGCGGTGGCGTCGATGGCCGCGATCAGGTCGTCGATGCCGCGCTTGCGCGTCGCCGTCGTCGGCACGATGGGCAGTCCAAGCTCGGTGGAAAGACGCTCCAGGTCGATGCGCAGACCCTGACGCCGGGCGATGTCGTACATGTTCAGCGCCAGCACCATCGGCCGCCCGACGGCCTTCAGTTCCAGCACCAGCCGCAGCACCAGACGGAGGTTGGTCGCATCCGCGACCGCGACGATCACATCGGGCGGCATCTCGCCGGCGAGCCGGCCAAGAACGGCGTCCCGGGTGACCTCTTCATCCGGGCTGCGGGCGCGCAGGGAATAGGTGCCGGGCAGGTCCAACAGGGACATCGCCCGGCCCCCGGTCGAGCGGATCAGGCCCTCCTTCCGCTCCACGGTCACGCCAGCATAGTTCGCCACCTTCTGGTGGGCCCCCGTCAGGGCGTTGAACAGGGCGGTCTTGCCGCTGTTCGGATTGCCGACGAGCGCGATCCGCGCGCTGCGTACCGCCATATCCATCAGCGGATCCGGTCCGGCTCGAACCGGACGGTCAGGCTGGCGGCTTCGTGACGGCGCAGCGCAACGCGCATGTCGTCGACCTTCATGGCGATGGGATCGCGGCCAAACAGACCCTCATGCAGCAGCTCGACGCGCGCGCCCTCGACAAAACCCAGCTCCAGCAGGCGACGTTCCAGCTCCAGGGCATGCTCATCGTGGCAGGAATGATCGCCCACCTCGACGATGACGCCGTGGTCACCCTGCCGGGCCTGGCTGAGTTTGCGGGTCTCGGACATGACGCTCGTGGACAATCGGCGCGGTCCTCCGCGTCTGTTGACACTGATTATCAGGTGCGACTGGCCTTCGTCCAGCACGACATCGCGTCGCAGCCCGTTGCTACCGGCTACGGTTGGAGTATCACCGGCCCAGAACAACGGAGAGAGCCATGATCCGCCAATCGATGACCGCCCTTGCCCTGATCGCCCTGGCGGGCTGCAGTCAGGGGGACAGTGGCGGCGCCACCGAGGCGTCTCCGGCGGTCGAAGCAGTGGCAGCACCTGCGGCCGCAGCGCCCGCAGCCGCGACGAGCCCGGAGAAGCTGGCGATTCTCGCCGCCCTGCCCGCGCCCTGGAATCAGGCTGATCTGGACAACGGTCGTCGCGTGTTCGCGCGTTGCCGGTCCTGCCACACGATCACCGAGGGCGGACCGACCATGACCGGGCCGAACCTGTATGGCGTGTTCGGTCGTCAGGCCGGCACCCAGGCCGGGTACCGCTATTCGGACGCTCTCAAGAATGCCAGCATCGTCTGGGATGGTGAGCAGCTGGACCACTGGCTGGAAAATCCCCGCACCTTCCTGACGGGCACGAAGATGAGCTTCGCCGGCATCCCGAACGCCACGGACCGCCGCGACGTGATCGCCTTCCTCAAGGTCGAGACCGGCTACGCGCAGCCCTGACGGTCATTCCGCGGCGGCCGGGAGCGCGTCACTGGCGCTGGTCTCCCGGGCCTCCCACTCCTCGATCTTGCGAGCGGTGTATTCCGGCGACTTCGTGAAGCGCGCCAGCACCCCATAGATCACGGGCACCACGAACAGCGTCAGCAGGGTCGCGAACATGGCACCCGAGAAGATGACCACGCCAATGGTCTGGCGGCTGCCTGCGCCCGCACCCTGCCACAACACCAGCGGCAAGGCACCGAACGCCGTGGCGATCGAGGTCATGATGATCGGGCGCAGCCGCAGCGTCGACGACTCGATGATCGCCTCCTGGATGGACCGACCCTGGTCGCGAAGCTGGTTGGCGAACTCGACAATCAGAATGCCGTTCTTCGCCGCCACGCCGATCAGGATGATCAGGCCGATCTGGCTGTAGATGTTGAGGCTTGAACCCGCCATCACGAGCCCGAACAGGCCACCGGCGGCAGCCAGGGGCACGGTCAGCATGATGACCGCCGGCGTGATCCAGCTCTCGAACTGGGCCGCGAGCACCAGGAAGACCAGCAGCAACGCCAGGCCGAAGGCCGCAGCGACCGCGCCGCCCGCCTCCTGCTGATCCCGCGCAGCGCCGCCCCACTGGGTCGTGACCACCCCCTGGGGTTGTTCCCGGGAAACACGGGTCATGAACTCGGTCGCGTCGACCAGGGTTGTGCCGGGATTCAGATCTGCGGAGATCGAAATGGCCCGCTGGCGATCCAGTCGCCGCCGGTCCGGGGTATCGCCCGAGGTTTCCGTGGTCACCACGGCAGACAGCGGCACCAGTTGTCCCGAGCCGGTCGCGACATAGAGGGCTTCCAGGTCGGCAACGCTGCGGCGGTCGGCCCGCTCGGTCTGAAGGATGACATCATATTCCTGGCCGCCGCGCAGATAGGTGGTCGCGCGCCGGGACCCGAACATGGTCTCCAGCGTACGGCCGATGGCCTGTGACGAGACGCCGAGCGCCGCCGCCTTTTCCGGATCGACGTCGACCAGCAGTCGCGGGGCGTTCGGCTCGTAGTTCAGACGGGGCCGCGAGAAGCCGGGGTTCTCCAGCGAGGCGGCGAGAACCGGTTGCAGCCACTTGTAGATGTCTTCGTACTCGGCGCCCGTCACGACCATTTCGATCGAGTTGGAATTGCCGCCGCCGCGCTGGAAGGCGCCTGGGACCGAGGCATTGACCTGGGCGTCGGTCTGGCCGCGCAACTTACCGTTCAGTTCCTGGGCGATCTCATCCGCCGAACGGTCGCGTTCGGACCAGTCGCTGAGGACCAGACTGCCATTGCCGGAGTTGAAGCTGCCGCCACCGAAACCGGGGGCGGAAACCAGATAGCTGCTGGCCTCTCCATTGGCCTTGTACCCGGCGAGGATGGGTTCGATCCCCATCATGATGTCGCGGGTGTAGTTGAAGCCCGCGCCTTCCGGTCCCTGGACCCGGATCTGGACCCGTCCCCGGTCTTCCGCAGGCACAAGCTCATTGGGCAGGGTCAGGAACATAAAGGCCGCCCCGCCGGCCACGGTCACGATCAGCCCGACCATGCCGACGACAGCGATCCGCTTGCCGAGCATGGCCTGCAGGGAGTTCTGATAGGAGTTGCGCAACGCCTCCATGGCGCGGTCGACCTTGCGCGCCACCCAGCCCCCGGTCTTCGCGGGTCGCAGGATGCGGGACGCCAGCATCGGGGAGAGCGTCAGGGCGAGGAAGGCCGAGAAGGCCACGGCCGCGGCGATTGCTGCGGCGAGTTCCACGAACAGCCGGCCAACGTATCCCGGCAGGAACAGCAGGGGGGCGAACACCGCCAGCAACACCACCGTCGTCGCCACAACGGCGAAGAACACCTGACGGGCGCCCCGCTCCGCCGCCACCAGCGGCGGTTCGCCGTGGTCAAGGCGGCGCTGGATATTCTCGGTCACCACGATCGCGTCATCGACCACCAGGCCGATGGCCAGCACCAGCGCCAGCAGCGTCAGCAGGTTCAGGGAGAAGCCCAGGGGGGCGAGGATGATGAAGGTCGACAGCAGGCAGATCGGCGCGACGATGGACGGAATGAAGGCCGCCCGCACGCTGCCCAGAAAGATGAAATTCACCACGGCGACCAGCGCCAGGGAAATGCCGATGGTGATCCAGACCTCGTCGATGGCGTGCGAGGTGAAGACCGAATTGTCCGATCCGACGACCAGCTCGGTTCCCTCGGGAAGGCTGGACCGGACCTGCTCGATCATGGCCTCCACGCCTTCGGAGATGGCGAGGTCGTTGGACTGCGCCTGACGCGTGATCGCGAGGCCGATCTGGTCCTGCCCGTTGCCGCGGAACAGACGGCGGTCCTCCGCCGGTGCCTCGACGATGCGGGCGATGTCGCCGAGCCGGGTGACATAGCCGGACTGTCCCTGGATGGCGCCGGAAGCGCCGCTGGGCAGGGCTGTCGCGCCGCCACTCTGGGCCGTCACGACGCCCCCCGAGCCGCGCGTGCCGATCGGCAGCTGGCGGAAGTCCTCGGCGCGGGCATAGGTCCGGGCGACCCGGACGGTATAGTCCTTCTGGCCGGACTCCAGCTGGCCGGCCGGCAGCTCGACGTTCTGGGCGGTCAGGGCGGTCTCGACGTCCGTGACCGTCAGGCCCCGGGCGGCCAGGGCCGCGGCGTCCAGCCAGATGCGCATGGCGTAGCGCTGCTCGCCATAGATCTGCACCTGGGCCACGCCCGGCACCGTGGCGAGGCGATCGATCAGATAGCGGTCGGCATAGTCCGTAAGCTCGAGCCGGTTCATCGACGTCGAGCGCAGGAACAGGATCATGATCGGCTGGCTGTCGCTGTCCGCCTTGGACACTTCCGGCGGCTGGGCCTGGTCGGGCAGACGCCCGACGACGCGGGATACCCGGTCACGCACGTCGTTGGCGGCGTCGTCGATGTTGCGATCCAGCGAGAATTCGATCGAGACGTTCGACCGCCCGTCGCGGCTGGACGAATTGATCCGCTCCACGCCCTGGATGCCGGCGATCTGCTGTTCGATCGGCTCGGTGATCCGGCTCTCGATGACCTCGGCAGAGGCCCCCGCGTAGCTGGTGCTGACCGATACGATCGGCGGATCGACGTCAGGCAGTTCCCTGACCGGAAGGAAGAAGAAGGCCGCAGCGCCGATCACACACAGGACAATGGCGGCGACCGCCGCGAATACCGGGCGTCGGACGGCCAGATCGGACAGCATCATTGGGCGGCACCCCGCGCCGGAGCCGACGCCGGGGCACGGCCGCCCCGGGCCCCGCCCTGCCCGGCCACGCGGACCGGAGCGCCGGGCTGAATGCGGTTCAGGCCCGAACCGACAATCCGATCCCCGATGTTGAGGCCGGACAGGATTTCCACATAGCCGCCCTCGACCGAGCCGGTCTCGACCTCGACCCGCTGGGCGGTCGAGCCGCCGTCGCCTCGGGCGATGCGATAGACGAACGCGCCGTCGCCTTCATACTGGACGGCCGCTTCCGGCGCGGCCGGCGCCGTGCGCTGGCCCTGCTGGATGGCGACCCGCACCGCCATGCCGGGCCGGATGCGGGCACCCGGATTCGGAATTTCGGCCCGCGCCGTCACGGCCCGGGTCTGTTCGTTGATACGGGTGTCTATCAGGGCGATACGGCCGCCAAACACCTCATCGCCATAGGCGTCGATGGTCGCCCCGATCGGCGTCCCCGCGCGCAGAACCCCGAGGTAGCGCTCGGGCACCGGGAAATCGACACGGACGACGTCAATATCGTCCAGGGTCGTGATGACCCCGCCCGGGCTGACCAGTGTGCCGGCCGTAACCGAACTGAGGCCCAGCACGCCCGCAAACGGCGCACGGATAAGGCGGTCGCCGCGACGGGCCTGGGCCGCCGTCAGCGAGGCCTGGGCGGTCGCCAGCGCCGTCTCGGCGTCCTCTGCGGTCACGCGCGGCGCGATGCCGCGATCGGCCAGGGTCTTGAAACGATCGAACTGTCGCTGGGCCTGGGCCACCTGGGCCCGCGCCTCGATGATGCCGGCGTCTTCCTCGCGTGCCTGAAGTTCGACCAGCGGCGCGCCCGCCGGGACCCTCTGGCCATCGGTGAAAAGGACCCGGGTGATCAGTTCGCTGGTGGAGGAGGTGATGTTGACCGAGCGACGGCCGCGCGCGACGCCGAGGACCCGGATCTCATCGGTAAAGGAACGGGCGGCGATCACGGCTTCGGAGACCGTCTGTCCGCGGCCACCGCCGGGACCGCCGCGGCCGCCGGGACCACCGCCGGCCTTTTCGTCGCCCGCGAAGGCCATCCTCAGGACCACGGCCACGATCATCAGGCCCAGAAGAGCGGCGGCGGCTACGAGGAAGAAGTGGCGTTTGATCACGCGGAAGGCTCTCTGGTGAGTGGACTGGCCGACCGGGCGGCTGCCGCCGTCGACGCAACGGGTGTGCTTGTAACGGATCCTCTACCCCTTTCCGTCGCGCAAAATGCGCACGGAGTGTCGCGGTCAGAACCGCCGCCAGAGCGCGACGACCGGTCCGCCGCCTTCGGGGGTCTCGCGGCCGGCAACGGCCTGACGCCAGCCTGCCTGGACACTCCAGTCGCCGAAGTCGCGAACCACCGAAGCCTCGACGGACAGCCAGCGCGGTCCGTCGTCGTCAGCCTGACCGGCAAAGGTCTGGGCCAAGAGCGTCCAGTCGTCGCCGAGATGGGTGCCGGCCGTTGCGTCGATGCGGGTCTCGTCTGACAAACCCTGTCGCAGGCGACGCGCGACCTGAAGGTCGACGAAGGAGCCGCGGGAGCCCCAGCGCCCCGAGCCGCCGAACGAACGCCCCACCGCGGCCCGCATCTCCCAGTCACTGTCGCCCTCGCCAGGCGCGGCATAGCCGGCGTTTCGCCCCTCCCCGCCATCCGCATAGCCGGCGTAAAGGCTGACGGCGGCCCGATCATCCCGCCAGACCTGCCAGGTCACGCCGATCTCGAGCGGTCCCCGACCTTCATAGTCGACGAAGGCGTCCTGGCCCGACTGCCAGTCCCCCTTGAACTGCACCGTCAGGCGGTCGGTGACGCCATATTCGACGAACACTCCGGCCGCCGTGTCGCGTCGCTCAGCCGGCAGGTCGGCCAGCGAACCGTCCGGATCGAAGCCGCGGTCCGCCCGCATATCCTCATATTTGACGATCCACTGCCCCTGGCCCTTCGGCTGGGTCCAGGGGCCGGCGAACGCGGGCCCTGCGATCGCCATCACGGCTATCGCGGCCAGAAGTCCGCCGGTCGGTCTCACACGTCGTATCCCGGCGATTTCCGGTCCAGCATCCGAAGGGCACCGGGCCAGGCCAGGGCGGAGACGAACCCGATGCCCTTGCCCTGCTCACGGGTTTCCGCCTGGGCCGCGTCCGGCGCGATCAGCACATGGTCCCGTCCACCCGAGAGCGCCGCCACCTGCTGCGCGCAGGCCCGCTCGAGGAAGAACATGCCGATCCAGGCCTCGGCCGCGGTCCTACCGACCGCAAGCGTGCCGTGGTTTCGCAACAACATCAGAGGCTTGTCACCCAGATCGGCCACCAGACGTTCGCGTTCGTCATGGTTCAGCGCCAGACCCTCATAGCCGTGATAGGCGACCTGGTGCTGAAGCAGACAGGCGTTCTGGCCGATCGGCAGCAGGCCCTCCTTCTGGGCGGCCACCCCGACGCCTGCCACCGTGTGCAGATGGATGACGTAGTGAGCGTCCTCCCGGGCCGCGTGAATGGCCGAATGGATGGTGAATCCCGCCGGATTGATGAAGCTGGTGGTGTCCTGGACGATGTTGCCGTCCAGATCGACCTTGACCAGGCAGGACGCGGTCATTTCCTCGAAATAATAGCCGTACGGGTTGATCAGGAAATGATGCTCCGGTCCCGGCACGCGGGCCGAGACATGGGTGAAGATCATGTCGTCCCACCCGTGCAGCGCCACCAGGCGGTAAAGCGCCGCCAGTTCGACCCGGGCGGTCCACTCCGCCTCGGACACCCTGGATTTGAGTGAAACAGCGGCTCCGTCGGCCATGTCCCCGGTCCTTTTCTACTTGGCCGCGCACGCTCGCGCTGTGTGAGGCCGGCGTCAAGATTCAGCTTCCGTTAACTGCGTCTTAGTGGGCCCGGCCTAGCTTCACACCTGCCGACCTATCGTCCGCGCGCCGGAGACGCCTGTGGTTCCCGTCCAACTCGTGCCTGCCAGTCGCACCGACGCCGCCGCGCCGCGGCCGAGCGACCTGCTGGCCCTGGCCCGAAACCCCAGTACGGAGGCCCGCCAGCGCCTGTTGCTGGGCGTCGTGGCCCTCTGCGACGCCTGTCCGCCATCGGGGGAGGTCTCCCCGGTCCTGAGCGAGATATTCCTGACCCTGGCCCGCCAGGCCGAGCGCGATATCCGCAAGGTCCTGTCGGAGAAGCTGGCGCTTGCTGAATGGGCGCCCGCCGCCCTGGTCAATGTGCTCGCCCTCGATGAGATCGAGATTGCCCGGCCGATCCTCGAATGCAGCCCCATCCTGCAGGATGAAGACCTGTTGCGGGTCCTGCTCCAGGCCTCGCTCGAGCACCAGATCGCCGTCGCCCGTCGCCCCCAGCTCAGCGGCAGGGTGGCGGACGCCGTGATCGACCAGGCTGAACCGGCCGTCCTTATGGCCCTGACCACCAACCGTACGGCCGAGATCAGCACCGACGGCGTGCGCCGGCTGGTCGAGCATTCCCGCCGCATTGCCGCGTTGCGCGGTCCTCTGACCCGCCACCCCCTGCTGACCGAGGCCCTGGCCGGAGAACTTTACCAGTGGGTCGGCGTGGCGCTGCGCCAGGCGATCGCCGCCCGCTTCACTGTCGATGAGCAGGCGCTCGGCGCCGCGGTCCACGACGCCGTCCAGGGGGCCATGCGACCCGGTGAGGCGGAACCGGACCCTGTGGACCAGGGCGACCGCGACGAGATGGAGCGGCGGCTGATCGACAAGCTGCAGTCCGCCGGCCAGTTGCGCGCCGGTCTGTTGATCCGCGCCGTGCGTGAGAAGCGATTGAGTCTGTTCACGCACGGTCTGGCGGCGCTGGGAGGATTCGCGGTCGGCCAGGTGCGCACGGCGCTGGCGTCGCCGACGCCCGAAGCGCTCTACTATGCCTGCGCTGCAGTCGGGATAGACCGCGCCGTCTTCCCGACCCTGCTCGTGGAACTGCGAAAGCTCAATGACTCCCTGCCGGGGGATCGGGGGGAACCGGTCTGGTTGCGGGGGGCCCTGTCGCAAGGCTCAGCAGCGCGGGCATTCAAGGTTCTGATCGGCGACGAAAACGGCGAACTCAAAACCGCCGTTTGACTTCGCCTTCCGGCTCGGCTTGCGTGCACTCGTGAACGAACCCGCTCCACCCGCCATCCGCATCGCCTTCGCCGCCTCGGATCGACCCGAGGCGCAAGCCGCGCGCCAACGGCTGATCGCCCGCTATGGATCGGCGGATCCGGCCGACGCCCAGGTCATCGTGGCCCTCGGCGGCGATGGCTTCATGCTCGAGACACTCCACACAGTGATGGACCAGCGCACCCCGGTTTTCGGCATGAACCGTGGCTCCGTCGGCTTCCTGATGAATGATTTTGAAGAAGAGGGCTTGCTGGAGCGGCTGGCGGGAGCGGGACGCGCGGTGATCCATCCCCTGCAGATGGACGCCTGGACCGAGGCCGGCCAGGCGCACAGTGGCCTGGCCATCAACGAGGTCTCCCTGCTGCGCCAGACGCGCCAGAGCGCCAAGCTCCGCATCTCGGTCGACGGCCGCGTCCGGCTCGAGGAGCTCTCCTGCGACGGCTGCATGCTGGCCACAGCGGCTGGATCGACAGCCTACAACCTGTCAGCGCACGGCCCCATTATTCCGCTCGACTCGCGCGTGCTAGCCCTGACCCCGATCAGCGCCTTCCGGCCGCGACGCTGGCGCGGCGCCTTGCTCCCGCATCAGTCAAAGGTGTGCTTTGAGGTTCTGGAGCCGGACAAGCGGCCCGTCAGCGCCACGGCCGATGATCTCGAGATCCGGCGGGTGGCCCGGGTCGAGGTCCGCGAGCGCCGGGACATCGCCCTGACAATGTTGTTCGACGCCGGCCGGTCCTTCGAGGAGCGGGTCCTGGCGGAGCAGTTCGCCTCCTGAAATACGTGCACCGCTTTTTAAGGACGTGGATGCGAGGGTTCCTTCAGTCCGTTCGCAGGAGTCAGCCGTGAGCAACCCGGCCCAGGTCATTCGTCCGCCCAACACCCTTCGCTTGAAGGTCGGCGGAGGCTTTGGCGGCATCGACGCCGGTGCCATCGCCAAGGCCGAACAGGCGCTGCAGGCGATGTCCTCGCAGTTCGGCCAATGGCTGCAGGACGAGATCGTCAAGCTTGACCAGGCCCAGGCCGACATTCGTGCCACGGGTTATGATGCCGTCTCGGCCGAGGCGCTCTATTTCCGCGCCCATGACCTGAAGGGCCTCGGCTCCACCTATCAATATCCGCTGGTGACCCGGCTCGCCGGCTCGCTCTGCAAGATGATGGATGATCCCGCCAAGCGTATGGCCGCGCCGATGGTGCTGCTGGACGCCCATATAGATGCGATCAAGGCCGTCGTTCGCGACGGGATCCAGACCGACGACCATCCGGTCGGCAAGATTCTGGCTGAAACCCTGGAAGCGCGGGTCGCCGACCACCTCAGCTGATACCGGCTTTCCTCAAGATGCCGCTGACGCCCGCCTCCGGCGGGCGTCTTGCTGTCAGGCGGCGACGCGGACGGGGGCCTTGGCCGGCAGGGGGTCGTGGTCCAGCCGCTCCATCAGATAGGCGAGGTCCTCACGCGGCGCGTTCGGGCGCTGGGTCAGGAAACGCTCCAGCATCTGCTGCCGGAACGCGTCACCGGACGTATCCACGCCCTCGGCCTGCAGCGTGCGCCATGTGTCGACACCGGCGCGATAGGCCTGGAACAGACGGGGCGGCAGACCCGCGCGGTCATAGATGGCCTTCAGCCCCAGCGGTCCGGCGTCGTGAATCATCAGCCACGCCCGCGCATGCGGCGTTCCCGCCAGCTCGGCGATCCCGTGTTCGAACAGCGCCATCTGCCCGCGCGCCAGCGCCCGCAACAGCAGCGAAGCGGTCAGAACGCGGCGGGCGTTCAGCTTGGCCACGAACTGCGGCAGGTCGGCATGGCTTGACGCCTGATCCACCAGATCGACCGTGGCCCGCTCGCGAGCGAAAGCGGCCAGACGGATGGCGGTTTCCGGGGCCACCGCATGACGGGTGACCAGGTGCTCGCGCACCGCCTCCGAAGCCAGTTCAACCAGCCGTTCGGTCACCGACAACGGCAATACCTGACGATAGGCAATGGCGGCCACGATCTCGGGCGAGGTTCCGAATCGATCGATGCAGCGCCCCAGGGCCGCCTCGGCGACGTCGGCATTGTCGTTGGCGGCCAGGGTGCGGACGGCCTGTTCGCAGCCGACCTCGGCCAGGGCGGTCGCGACGTCCCGCCCGACGTCCGGCCGGCCGGCCACCGCGACCTGCCGCAGCGGTGATCCGGCCTGAACAATCTCGATCAGGTCCTCGTCGGTGAAGGCCGGAGAGAAGTTGATCATCGGCAGGGCGACGCTGTCGACATCGGCCGCCAGCTTTCTGGCGACATCCCGGGGAATAAGATCCGACGATTTCAGGGTTACGGCCATCGCGCGGCGCACCAGCTCGGCCGCATCCTGGGCCAGCATGCGCAGGATCTTCTGCGCCGCCTCGCGGTCCTCGTCGCGGAGTTCCGCCTTTTCCATGCTGCGGCAAAGCTTGTGGGCCGCAGCGGCCCTTTCATCCGCATCGGTCGCCTTGATCAGGCGGCGAATGTCGATCTCGGTCAGGCGTGCGCGGTAGGCGGTCATGAGCGGGTCCAGGATTTCCCCGTCAGCATCGGCCCGCCATCCTTAACGGGCGGTTCACCATCGCCGGAATCGGGATCAGATATTCCCTGCGGTTTCCGGCGCGAAGGCACCGCCGAAGCCGCCACCCTTGCCCTCGCCGTCCTGTCCCATGAGCAGGGCCAGAAGGCTCTGGTCCTGCTTCAGTCGATCAAGCCGTGCCGCCAGCATCTGGTCGCGCTCGGTCAGGTCAGGGGCGGCGGGAACCGAACCGGCCCCTGAGGCTGGAGCCCCGTCGCCTGCGCTGCGCTGCAGGTTGGCGTGAACCTCGGCCACAGTGGCCGCGCGACCATCGCGATAGAAAATCGAACGGTTGGCCGCAGCCGCCTCCGGGAACAGGGCAACGGCGCTGGCTCCGGGACGCCGGTCCATGGCGTCCATCAGCTGTGCGGCACCCGCCGGGCCGAGGAAGTGGGCGGCGTACAGGTCTCCCGCCCCGGGTTCCCGTCCGGACCGGCCTCGCAGATAGGCGGCGTTCGATGCCGTCAGTTCCGCGGCCATCGTCGAGGCCGCCTGGGGGTCGAAACGCAGGTCCAGTACAATGTTCCGGGCAGAGCCCTCGACCCGCCAGCGTCCGTCCCCGCCGCGATAGATCAGATCGGCGTATTGTCCGTAGCCATGCTTGGAGCCGTGCGCCTTCACCGTGCCGAGCCAGGTCTGTTCAATGAACTGGAACAGTCCGGCCGCCGACGAGGTGGGCGCGCGGGCCGACGGGTTCATGGCGCTTTCGCGACGCGCCGTCCGGACCAGAAAATCCGCGTCCACGCCGGTCGCGTTCGAGGCGCGCCGAATGGCTGCCTCAACCCCGCCAGCGGATGGAATCGCTCCGATGTTCATGAGTCATGACGCTGGGGGTTCGTGGTTAATCAAATCCTAACAGTGATCTTCCGGTCCACAGACTCTTAACCTTCGACCGTCGCTCGTTCGGTGGCGCTTTCAAGGCAGGTCTCGCCCAAAACTTGCCGTCAGGTCAGCGCTCAACTTGCCCGTGGGACGCTGTGGGGACGGCGATAGACAGGGATGACACGGCCATGATGATCAAGACTGCAGGCGGCCCCGGACTGGTGAGCCCCATCGATTTCAATGAACGAAAGACGCCCCGCTTTTCACGCGCGACCTGGATCGCCGTCGGCATCGTGGTCACCGCCCACGTCGGCTTGGGTGCGGTCATGTACTATCAGCGGTTCGAAATGCCCGCGGTCACCCCGGTGCCGACGTCGGATCCGTTCGATGTGACCATCGTCCGGCCCGAGCCCAAGCCAAAGCTGACGCCGGTCGATCCGGCACCGCCCAATACCCGGGTCAACGAACCCACGACTCCTGCCCGTGATGTCGAGACCGTTGCCGTGACCCGGGGCGAGACTGTTGCTGAAAGCACCAGCATCACCACCACGACAGCTTCGCCGGAACCGGTCAACGACGCCGCACCGGTCGAGACCGTGCAACCGCAGCCCCCGGCCATCATCCGCAATCCCAGCTGGTCGCGTCAGCCCTCAGCCGACCAGATGATGAGAGCCTATCCGAACCGGGCGATCATGGCGGGCGTGGCGGGTTCGGCATCCCTGAACTGCCTGGTGCTGCCGACAGGCGCGGTGACCGATTGCAACGTCTCGCAGGAGACACCCGGAGGCTACGGCTTCGGCCGGGCGGCCCAGGGTCTGTCGCGCCACTTCCGGGTCAATCCGCGCACCGTCAACGGCGCGGCGGAGGGATCGCGGGTGAACATCAACCTGCGCTTCAACCTGCCGGAAGACTGATCAGGCGAAGCGGAGCGGATCGAGGGCGGCGGCGTCCGCCAGGGGCGGCCTGCCCTCGATCCCGTCGGCCGCAATCCTGCCGACCATCGGCCCCATCAGCCAGCCATTGCGGCGCGGCGCCAGGGCCAGGTGCAGGCCGGGCTCAAGTGTGGGTCCCGCCATCGGCAGACCGTCTGCCGTCGCGCCGCGTATGCCGACGCGCGTTGGACCAACCTCGCCCGCAACATCCAGCAGCGCCAGACCCGCCGCCACCTGACGCGCAGCCTCAACCGGATCGGGCTCAAGGTCGCGACGCCCCGGCTCCATGGTCGCACCGATGACGACGCCGCCGTCGCCGGGCGCGGCATAGACGCCTGTGCCCCGCACCACGCGCGGCGGAACGGCCGTGGAAACGAAGGTCAGCTGGCCCCGGATCGGCGTGATGGCGGACACCCCGGCGAAGACACTGTCCGGCAGGCCGACGATCGGGTCCGCGGCGCCGGTCGCCAGAACCACGGTGGCCGTGAACCAGACCCGGCCGTCGTTGGCCTCGACCCGCCAGCGCCGGGTGTCTCCCGCAAGGCGGGCGACCTGGCCGCGCACGAGCGCAAGGCCCGGCGTTCGCGCCAGGGCCTTGAGCGCCGGCCCGACCTCGATCCGCCAGTCGTCGGCCGTGACCAGGTCGCTGCCGTCAAGCGAGGCATCAAAGCCCAGGGCGTGCAGCCTCGAGACGGCGGGTTCCACGTCAGGACCCCGCCATGCCGCGCCCTCGCGCAGCAGCCTGAGGCCATGGGCTTCCGCGAACGCCGGCCACAGATCGCGGGCCCGCCCGAGCAGGGCGGCGCGGTCGGGGGTCAGGTCCTCGAGCAGGCTCTCCAGCGCCGGGGCGATCATGCCGGCGGCGATGGCGGAGGCATTCGCGCCGCCGGGATCGAGTACGGTCACGGCGTGGCCGCGTCCGGCCAGTTCGGCCGCCGTGCAGAGGCCGAGCACGCCGGCACCGATCACGATCACATCAGGAGAGGAAGTCACGGGCGATCAGATCGACCGCCCGGGCCGGGAATGCAAGGCGCGATCGCTACTCGGCGGCGATGGCCGCTGCGCGGGTCGCGTCGATGCGCCCGGTGAGCGCGGCATGCTGGTCCCAGAGGGCCGCGGGCAGGCGGTCGCCGAACAGGGCGTAGAACTCGGGGATCAGCGCCGCTTCCTCGGCCCAGACCTCGGCGTCCACGTCCAGCAAGGTGGACAGGTCGGCCTCCGAGAGGGTCAGGCCCGACAGGTCCAGAGCGTCGCGCGACGGCACCCGGCCGACCGGGGTGTCGACAGCCTCGGCCGTGCCGTCGAGGCGTTCGGCGATCCACTTCAGCACGCGGGCGTTGTCGCCGAAACCAGGCCAGACGAATTTGCCGTCCTCGCCCTTGCGGAACCAGTTGACGAAATAGAGGCGCGGCAGTTTGGCCGCCTCGGTCTTGCCGGCCATCGACAGCCAGTGGGCAAAATAGTCGCCCATGTTGTAGCCGCAGAAGGGCAGCATGGCGAAGGGATCGCGGCGCAGGGCCCCGATGGCGTTTTCGGCGGCGGCGGTGCCTTCAGAGGCGACCGACGAGCCCATGAACACGCCGTGCTCCCAGTCGAAGGCCTCGGTCACCAGCGGCACGGCCGAGGCGCGGCGGCCGCCGAACAGGATGGCGTCGATCGGCACGCCCCGGGGATCCTCCCACTCGGGGGCGATGGTCGGGCACTGCGAGGCCGGGGCGGCGAAACGGGCGTTGGGGTGCGCGGCGGGCTCGCCCGAGGCCGGGTCGTGGGCGGCGCCCTTCCAGTTGGTCAGACCCTCGGGGGCCACTTTCGACAGACCCTCCCACCAGACGTCGTTGTCGGCGGTCAGGGCCGTGTTGGTGAAGACGGTATTGGTGGCCATCGTCGCCAGGGCGTTCTGGTTGGTGTTGCGGCTGGTGCCCGGGGCGACGCCGAAGAAGCCGGCTTCCGGGTTGACGGCGTACAGACGGCCGTCGTCGCCGAACCGCATCCAGGCGATGTCGTCGCCGATGGTCTCGGCGGTCCAGCCGGGGATGGTCGGCTGGAGCATGGCGAGGTTGGTCTTGCCGCAGGCCGAGGGGAAGGCGGCGGCGACGTATTTGGCGCGGCCCTTCGGGTCGGTCAGCTTGAGGATGAGCATATGCTCGGCCAGCCAGCCCTCGTCGCGGGCCATAACCGAGGCGATGCGCAGGGCGTAGCACTTCTTGCCCAGCAGGGCGTTGCCGCCGTAGCCCGAGCCGTAGGACCAGATCTCGCGGGTCTCGGGATAGTGGACGATCCATTTGTCGTCATTGCAGGGCCACGGCACATCCGCCTGGCCGTCGGCCAGCGGGGCGCCAAGGGTGTGGACGGCCGGGACGAAGACGCCGTCCCCGCCCATCAGGTCCAGCACGGGCTGACCCATGCGGGTCATGACGCCCATCGAGATGGCGACGTAGCCGCTGTCGGTGATCTCGACGCCGAGGGCGCTGAGCTGGGAGCCCAGCGGGCCCATGGAGAAGGGCACGACATACATGGTCCGGCCGGCCATGCAGCCGTCGAACAGGCCGTTCAGGCGCGCGCGCATTTCGACCGGATCGGACCAGTTGTTGGTCGGGCCGGCGTCGATCTCTTCGGCTGAACAGATGAAGGTGCGGCTCTCGACGCGGGCGACGTCCTTGGGATCCGAGGCGGCGTGGTAGCAGCCGGGGCGCTTCGTCTGGTCCAGCTCCCGCAGGGTGCCCTTGCCGATCAGGTCGGCGACGATGGTTGCCTTTTCGGCCTCCGAGCCGTCGCACCAGTGCACGCGGGCGGGCTTCGTCAGGGCGGCGATCTGCTCAACCCAGGCGACGAGGCCGGCGTGACGGGTCGGGGCCGGGTGCAGACCCGGGATGGCGGATGCGGTCACGCGAACTCTCCTGAACGTCTGCCCGGCGATCTGACGCCGCCGTGGCGCTCCCTTGCGTGCTCATCACGCAGTGTTTCAGCGGCGGAATGACACCTTAGGCGACGCGGCGTCAACCGATGCACGTTTCAACCTCTCGCGAGCGGGTCGCCCGGCGATGCCTGCATAATTCCGGTCGCGGCGAGCGGCGGCGCGGGTTATCGGGTCGGCGATGCAGACGATGGATCCGATCTCCGCGACTCCCGAAGGTGCCCTCGCCTCGCCCGCTGTGGCGCGGAATACAGGGCCGATCCTGGAGGTTCTGAAGGCGCATATGCCGGCCCGGGGGCGGGTGCTGGAGATCGCCGCGGGATCGGGCGAGCACGCCGTCGCCTTTGCGGGCGCCCTGCCCGGACTGGACTGGACGCCCAGCGATCCGTCGGCGGAGGCGCGGGGCAGCATCGCGGCATGGGCCCATGCGGCCAACCTGCCCAACCTGCGCCCGCCACTGGCGCTGGACGTGGTTGATTCGACGACCTGGCCCGAGGGGCCGTTGCAAGCGGTGGTCTGCATCAACATGATCCACATCAGCCCCTGGGCGGCGACCGAGGGGCTCATGGCGCTGGCCGGGACCCGGCTGGCGACCGGCGGGCTGCTGGTCCTGTACGGGCCGTACCGCGAGGCGGAGGGACCGTTGGCCCCTTCCAACGCCGCCTTCGACGAAAGCCTTAAAGCCCGCGATCCGGCCTGGGGCCTGAGGGACCGGGACGCGGTGGTGGCGGTGGCGAAGGCCGGGGGGCTGGCGCTGACGCGACGGATCGAAATGCCGGCCAACAATCTGATGCTGTTGTTCCGGCGGGCCTGAGCGACCTTGCGCTTCCGGCGGGGATGTGGCGGCATCCCGGCGAAGCTGGCTGAACCGGATCGGAAGCGCTGTAATGAAACCTCTCCTGCTTGTTGTGGCCGCACTGGCCGTTGCGGCACCGGCCTGGGGGCAGACCCCGCCGACGCCCGCGCCCACCGCCGCCCCGGCTCCGCCCCTGTCCTATGGCGCGCCGATCGGGCTGGAGACGGCGCAGGCGCTGGTCGAGCGGGCCGTCGAGGCCGGACGCGCCCGCGGCTTCCGCCTCGCCATCGCCGTGGTCGAGCCGTCGGGGGAGCTTGTCGCCTTCGGGCGGATGGATGACGTCCAGTACGGCTCGATCGATGTCGCCCAGGCCAAGGCCCGGTCCGCGGCGCGGTTCCGCAGTTCTTCCGCCTCGGCCGAAGAGCGGCTGGCCGCCGGGCGTATGGCCCTGCTGGCCATCGACGGGATTGTGCCGGTCGCCGGCGGCGTGCCGATCGTGGTCGACGGCCGGGTGGTCGGGGCCATCGGCGTGTCGGGGGCGTCTTCGGCGCAGGACGACGAGGTCGCCCGGGCGGCCATCGCTGCGGCCCTGGGCGGCTAGACCCGCCCGCCCGCGGCGGCTACGGACCGGCATGGCGTTTTCCAGAACCTATGACGGCGACGAACCGGTCCGGATCAACAAATGGCTGGGCCAGAGCGGCGTCTGCTCGCGGCGCGAGGCCGACGCCCTGATCGCCGACGGCCTGGTCTCGGTGGACGGCGCTGTGGTGACGGACGCCGGCCGCAAGCTGGAGCCAGGTCAGACCTTGAGCCTGAGCGACCGGGCCACGGCGCAGTTGGCCGAGGGCGTGACCATCGTGATGCACAAGCCGATGGGCTATGTCTCGGGCCAGCCGGAGCCCAACAAACTGCCCGCGGTCCGGCTGGTCACCGACAACAACCGGGTCGGCGAAGGCGTGACGCCCGCGGACGAGGTCTCCCTGCCGCCGATCGGCCGGCTGGACGAGGATTCGCGCGGCCTGCTGCTGCTGTCGTCCGACGGGGTGGTGGCCAAGGCGGTAATCGGGCCGGAGTCCGATCTGGACAAGGAATATCTGGTCCGGGTGACCGGCGACATCACCGAGAAGAAGCTGAAGATCCTTCGCCACGGCCTGATGCTGGACGGGCGTCAGCTGAAGCCGGCCTATGTCAGCCGGATGGAGTCCTTCCGGCTGAAATTCATCCTGCGCGAGGGGCGCAACCGGCAGATCCGGCGGATGTGCGAGATGGTTGACCTCGAGGTCGTGGATTTGATCCGTATACGGATCGGCCCACTGAAACTCGACAACCTGCCCGAGGGCAAATGGCGGATGCTGACCCCGGACGAGCGGGCGGCGCTGGTCGGCTGAAGGGTCGAGAAGGTACGGTCCGGCCCGGAAAATTGCGGGCCGGATTTCCCGCGTTTGGCCGTCGCGGGTCGCGGGGCGTGCGCCGGGTCCTGGGGCGGACGCGGCGGGGATGAAGAAGACTGTCAAAGACTGGCCCGGCGGGCATTCAGCCAGTATGCACGCGCCTGCGTCAGTTACGGTCGCAGGGGGCTGCGCGCCGTCCGCCGGAGGGTCGAGAAGGTGCCTTCGGGGGTCGCGTGGGGCGAGATTATCGGGGGCGGGAAGACACTGTTTTCAGCCCGCCCTCAGGCCGGCACACAGGTGAGTCGGATCGCCTCCCCGCCGATCCGCTCGTGCGCGCTTATCCGCAGGGGCGGGCGGGGGCCGGCGAAGAAGGGGGCCCCCTGCCCCAGCACCACGGGATGGATGTAGAGCCGGTACTCGTCGATCAGGCCGAGGTCGGTCAGAGCCTGCGCCAGGACCGGCCCACCGACGTGGATCTCTCCGTCGAGTTCGTCCTTCAGCCTGCGGACCGCCCCCTCCAGGTCTTCGGCGATCAGGGTGGCGTTGGGGCCGACCGAGGTCAGGGTGCGGGAGACGACCCATTTGCGCTCATTGCGCCAGGCGTCCGCAAACGCACGATGATCGTCGGGCCACGCGGGATCGTCCACTTCCCAGTAGCGCATGATCTCATAGAGTTTGCGGCCGTAGATCTGGCCGGTCGCTGTGCGCACCGCCTCGATCCAGTGCCGGAACAGTTCCGGATCGGGCATGAATTTGTCGTGGTCGACATAGCCGTCCAGCGAGACGTTCATGTCGAAGACGAGGCGGGCCATGTCAGGCTGCGCCGCCGACCAGCGCCGGGTTCCTCGCCTCGGCCGCCCGGAACGGCTTCAGCTGATCGGCCAGCGCCCGTCTGAACGCCGGCCGGGCCTCGGCGCGGGCGACATAGTCCGCCAGAGCCGGATAGTCGGCGACGATGTCGGTGTGGCGCAGGTCGCGCAGCACATGGGTCATCAGGATGTCGGCGGCGCTGAACCGGTCATTGGCGAACCATTTGCGGTCGCCCAACGCCGTTTGTAGTTCGCCAAGCCTCTTGCGCAGCTGCGCCTCGACCTGCGGGCGGCGCTCCACGGTCCAGGCCTCGCCGGCGTGGAACAGGTCGATGTCGGCCAGCGGGGCGACCCAGGGTTCAATGCTGTTCGAGGCGGCGAACAGCCAGGTCATGACCATGGCGCGCCCGGCCGGATCGGCGGGCATCAGCTGATCCGAGGACTGGGCGATGTAGAGGACGATGGCCCCGCTTTCGAACATCTCGACCTTGCCGTCGCTGAACGCCGGCACCTGGCCGAAGGGCTGGAGCGAACGATACTCGGGCGTCGCCGTTTCCTCGAAGCCCAGCAGACGGTCATCATAGCCCAGACCCGCCTCTTCCAGCGCCCAGCGGACGCGGATGTCGCGGACCGAGCCCTGGGCGAAGGGCGGAACCCACTGGAAGGCGGTGACCTGGATCATGGGGGGCTCCTGCGGGCGCGTCCGATTGACAGTTGAGTTGATATCAACCTATCCTGAGCCATGTCAAACCCGGCGCCCTGGGCGACCACGCTTCACATCAAGGACCACTGCCTGTGCCTGCACGCCCAGCGGGCGGCGCGAGCCCTGTCGCGGCGGTTCGACGAGGCCTTCCGTCCGCTGGGGATCACCAGCGGCCAGTTCTCACTGCTGAACGGGCTGAACCGGCCCGAGCCGCCGACCATCGGCGCTGTGGCCAGTCTGCTGGTCATGGACCGGTCGACGGTGACAGCGAACCTGAAGCCGCTGGAGCGGATGGGGGCGGTGACGGTGTCGGTCGATTTGAAGGACCGGCGCGGACGCCGGGCAGCCCTGACCGACGCCGGCCGGGCCTTGCTGGCGGCGGCGACGCCGGTCTGGGTCGCCGAGCATGCGGCGGTGGAGGCCGGGCTCGGTCGGGATGCGGGTGAGTTGCGCGCGGGGCTGAACGCGGTGTCGGCCTGACACGGCTGCCGGGGCCGGTTGGTCCTTCACCTCTGCGCGAGGCGGATCAGGTGAGGCTGGTCTCCTCCGCCAGACCCAGCATCAGATTGAGGTTCTGCACCGCGGCCCCCGACGCCCCCTTGCCGAGATTGTCCAGCAGGGCCACCAGCCGCACCTGTTCCCCGGCCCGGTCGCCGAACACATGCAGCCGCATACGGTTGGTGCCGTTGAGGCCTTCCGGATCGATCCCGGTCATGGCCTCGGTCGCCTCCAGCTCGGCCACCTCGACGAAGCGGCAGCCCGCATAGGCCTCGGCCAGGGCGCCGTGCACCACCTCGACCGAGGGCGACGATGGCAGGGCCGCAAGCTGAAGCGGCACCTCGACCAGCATCCCCTGACGGTACGCCGCCACCGCCGGCGCAAACAGCACGGGCCGTTCCAGCCCCGTGTACAGGGTCATTTCCGGCACATGTTTGTGCTTCAACGACAGGCCATAGGCGCGGAAGGCCCCCGCTCCACCGGCCTCGAACTCGGCGATCATCGCCTTCCCGCCGCCGGAGTAGCCCGACACTGCATTGACCGTCACCGGCCAGCCGGCCGGGATGATGCCGGCGCTGACCAGCGGCCGGACCAGGCCGATGAAACCGGTCGGATAGCAGCCGGGGTTCGACACCCGCGTGGCCCCCGCGATCTTCTCACCCTGCGTCATCCGGCCCGGCCCATGGGCCATCTCGGCAAAGCCATAGGTCCAGGCGGGATCGACCCGGTACGCGGTCGAGGCGTCGATCACCCGCACCGACGGATTGTCGATCATCGCCACGGCTTCCTTCGCGGCGTCATCCGGCAGGCACAGGATCACGGCGTCGGCGCTGTTCAGGGCTTCGCGCCGTGCCTCGATGTCACGCCGCCGGTCGCCGAG
>CAZFQC010000016.1:0-5306 GCA_964520795.1 uncultured Brevundimonas sp.
TCCGCCCGCCAACGACGACGGCGAGGAAGGCCTGCTTGCTTCTATCGCTGCCTCAATCAACCCAATGAAATTGTTCTCGTAAGGAGCTTGCCGCCATGAGCATCAACAGCGCACTTCTCGCCGGCGTTTCCGGCCTGACCGCCAACTCCGCCGCCCTCGCGGCGATCTCGCAGAACATCGCGAACGTCAACACGGTCGGCTACAAGCGCACCGCGAGCGAATTCCAGACGGTGATCAACAGCCAGTCGCAGGGTGCCGGCTATTCCGCCGGCGGCGTCCTGTCCACGGCCCGCCACTTCACCAGCCAGGCCGGCCAGCTGCAGCGCACCACCTCGAACACCGACCTCGGCATCGCCGGCCAGGGCTTCTTCGTCGTCACCGAAAAGCCCGAGAACCTGCAGGTCACCGACGGCCGCCTGTTCACCCGTGCCGGTGCCTTCAGCGTCGACAATCTGGGCTATCTGAAGAACACCGCCGGCCTGTATCTGCAGGGCTGGCCGGTCGATGCGGAAGGCAATATCGCCACCGACCCGTCGGACCTGAACCGCCTTCGCACCATCAACGTCGGCTCGGTCGGCGGCACGGCCGAGGCCACCACCCGCATCCAGCTGAACGCCAACATCAAGTCCAGCCAGCTGGTCTCCGCCGAGGCGACCGACGCCGCGGCCGTGCCGGTCGGCGCCAACGCCTATGACCCTGCGACCAACTCCATGGCCATGTGGGACGCCGAGACCGGCGCCGGCGTGAAGCCCGATTTCGAACTGACCATTCCCGTCTCGGACTCCAAGGGCGGCCAGCGGACGGTGGCCATCTCCTTCCTGAAGAGCACGGTTCCCAACCAGTGGTTCGCCGAGATCCGCGCCATTCCGGCCTCGGACATCGTCTCCGGCGCCGGTCTGTCGAACGGTCAGATCCGGACCGGCCTGGTCGCCTTTACGCAGGACGGCCGTCTCGACGCCGACGCCATGGCCGCCCTGGGGGCCAGCGCCCTGTTCCCCGATGTCAACGCCGCCGAACTGACCTTCGGCTCGTCGAGCGACGCTGCGCCGGCCGCGGGCGCGGTCAACTGGGCACCGGAACTCGGCATCGACAATCAGGATCTGTCCTTCGACCTGACGGCGGCGACCGGCGGCCTGACGCAATACGACAGCGCATCGGTGGTCCAGGCCGTCCTGACCAACGGCACCGCCTTCGGCAATCTGTCCGAGGTCAAGATCGACGAGAGCGGCTTCGTCACCGCGATCTTCGACAACGGCGTCACCCGTCAGATCGCCCAGATCGCCCTGGCGACCTTCCCGAGCCCGGACAGCCTGGCCCAGACCTCGGGCAATGCCTATCGGGTCAGCCAGGGCTCCGGCACCTACAATCTCAAGGCGGCCGGCACCGGCGGCGCGGGCGTGATCGGTGCTTCGCAGCTGGAGGCTTCAACCGTCGATCTGTCCGCCGAGTTCACCGGTCTGATCACCACCCAGCGCGCCTATTCCGCCTCGTCAAAGATCATCACCACCGCGGACGAAATGCTCGCCGAACTTATCAGCATCAAACGCTGATACGTGAGTAACGGGCCGTAAACCTCAATGAATCCCTTATTGAATATTGAGAAGGTGGACGGAGGGCATTTTAGCCTTTCCTTCACCACGACGCTTAAACGGCCCTTAGCCGCGGATCCCTATGGTCATGATCATAGTGGTGGTGGTGAATGAGGCAGAAGCCCATGTTGCAAGAGCGACGTCTGAATAACCGAGGCGAGCAGTATGTGGTCGGGCCGACGGGCACGCCCCTGACGCTGCACGACCTTCCTCCGGCCAATACGGACCGCTGGGTGATCCGCCGCAAGGCAGAAGTCGTGGCCGCAGTTCGCGGTGGACTGATCAGCCTTGAAGACGCGCTCGCGCGCTATCGTCTGACGGCCGAGGAATTCCTCGCCTGGCAGAAGGCGATCGACAAATGGGGCATGCAGGGCCTGCGCACGACGCGCATCCAGCACTACGGCCGCCCCTAGGGCGACCGCTCCGACGAGATTACGGCCGCTCCCGGCGACGGGGGCGGCCGTTTTCGTTTCCGGACGGGCCTCGAATTTGCGCCGCTTTCGCACTACATGGCCCGCCATGACCGTCGTCGACGACATCTGCCCGGTTCCGACCATCGCTCCCATGTCGTCTCTGGCCGACATGGATGCGGCGATCGAGTCCGCGCGCGCGGCGGTCGGACTGCCGGTCGGCTCGCGCGTGGTCGCGGCCATGTCGGGCGGGGTGGACTCCACCGTCGTCGCGGCCCTGCTGCACAAGGCGGGCTATGAGGTCGTCGGGGTGACTCTGCAGCTCTACGACCACGGCGCGGCGCTGAAGAAGAAGGGTGCCTGCTGCGCCGGTCAGGACATTCACGACGCCCGGCTGGCGGCGGAGATGCTGGGCATCCCCCACTATGTCCTCGACTATGAAAGCCGGTTCCGCGACGCGGTGATCGACCAGTTCGCCGACTCCTATCTGGCCGGACAGACGCCGGTGCCCTGCATCCGCTGCAACCAGACGGTCAAATTCCGCGACCTGCTGGACGTCGCCCGCGATCTCGGGGCCGAGGCCATGGCCACCGGTCACTATGTCCGGCGCTCGGTCGTCGACGGCCGCGCCCAGATGCGCAAGGCGATCGACCATTCGCGCGACCAGTCCTATTTCCTGTTTGCCACCACGGCGCAGCAGCTCGACTATCTGCGCTTCCCGCTGGCCGATCTGGAAAAGCCCCAGGTGCGCGGCGTCGCGGCCGAACTGGGACTGCGCATCGCCGCCAAGCCGGACAGCCAGGACATCTGTTTCGTCCCCAACGGCGACTATCGCACCCTGATCGACAGGCTGCGTCCGCAGGGGCGCGAGGCGGGAGAGATCGTGCACATGGACGGCCGGGTGCTGGGGGACCATGCCGGCATCACCGACTACACCATCGGCCAGCGTCGCGGCCTGAACGTCGCCGTGGGCGAGCCCCTGTTCGTGACCCGGCTGGATCCGGTGAAGCGCCACGTTATCGTCGGCCCGCGTGAAGCCCTGCTGACCGCGTCCCTGACGCTGGACGAGACCAACTGGCTGGGCGACGAGCCTTCGATCGAGGCGGCGGCCGAAGCCGGCGCGCCGGTGCTGGCGCGCGTCCGCTCGACCCGTCCGCCCTCCCCGGCCCGTCTGTCGATCGTCGAGGGTGCGGTGGCCGTGACCTTCGCCTCGGGCGAGGAAGGCGTGGCCCCCGGCCAGGCCTGCGCACTCTATGATCCGGCCGATCCCGACCGGCTGTTGGGCGGCGGTTTCATCAAGACGACCACCGCGGTTGTCTGACGCCCTCGCCACACGGACCGGGCTGCCGTCCGGCTTCCGCTGGCTGCTGGACGACTATCCGCGCGACCGCTGGCCCTCGGCGCTCGATGAGACCGCCGCCTTCTGGCTGCAGATGCACGCCAGCTTCCGTGGCCATCAGGCTCATATGGACGGACTGGTCGGCCAGTGGCGGGCGAACGGCGACCTTGCTGCCCTGCACCGGTCCCTGATCCCGGCACTCCAGTCCTTCCTGCAGCACCTCGACGGCCACCACCGGGTCGAGAGCGGCCACTATTTTCCGATGATGCGGAAGATCGAGCCGAAGATCGACGCGGGCATCGACCTGCTGGACCGCGACCACCACGCCATCCACGAGACACTGGAGGCGCTGTTCCAGGGTGGTCTGGCCTTCCATCAGGCTATGGCCGGGAACGCCCCGGATGCGGCGGACAAGGCCAACCGTCTGTCAGACCTGATCGACGGAAACGCCCGTCCCCTGCTGCGTCATCTGGAGGATGAGGAGGACATCGTCATCCCCCTGATCCAGCTGCGCGGCCTGCACAGCTAGCCGCGGGTCGGCATCAGTTTCCGGCGCTGCCTGACCAGCGCCAGCGGCCTTCCGTCCGGCGCATGGGCCACCCCGTCCTCGACCGCCCAGCCGCCTCCGACGTCGCGGCTGGTGAAGTGAAAACAGGCCCAGCCCTGCGGCGAGGTGTCGGGCGTGAGTTCGGAGAGCAGATCGGCGCGCAGATCGACGCTGGCCGAGATGTTCGGCGGTGCCGGAAAGGCTGTGAAATAGGTCGGATAGAGGCCGTCCAGCAGGAACAGCAGCCGGGCCTCGTCCAGCGGCGCCCCGTCGATGGTCCGCATCCAGCAACCCAGTTCGGGGGTCCGCCCCGCATTCTCGCCGAACAGCCTGGGACCGGCGACGAAGCGGTGCTCGATATGGCGGGTGAACCAGGGACCGAAGGTGGCGTCGAGTGGGGTCGAATCCAGATCCTCAACCGGCGTCGGCGAGGCCTTCAGCGGCGTCAGCACCGGCCCGGCGACGTCGCGGCCCCAGGTCCCCAACGCCTGGATCGCGACCCGGTCGCCTTGTCCCCCCGTGACCGAGGCATAGGCGACGTTGCGTCCGCCGCGGTTCATCGTCGGGGTGAAGACCGCCTCCTCGAAGCGGGCGGCCGCGAGGTACTGGATGGTCAGGGTCTGCAGCGGGGCCTCGATGCCGAGCCCCTGGCGCATGGCCCCGGCGGCCAGCGCGGCCATCAGTCCGCCGAACGGCGCGCCGCGTTCCTGCGGTGCCGACTGCGGTGCATTGGAAAAGCCGCCGGTCAGCCGCGCGGTCAATCCGCCGGCTCCGTCGTCTGTCAGGGCCAGGGCCTCGGCGAGGGTCTGCTGCGTCATGCGGCCTTGCTACCGTGCGGGAAAGGCGGGCGGAAGCGGGGAGGCTTCCGCCCGAAGTCGAGGGATCCGGAAACGCTGCGGCGTGTCCGTAGCTAAACAAGACTGACCTAGTCCGTTCCGATTGGCAACCCTCTTGCCAAACGGCTGACGCAGGGTCACTTTCGTCCGTATGGGACGCACCGCAGACTATTCACGACAGAGCTGTTCGATCGCCGCCACCCTCGAGGTCATCGGCGATCCGTGGACCCTGCTGGTCATCCGCGACGCCTTCAACGGCGTCAGCCGGTTCGAACAGTGGCAGGAGCGGCTGGGGGTCGCCCGCAATGTGCTGGCCGCCCGGTTGAAGAGCCTGGTCCAGCATGGCGTGCTGGAGCCGCAGCTGTATTCCGAACGCCCGCCCCGCAATGAGTATGTCCTGACCGCCAAGGGCAAGGACCTGTACGGCGTGCTGGTCACCCTGCACGGCTGGGGCGCCAAACATGTGTATGGCAATGCCGATTCCGGCGTCTCCATGATCCACAAGGCCTGCGGCCACGACCTGGCACCGCGCATCGCCTGCGGCCACTGCAACGAGATCGTCAAGCCGCGCGACATCCTGCTGAC